>DATLHE010000335.1:0-2950 GCA_035540335.1 Thermomicrobiales bacterium | reverse complement strand
CCATCCGTCTGTTCGAAACGAGTCGGGCAGACTGTGGCGACACGACCCCGGACCGGCTAGGACGATGTTCCGAAATGGAAGAAAACTCGCGGGCAACGCGCGGTTTGCCGGTGTCCCTGGCCTCGCCGCCCACCGACCGCCGGGTTCAGCCCCGAGTCCCGGGACGCCTTCCAGCGCAGCGGCGCCGTAGGAGCTGGCGTCGTCTTGCCTGCCCTCTCCGCGCCGTGGCGCGGCCTCCTCTGCTACACGGGCGAGGCCCGTGAAGGGCCGTCGATCGGCAGCGGCGGCGCTAGCGCGGAAGCGCGCCGCGCGAGGCGGGCGACGGCGCATCGAGACGGGAGGGCCACTCCCAGCCCAGCAGTTCGGCGGCGCGACGCGTGACCCACCGCGCCTCGTCCGCACGGACGCCCGAGTCCGCGCCCAGCAGTCCGTGCAGCGACCGTTCGAGCACCTGCTCCGTGTCCACGCCGTTGCGGAAGTGGGCCATCGAGCAGGCATCGATGATCAGGTGGGCCAAGTCCTCGCAGAACTCGCTGCGCTGCGCAAGGTCGGCCTTGGCGATCGTCAGCCGCTTGCGGCTGTCCTCATAGAGGGCCACGAAGGACTCGGGGACGAACGTCTGGTTCTCGTCATACATGCCGGGCTCAGCGTATCAGATCAAGGCCTCGACACCCCGGCTCGGCATGGCGTGCCGGAGCGGCTGCGCGGCACGCGAAGTTCCCGCGGATCCGCCCCATTGCAAGCACCGCCTGTGTCCGACGTAGGGATTTGACCGCCCCAGGCCCGGCTCGCAAACTGTGCGCGCCTCCTGGCGCGGGATCCAGGTCGCGAACGGAGGATCGCCATGCCCGTCACGCTCCACGCCGTGCCGCGCGCCCTCACGGGTCTCGTGCTCGTCCTGGTCGGCGCGGCGGTCGGTGCCAAGGCGGACCTCACCTACCCCGTGACGTTCGACGATCCGGGCGGGCAGTTCGGTTCCTTCTACGACGGGATCGTGTCCCATACGCGCGCCGCCGGAGACGACTGGTCCCGCCACCTGACCGGCAGCGCGAGCCTCGAGGTGCTGGTGCAGTTCGATCCTGCCGTGCCGACGGCTCTCGGTGGCAGCCTGGCCTCCGGGACCGTCGGCAGCGCAGGGCCGATCCGCATCGTCGAGCAGGGAGCCACGAGCGAGCTGCGAACCGGGGTCGACCCGAACGGCACGACGCCCGACGTCATCTTCATCCTCGGCTCGAGCTTCCTCGCCGACGACCTGTGGTTCGATCCCGACCCCTTCGGGCGCACGGCCCTCGTTCCCGTCGGAGGGGTCGACGCGATGTCGGTGTTCCTGCACGAGTTCGGCCATGTCTTCGCGTTCAACGGCGCCCGCGACCCGACCACCGGAGAACTGCCCGGCTCCATCGCATCGACCTTCGACGTGCACACGTCCTTCGAGAACGGCAACTTCTTCTTCACCGGTCCGAAGGCCGTCGCGCTGTATGGTGGACCGGTTCCATTGACCTTCGGGAACTACAAGCACTTCGGCAACAAGCCGCCTCGGGCCGGCGCCGACCTGATCCCCGATCTGATGAACGGCGTCTCGCTCGTCCGCGGCACCCGGTACGACATCTCGAACCTCGACCTTGCCGTCTTCGCGGATGTGGGCGTTCCCACGGTCACGGCCGTTCCCGAGCCGTCGACATGGGCCCTGTTTGGGCTGGGCCTGGCGGCCCTCGTGGTCGATCGTCTCCGTGCGCGCCGCCGCACGGGCCGCGAGGTCACATGCTGCGGCGGTACTGCCCGCCGACCTCGAACAGCGCGGCGGTGATCTGGCCGAGCGAGCACACCCGCACGGCGTCCATCAGCACCTCGAACACGTTGCGGTTGTCGATCACCGCCTGCCGCAGCCGCTCGAGCATCGCAGGCGCCGCGGACGCGTGGCGTTGATGGAACTCGCCCAGGCGGACCAGCTGGGACTGCTTCTCCTCCTGCGTCGAGCGTGCCAGCGCGATCGGCTTCTCGGCCTCGCCGTGCGGGTTGCGGAAGGTGTTCACGCCGATGATCGGGTGCTCGCCGGTGTGCTTGAGCATCTCGTAGTGCATGCTCTCCTCCTGGATCCTGCCGCGCTGGTAGCCGGTCTCCATCGCGCCGAGCACGCCGCCGCGCTCGGCGATGTTCTCGAATTCCTTGAGGACCGCTTCCTCGACCAACTCCGTCAGCTCGTCGATGATGAAGGCGCCCTGGCCCGGGTTCTCGTTCCTCGCCAGCCCCCACTCGCGGTTGATGATCAGCTGGATCGCCATGGCGCGGCGCACGCTCTCCTCGGTGGGCGTGGTGATCGCCTCGTCGTAGGCGTTGGTGTGCAGCGAGTTGCAGTTGTCGTAGATGGCGATCAGCGCCTGCAGCGTGGTGCGGATGTCGTTGAAGGCGATCTCCTGCGCGTGCAGGCTGCGGCCGCTGGTCTGCACGTGGTACTTCAGCTTCTGCGAGCGCTCGTTGGCGCCGTAGCGCTCGCGCATCGCCACCGCCCAGATCCGCCGGGCCACGCGGCCGAGCACCGTGTACTCCGGGTCCATGCCGTTCGAGAAGAAGAAACTCAGGTTCGGCGCGAAGTCGTCGATGTGCATGCCGCGCGCGAGATAGGCCTCGACGAAGGTGAAGCCGTTCGACAGCGTGAAGGCGAGCTGGCTGATCGGGTTGGCGCCGGCCTCGGCGATGTGATAGCCGCTGATGCTGGCCGAATAGAAGTTGCGCACGCCGTGGTGCACGAAGTACTCGGCGATGTCGCCCATCACCTTCAGGCTGAACTCGGTGGAGAAGATGCAGGTGTTCTGCCCCTGGTCCTCCTTCAGGATGTCGGCCTGCACCGTGCCGCGCACGTTGGCCAGGGCCCACTCGCGGATCTTCGCCGCCTCGGTGTCGGTCGGCTCGCGGGCGTTGTCCTGCCGGAACCTCTCGAACTGCTGGTCGA
>DATLHE010000334.1:0-2904 GCA_035540335.1 Thermomicrobiales bacterium | reverse complement strand
GCAAAGGGTCGCCCGGCCGAGCCGGCAATGCCGGCGAGAAGCGAAGCGAGCCCTCGGGTGAGCCTCGGCCATGGCGGGCCTTTGGCCGGGGAACCCGACGCGAAGCGGCGTTCGCCACCGACCCGGCCTGGTCTCACTGCGGCGCACCCAACCCACCGTCATCCTGAGGTCGCAGCCGGAGAGCCTGTCCAGAGCGAAGCGTAGGAATCACTCGGCGAAGCCGCTGCCGCGACGCGGCAGATGGTGATCGCACTCGCCCATGCCACGCCTTTCCCCGAGGGTTCTTCGCTCACGCTCAGGGTCATTGCTGGTCGGGCGCCGCAACCGGTAGCCTCGGCCCTGGGTGGCCGAGGATAATACCTGCACCCGTGTTTGCCGCTACACTTCCCCCAATGAACGAGCCGCACATTCCCCCCTCCATCACCGACAAAATCCCCGCCGTACGCGCCGACCTGCTGGCCTGGTGGCACGCCAACCGCCGCGACCTGCCATGGCGCGAGACGCGCGACCCCTACCGGATCATGGTCTCCGAGGTCATGCTCCAGCAGACGCAGGTCGACCGCGTCATCCCCTACTTCGAGCAGTGGCTCGCGACCTTCCCGACCGTCCACGACCTCGCCGCCGCGCCGACCGCCGAGGTCATCCGCCTCTGGAAGGGGCTTGGCTACAACCGCCGCGCCGTCAACCTGCAGCGCACCGCGCAGGCCGTCGTCGAGCGCGGCGGCACATTCCCGGAGACGGTCGAGGAGCTGCTCAAGCTCCCCGGCATCGGCCCCTACACCGCCGGGGCGATCGCCTGCTTCGCCTTCGAGCAGGATGTCCCCTTCATCGACACCAACATGCGCCGCGTGCTGCATCGGATCTTCGTCGGCGTCGACGTCCCCGCGCCGGCGGCCAACGACCGCGAGGTGCTGGCGATCGCGGCCGAGGTCGTCCCCCCGGGCGACGGCTGGAACTGGAACCAGGGGCTGATGGAGTTCGGCGCGTTGCACTGCACGGCCCGCAAGCCACTCTGCATCGTCTGCCCGCTGCAGCAGGAGTGCGCGGCGTGGCCCGACATCCAGGCCGCGCTGGCCGACAACGCGAAGAACGGCCGCCGCAAGGAGGCCGTGCCTTTCAAGCAGACGAACCGATACTTCCGTGGGCGCATCGTCGACACCCTGCGCGACCGCGATCACGCCCACGCCGGCGTCGCGATCGAGGATCTCGGCCCGCTCCTGCGCGAGGACTTCTCGCACGAGCACATGCCGTGGCTCGTCGAGCTGGCGCAGGGGCTGGAGCGCGACGGCCTTGCCGTGATCGCCGAAGAGGAAGCCCCATACGACGCCGCGACGCCCGCAGGCAAGATGCGCATCAAGCTCCCCTGACGAATCCGGCGACGATGCCCAACGTCATTGCACACGTCCAACCCTCCCGCTAGACTCCTTTCCGACTGTTTTGGTCGGATTTGAGTCCAGTGAGAGGATGACGCGTGGATCGATCCCAGACATCTCGCCCGCAGGCACCGAGGAGCTCCCGGCGCCGCTTCCTCGGTGGCGCGGCGGGCCTCGCGCTCACCGCCGCGGCCCCGGCGGCGCTCGCCCAGACCCCCTCCGCCTCGCCCGCCGCGTCGGGCTGGTCCTTCACCGACGACAAGGGCGTCACCGCGACGCTGGCGGAGACGCCGGTCCGCATCGCCGCCGATATCAACGCCGCCGCTCCCTTGTGCGACATGGGCATCCGCCCCGTCGCCGTCTTCGGCTGGAACGCGACCGATACCGGCGACTTCGGCGCGGCCGGCGGGCGGATTGATCCCAACGCGGTCGAGGTCGTCGGCAACGCCACGACGCCGCTGGAGGTCGAGAAGCTGGTCGCCGTCCAGCCGGATCTCATCGTGACGCTGACGTGGGCGCCAGACGACCCGCAGGACTACTGGAGCATCGACCCCAAGATCCTTGAGCAGGCGCGGAAGGTCGCCCCGATCGTCGCCATCTCCGCCACCCAGCGTGCGGACATGGCCGTGGAGCGATTCCATGAGCTGGCGCTGTCGATCGACCCGGACGCCGCGGCCTCCGAGCCGGCCGAGGACAAGGCGGCGTACGAGGACGCCTCGGCACGCCTGCAGGCACTCACCGCGGAGAAGAACGACATCGCGTTCAGCTTCATCTGGGCGGGACAGGACGTCCTCTACGTCGCGGTCCCGGAGGCGTGGGGCGATCTCGCGCTGTTCCAGCACCTGGGGGTGCGGATCATCTCGCCCGAGTCGCCAAGCATGGTGTTCTGGGACGAGCTGAGCTGGGAGCAGGCGCTGAAGTACCCGTCCGACGTGGTGATGAACAGCTGGCGCAGCGACATCGAGGACGACGCGCTCAAGGACCTGCCGACGTTCGCCCAGCACCCCGCCATCAAGGCCGGGCAGATCGGCCCGTGGAACCAGGACTTCATCATGAGCTACAAGGGCCTGGCCGAGTCGATGGAATCCGTCATCACCGCCCTTGAGCCCGCGGAGAAGGTGATAGGTTAAGCGCCCCCTCGTAGCCCCGGACCTTGTGTCCGGGGGCCTTCCGCGAACCGCCTGTAGCGCCGGGTCTTGTGCCGCACCTGTGGCCGCCCCCCATCGCCGGGCGCAGCGTCAGAAACCTGCCGCGATCGTTCGCCCCAGTAGCCCCGGGTCTTGTACTCGCGGTCGGCCACAGGTGCGGCACAAGACCCGGCGCTACCGGGGCGGAGAGCCGTTCCTTCGTCGAAAGATGTGGTTCGCGGACGGCCCCGCACATCAAGGGCTCGCAATGGCAGAGCGCCTTGGCGCGAGAAGCGAAGGGGTCGCTCCGCTTTTCGTTCCCTGCGGGAACTCACCCGGGCGGGCCCTTCGCTTCGCGCCCGATGGGCTCGGCCGGGGTGCGGGGCTGCGACGTGGTTGGTTAC
>DATLHE010000333.1:0-9710 GCA_035540335.1 Thermomicrobiales bacterium | reverse complement strand
ATCCCGACCTCGACGCCCAGCGCCGAGACGACGGCCGCGCGGCGGCCCTGATCGATGCCGCGGGTGATGATGTAGATGACGTTGGGACCCGGGACGATGATCAGCAGCGTTGCCGCCACGGCGAACGTGAGCAGCGTGGGGAGCGTCGGCATGGGCGTCATCCGGTGGGCGAAGGGCGAAGGGTCGGCCCGCGCATCATAGCGGATGCCGGAGCGAAGCGGCGTTGCGTCGTACACTATGCGGGACTGAACGCCGGCCGGCTGTCGGCTGGCGTGATCGGTGTACGATTCGCCGGGACGCCCGACACCTGAACGATCGACGCATGCTCATCGCGGCTCAGGAGTGAAAGACAGTTCAATGACGGACACCACAACCACGCGCACCCCGCCGGCGACCGCGGACGAGCAGGACCCGGAGGCGACCGCGCCCGAGGCCGTCGAGCCCACCCAGACGGTGACCGAGGCGGTAGAGGCGGCCGACGAGCGCGCCGATGCGACCAACGCGTTCTATGCGTCGACCTTTGCCCTCCCCGGCGCGCCGGAGGCATCGCCGGACGGCGCCTGGCTGGCCTACCTGCTCGAGGACGGTGACGGTGCGACCCGCCTCTGGCTCTCGCCGACCGACGGCGGCGAGCCGCGCGCGCTCGACCTGCCGTTCACCCCGATCGAGGACCGCGACCCGGACTCCGGGCGGATCCTGCGCGGCCCGCAGTGGTCGCCGGACGGCACGACGATCGCCGTCACCGGCCTGCACCCGGAGGGTGACCGCACGGCGGTCTGGCTGGTGCCGAGCGGCGTGACCGGGGCACCATCCGAGCCCGAATCGGCCGTTGCCGCGCCGGAGGCGCTGGCCGACGACACCGCTGACGCCGTTGAGACGGACGCCGACACCGGCGCGGAGACGCAGGTCGAGGCCGTGGACACGGTGACCGACGAGGGCGGCGCGGTGGACGCCGTCGTCGAGGCGACGCCCGCGCCGGAGGCGCTCACGGAGGCGCCGGTGGCCGCGCCGCGGCTGCTGGTCGACCACGCCGGCGCCGACCGCTCGCCGCGCTGGTCGCCGGACGGCGAGATCCTCGCCCTCACGAGCACGATCGACGGGCGCGACGTCATCGCCCTCGCGCCGGCGCACGGGGAGGACGCCTCCGCGCTGGAGCTGCTGACCTGGAGCGCGTCGAACGACCGCGAGCCGGTCTGGTCGCGCGATGGCAAGTTCCTGGCCTTCACCCGGCAGCGTCTGGACGGCCCGGACCACGCCGACATCCTCGTCTTCTCGCTGGAGAAGGGCGAGCTGACGAACCTGACCGCCGAGAAGACGAGCGCCGTCCGGCACTCGCTGGAGTGGGTGCCGGGGCGCAACCTCATCGCGTATGTGACGCGGGAGAACGACTGGCTCTCGATCTCGGTCATCAACGCCGACAACAAGGCCGGCTGGACGGTAACGCGCGAGTCCGGCGACAAGACGGAGCCGCGCTTCGCGCAGAAGGAGGCCCGGCTGGTCTACGTCCGCACCGAGGGGTTCACGACCGTGCTCTGCGAGCGCGGGCTGCACGCGTCGAGCTCGATCGCGATCGATCCCGGCGAGGGGGTGGCGCGCTACCCGCGCTGGTTGGCCGAGAAGCGCGTGGCCTACGGCTTTTCCGCGCCGCAGCGGCCGTTCGGGTTCATCGCGCAGGACAACCTCGCCGACACCGAGCGGACGATGGTGCAGGTGCCCGGCGCGCCGTCCGTGACCGGGCAGCGCCTGCAGCAGCCGGTGCCGTTCGAGTTCGAGGTCGGGCCGGAGGAGCAGTTCTCCGGCATGCTCTACCAGACGAGCGGCGTCGCCGGGAAGGTGCCCGCGCTCGTCTACCTGCCGGACGGTCCGCTGCAGACGCGGCGCGGCGAGTTCCAGATCGAGGAGCAGGCGCTGGCGAGCACCGCGCTGACGGTGCTGACGCCGGTGATCCACGGCGCGAGCGGGTTCGGCGCGGCCATCGAGGATGACCTGCGCGAGCTGGCGACGACCGAGATCGAGGCGTCGGATCTGGCGGAGGCCGGACGGGCGCTCGGGGCGCAGGCGGGCATCGACGCGGCGAAGCTGGCGCTGATCGGCGCCGGGTACGGCGGCACGCTGGCGCTGGTGACGGCCGGAGCGCGGCCGGGCGTGTATGGGGCGATCGTCGCGATCGACCCGATCATCGACTGGTCGATCGAGCTGGCGAACGCGCCGGTCGCGTGGCGCAGCTGGGTGACGGAGCGCTTCGGACTGCCGCTGACGCACGCCGATCACTACGCGCTGCGGACGCCGGTGACCTTCTCGGCGATCATCGACGTGCCGCTGCTGCTGGTGCGCACGGCGAACGCGCCGGAGCACCGCACGCTGCAGTTCGACCTCTTCACCGCCGACCTGGACGCGAGCGGCGTGGTCTACGAGGTCGTCGACGCCCCGGCGCAGCCGCTGGCGGCGACGCTGCGGGACGTCAGCCGGCGGCTGACGCGCGCGTTCCTCGGCGGCGCCGAGGAGGCGGAGATCGTCGCCGACCTCCGGGCCAGCGACCTCGAGTAACCGCGGCCCTCGTTTCAGGCTCCAGACGGGCGCCCGCACGCATCCGTGCGGGCGCCCTCATGTATGCTTTGTTCGTACGAAGCACCCGCCCGCCGCACCTGTTCTTGCCGCATCATGCCGCCCGGCGGGCATGCTTCACGGGATGCCGTAGGCGGCTCGCGCGCACCAGCTGGGGGTGGCGCGCGAGCCGCGGAACCGGCGTCCCTCGTGGAACCCGTTCTCATGTCCCACCGATCGTCACCCTCGCCCCGCCCACCCCGCTCCCGGCGTTCCGGCATGAGCCGGCGTGAGGTCCTGAGCGCCACCGGTGGGGCGGCCGCGGCGGGAGTCGTCGGGGTCGTCGCCTGGACGTCCGGGCTGCTCGACTCGGCGCGCGAAACTGTCACCACGGACCAGCCGACGCCTACCCCGACGTCGCCCGCGGTCCGCACCGTGTCGACGCCGGCGCCGCGCGCGACCCCGGCGCCGGCCGTGGCCGCGGCGGACATGCTCGAGGAGGCGAGCGTCGCCTCGCTGCGGCGCGGGCTTGACGCGGGGTCGTTCTCCGTCGCGGAGCTGACGCAGGCCGCGCTCGACCGTATCGCGGCGCTGGACCGTACCGGGCCCGCATTGGGCGCGGTGATCGAGGTCAACCCGGACGCGCTGGAGATCGCCGCGCGGCTCGACGAGGAGGCGCGCGACGGGCGCGTGCGCGGGCCGCTGCACGGCATCCCTGTGCTGGTCAAGGACGTCTTCGCGACGGCCGACCGGATGCGGACGACGGCGGGATCGCTGGCGCTGGCGGAGAACGCGGTCGTGCGCGACGCGTTCCTGATCGAGCGGCTCCGCGACGCCGGGGCGCTCCTCCTCGGCAAGACGAACCTCACCGAATTCTCCAACTTCAAGGGCAACGGCGGCGCGAGCGGCTGGAGCGCCCGGGGCGGGCAGACGCGCAACCCGTACGTGCTGAGCCACTCCGCGTGGGGGTCCAGCTCCGGGTCGGCCGTCGCCGTGGCGGCGAGCTACGCGCCGCTGGCGATCGGGGCGGAGACGGACGGGTCGATCCTCTGCCCCGCCGCCGCGTGCGGGGTCGTCGGCATCAAGCCGACCGTCGGCCTTGTCAGTCGCCAGGGCGGGCTGCCGATCTCGTTCACCCAGGATTCGCCGGGGCCGATGGCGCGCAACGTCGAGGACGCCGCGCTGCTGCTGACCGCACTCGCCGGGCATGATCCGGACGACTGGGCGCACGGCGAGTTCGCCGGGTACGCGCCCGCCGCGTGGACGAGCGGGACGCCGGTGCCCGCCGGGGGCGTCGACTACACGGCGGCGCTCGACCCGGACGGGTTGCGCGGGGCGCGGATCGGCGTCTGCCGATCGCTGTTCGGGTTCGATCCCTACGTCGACACGTTGATGGAGGACGCCATCGTCGCCATGCGGGAGGCCGGCGCGGAGATCGTCGACGAGATCTACATCGGCGCGACGGAGCTGCTCGCCACCAGCGGCAACGAGGGGATCGTGCTGCTGACGGAGTTCGCGCACGGCATCGAGCAGTTCATCGCCGGGTACATGCCGGACGGGCCGGTCGCCTCGCTGGCGGACATCGTCCGCTTCAACGCCGAGCACGCCGACGAAGAGCTGCGCTACAGCGGGCAGGAGGTGCTCGAGGCGGCGCTCGAGGCCGGCACGATCCGGGATGACGTCTACCTCGCGGCGCTGACGCGGAATCTGGCGATGGCGCGGGACGAGGGGATCGACCAGGCGATGGACGGGCACGCGCTGGACGCATTGGTCGCGCCCACCGCCGGGCTGGCGACGCGGATCGACCCGTACAGCGACGCGTTCACCGGCTCGTCGGCGCAGCTGGCCGCCGTGGCCGGGTATCCGTCGATCACGGTGCCGATCGGGCGCTACAACGCGCTGCCGGCGGGGATGCACCTGTTCGGGAGGGCGTTCAGCGAGGCGACGCTGATCCGCCTCGCCTACGGCGTGGAGCGGGCGCTGGACGTGCGCGAGGCGCCGGGGTATCTCGACGAGCCGCCGCTGGGCGAGGTGGAGATGCCGGCGCCCGACGAGGAGCCGTACGACGAGGTGGCGCCGTCGGACGGCACGGGGGGTGACTGGGAGGGCGAGGACGAGCCGTGGACGGAGGAGGCGCCCGAGGAGGAGTGGGCGCCGCCGGGCGAGTGATCACGGGCCGGGGCGCGCCGTGCGACAATGCGTCTGGAACCGGGACGGAGACGCAGGGTGTGACGTAGGGAGCCGGGGGCTGGTGACGGCCTTCCGCTGCCATGGAGACAAAGACGGCCGCCGTCGCCGCAGGGGTCAGGGCGCGGTGTGGCCGGAGGTTCGATGGTGATGATCGAAGAGATTTCGGCCGGCCGCCTGCGCGCGGCGCTCGACGCTGGCGAGGTGACGAGCCGCGACGTCGTGCAGGCATCGCTCGACCGCATCGCGGCGCTGGACCGCACCGGCCCGGCGCTCCACGCGGTGATCGAGGTCAACCCGGACGCGCTGGAGATCGCCGATGCGCTGGACGCCGAGCTGGCGGCGGGGCGTTCGCGCGGGCCGCTGCACGGCATCCCGGTGCTGCTGAAGGACAACATCGCGACGGCCGACCGGATGCAGACGACCGCGGGGTCGCTGGCGCTGGTGGGCGCGATCCCGCGGCGCGACGCGTTCGTCGCCCGGCGGCTGCGCGCGGCCGGGGCGGTGATCCTCGGCAAGACGAACCTCTCGGAGTGGGCGAACTTCCGCGGCTCGCCGTCCGTCAGCGGCTGGAGCGCGCGGGGCGGGCAGGCGCTGAACCCCTACCAGCTCGACCGCACCCCCTCCGGCTCGAGTTCCGGCGCGGCGGTGGCGGTCGCCGCGAGCTACGCGCCGTTGGCGGTCGGCACGGAGACCAACGGCTCGATCGTCTCCCCCTCCGGCACCTGCGGGCTGGTCGGCATCAAGCCGACGGTCGGCCTCGTCAGCCGCGCCGGCATCATCCCGATCTCGCGCATGCAGGACACCGCCGGGCCGATGGCGCGGACGGTCGCCGAGGCGGCGGCGCTGCTGAGCGTCCTCGCCGGCGACGATCCGGACGACCCGGCGCACGGGGCGGGCGACGGCACGGGCGTGACCTACCCCGCGCGGCCGGCGGGCACGGTGGCGGTCGACTTTGCGGCCGGGCTCGACGCCGGGGCGCTGCGCGGCGCGCGGATCGGCGTGCTGCGCTCGGCGGCCGGGTTCAGCGATGCCGCGGACGGCGTCTTCGAGGCCGCGCTGGCGGCGCTGTGCGACGCGGGCGCCGAGCTGGTCGACCCGGTCGCCATGCCGCCGCGGGAGGACTACTGCCAGCGCCGCGACGGGCTGGAGGCGATGCTGTGGGACCTGGCGCCGGACATCGCGGCCTATATCGACGGCTACCTCGACCCGGCGTTCCCGATCCGCTCGCTGGCGGACATCGTCGCCTTCAACCGCGCGCACGCGGCTGAGGAGCTGGCGTGGTTCGGGCAGGACATCCTCGAGATGGCGCTGGAGAAGAGCGCGCGGAGCGACCCGGAGTACGTCGCCGCCCGGTCGCGGCTGCAGCGCTGGTCGCGCACGGAGGGGATCGACGCCCTCCACGCCGAGCACGGGCTCGACGCGCTGGTGGCGCCGACGAACGCACCGGCGCCGAAGATCGACCTCGTCAACGGTGACCATCACATCGGCGGCAGCTCGACGGCCGCCGCGGTCGCGGGCTACCCGATCGTGACGGTGCCGGCAGGCATGTACGCCGGCCTGCCGCTGGGGCTCTCCTTCATCGGCACGGCGTTTTCCGAGGCGACGCTGATCCGGCTGGCGTACGCTTTCGAGCAGGCGACGATGGCGCGGCGGGCGCCGGGTTACCTGCCGGCCGGGGTGATGCCTCCGGCGATGGTTGAGCAACCGAGCGCGGCCCCGGTATCCTGACGGGGACTGACGCAGCGGCCGTGACACGACGGCGAGCACAGAACAGGCAACGAACCGATGCAGGATCGCTCCCAACAACCGGATCAGCCCGAGGCATCGTCGCCCGCGGACGATCAGCTCCGCGAGGACGCGCTCGACGCCGGCGACGCGCTGGAGGCGGACACCCCGCACGAGGAGCTCTCGCCCGACGCCGGGCCCGAGCAGGCGGCGGAGGCGCGGACCGAGCCGGTCCGGGTCGATCTGGGGGCGCCGCCCGCTCCCGCCCCCGCGCAGGCCGGGCCCGGGCGGCGCATCCCGTTCATCTCGCGTGACCGGAGCGTCGGCTCCCCGGCGCAGCCGCGCAGCTATGTCAGCCGAGACAGCTCGTGGTTCTGGCCGCTGATCAACCTCGTGGGCCTCGCGGCCGTGGTGCTGATCAACTGGCTGGCGAACTGGGTCCCGTTCAACGACCAGACCACGGGCGACATCGCGGACCGGGCGGCGGTGCCCTTCCAGCCTGCCGGCTGGGCGTTCTCGATCTGGGGAATCATCTACCTGCTGCTCTTCGTCTTCGTGGTCTACGGCTTCCTGCCGGCCGGGCGCAACAACCCGCGGGTGCAGGCGGTGGGGCCGTTCTTCCTCGTCGCGAACCTGGCGAACATCGCCTGGCTCTTCTTCTGGCACTGGGAGCAGTTCGGGGCGGCGCTGATCACGATGGCGGTGCTGCTTGCCGCGCTGATCGGCATCTACGCCGTGGTGCGGCGGCGTGGAAAGAACGGCCCGGAGGTCGGCGTCGCGGAGCGGCTGGTGGTCTGGACGCCGTTCAGCGTCTACGCCGGCTGGATCTCGGTCGCCATCCTCGCCAACGTACAGGTCTGGATGCGGTATGGCGGCTGGGACGGCGGGCCCTTCGGGCTCCGCGGCTGGTCGGTCATCTTCCTGCTCGCGAGCGTGCTCGTCGCGGCGGGGGTCGGCTTCTTCTTCCACGACGCCGTCTACACGCTGGTGTTCGTCTGGGGCTTCCTCGGGATCGCGCAGGAGCAGTGGGACGCATCCAAGCTGGTCAGCGTGACGGCGATCCTGCTCGTGATCGTCGCGGCGGCGGTGACGGTGATGGCGTTCATGCTCGCGTTCGACGCGCGGACGATGCAGGGGCGGTCGTTCTCGCTGCGGCGGCGCGGCACCCCGGCGCCGCCGACCGGCATCTGATCGTCGCGTGCCTGTCCCCCGCGCGGGTCATCGGTGATAATGCCAATCCATCCGCAGGAGGGCCGCGGAGCACGGGCAGCGAGGGGACACACAGATCATGACCGCAGACAGGATCCCGGAATCGCCGCCGGAGGAGCCGGTCGCTGCGCCAGATGAGGCCTTGCCGGGGCCCGGGGAGATGAACGGGGCGCTCGACGCTGCCGCGCCCGACGGTGCCGAGGCCGCGCGGCGTCGCCGGTTCCGCTTCCGGACGGCGCCGCAGGTTGGCCGGCCGGGGCGCCTGCGCCCGCCGCGCCTCGCGGGGCTGCGGGACGTCCGCCTGCCCACCTCGCTGCAGAATGCGCCGTTCCGGCGCTACTGGCTGAGCCAGATCGTCGCCCTCGCGGGGACATGGATGCAGTCGGTCGGCACGCAGCTCGTCGTGCTCTCGCTGACCAGCTCCGCGCTGGCGATCGGCGCGATCAACGTCGTCTCCGCGATCCCGTTGCTCCTCTTCAGCCTCAGTGGCGGCGTCCTCGCCGACCGCTTCGACCGGCGCCACATCCTGATCGTCACGATGAGCCTGCTCGGCGTGTTGTCGCTGGTGTATGCCTGGCTGATCGCCACGGACAGCATGGAGTACTGGCATATCCTCGTGCTGGCCGCCCTCGCGGGCACGATCGTTGCCTTCGAGCTGCCCGCGAGCCAGGCGTTCGTCTCCGAGCTGGTGCCGAGAGAGGACCTGCCGCAGGCAATCGCGCTCAACTCGGCGTCGTTCAACTCGACGCGCATCGTCGGGCCCGCGCTGGCGGCGACCGCGATCGGGGCGCTGGGGCTGGCGAGCGCGTTCATCGTCAACGCCTTCACGCTCCTGGCCCCGATCACGACGCTGGTCGGGCTCCGGAAGATCATGGCGCCGCGGGCGCGGACGGTGAAGGGGGCCTCCGGCCTGAGCGCCCTCAAAGACGGCATCCAGTACGTGCGGGCGAACGAGGGAATTATGGGGCTGATCGTGCTCCAGGGCGTGATCTCGTTCTTTGTCTCGCCGAACCTGCTGGTGCTGCTGCCGCTGTATGTGACGGACGTGCTCGGCGGCGGCGACAGCTGGGTCGGCATCATGCTCTCGGTGCTGGGCGTCGGCTCGCTGATCGGGGCGCTGACGCTGCTGCGCGGCAGCCGGCTGGAGTCGGCGGCGGCGCGGCGGCTGAAGATCGCGCTCGCCGGCCTGTCGATCGGCATCGCCTGGCTGGCGCTGGCGCCCTCGCCGTTGCTGGCGATGCCGGGGGTGGCGATCGCGGGGTTCGCGTTCTCGTCGGGCAACTCGCAGATCATGACCCGGTTGCAGCAGCTGGCGCCGGACGAGATCCGGGGGCGGGTGCTGAGCCTGAACACCCTCTCCTTCAACGGCGTGATGCCGTTCGCGACGATCCTGATCTCCCTGCTCTCGCAGGTGATCGGGCAACACATCGTGATGGCCGGCAGCGCGCTGCTGCTCGGGCTGTCGGGGCTCTACCTGTGGCGGCGGTACGTCTGGATGGCATTCGAGCCGGCGGTGGAGCCGGGCGCGGCGGCCCGGCACGCCCTCTGAGCGGGGAGATTTGGGAGTTATTGTCAGGTTGCCAAGTACAACAACCTGGCCGGTGGCCACCTAAGGGGTTTGTGGGGTCGATTTCCTTGATCTGGCGCGGGTTTCCTTAGGTGGCCAGGTTGTTCCTGAAACCTGGCAGCCTGGGTGGATGTTATGGAAGTCTGCCCAGATGGCCACGTTTATGGATATGGGGTGTGGTGGCCATCTGGGGCGGCAGAGGCGCACCTCGCAGGGCGTGCGCCTCTACGACGTGGGGCTGTTGCGTGCGAGGGAGGCAGGCACACCAACGCGCATGCCCGGAGGGGATCAGAGCTTCGCGTAGGTGTCTTCGACGCGCTCGGAATGAGTCGGGTTCCTGGGTGCGGCACAGGCTCGGAGCGGACGGGCATGTGGTAGGGTAGCGGCCTTCGACTGCGGAGAGGAGAGGCAATGCTGGGTGTGATGTCGCGCTACTGGTGGACCTACGCGCTGCGCGGGCTGATCGCCATCCTCT
>DATLHE010000332.1:0-17409 GCA_035540335.1 Thermomicrobiales bacterium | reverse complement strand
CTCCGGCAAGGCCAAGGCCGGCATCGTCCGCGAAACGCTCGAAGGGCCGCTGACTGCTGACGTTCCCGGCTCGTGGCTCCGCCTCGCCGGCAGCCGCCTCGAGGTGCTCCTCGACACCGCCGCCGCCTCCGAGCTCACCAGTCGCTAGGCGACCCGCCGCTTTGATGCCGTACGGTCGGCCCTGCCCCCGCGGGCGCCCCTGCGGGCGCCTCTGCGAGCCGCAGCTGCGGGCGGTGGCCGGCCCACCTGGCCAACCACCCCTATATCCATTACTTGGCCATCTGGGCAGCCTTCCATAACATCGCCCAGGCGGCCACGTTTCCCCGAACAACCTGGCCACCTAAGCAAATCCCCGCCAGATCAAGGAGATCGGCCCCGCAAAGCCCTTAGGTGGCCACCGGCCAAGTTATGTGCGTTGGCAGCCTGACAATAACGACGCATGGACATCTGGAGGGGCGACCTTGAATGGTCGCCCCTGTCCCGCTGCGTTCCGCCGTGTGAAGCTCGCTACGCACGCACGGTCGCGTCGTCGAGGTCCTTCAGGTGCGGGTGCGCCAGGCGCGTCGGGATCGCGTCCGGGCGGATCTGGAAGTTGAACTTCTCCCGGATCGCGTCGTAGAAGCTCGTCTGGCCGACCTTCACCAGCTGGAACGTGTGCTGCCCCCGCCGGATCTTCACCAGATCGTTCCTGCGCACCGCCATCGTCGCCTGCCCGTCGAGGATCAGCGAGCCCTCATGGTCGTTCGTCGCGATCAGCTCGATCAGGCCCTCCTCGGACGCCACCATCGGCGTACGGATCGGGGAGTGACAGTTGATTGGCACGATCGCGAACCCGCGCACCCCCGCGGTAAGGATCGGCCCGCCCGCCGCCATGCAGTAGGCCGTGCTGCCCCGGGCTGTCGAGACGATCATGCCGTCGCCCGGGTAGGTGTTGACGTAATACCCGTCGATGTACAGCTCGATGTCAATCATCCGGTTGCCGCTGCGGACGACCACGTCGTTGATCGCCCACCCCTGGTCATATTCGTTGCCGTCCCGGTAGAGGTCGGCCTGCAGCGTCGAGCTGATTTCGACCTCGAACTTCCCTTCTAGAAACAGCCCGAGCGCCGTCTCCCAGTCCTTCTGCTCGACCAGCGCGAGGAACCCCACCTTGCCGAAGTTGATGCCGAACAACGGCACATCGGGATAGGCGTTCGCCGCCCGCATCATCAGGCCATCGCCGCCGAGCACGATGATCGCATCAACATCCGCCACGCCGTCCGCGTTCAGCTGCGCTTCGGGAACCGGGGTGTGCCCCCGCTCTCGCAGCCACGCCGAGATGGTGGCGCCGAGCGCCTCGGCTTCCGGCTTGCTGAGCGCGGCGACGATGCCAAGTCGTTGGGACATCCGGTCAGGCTCCTTCGGTGGATGGTTGCGCGTCCTGCGCCGGCACCAACGGCGGCGTCAGGTAGGCAGACTGGTCGTCATGCGACGTGAAGCGGTAGAGCGCCGCAGGACGGTGACTACCCTCGCGCCGCTGCTCGTTCGTGGCGGTCAGGATGCCGCTGGCGATCATGCGACGACGGAAGTTCCGCTTGTCGACCGCGTGCCCGAGGATGCTCTCGTAGGTTTGCTGCAGCTCGGACAGCGTGAAGGTCGCCGGCACGAGGTGAAAGGCGATGTTCGTGTAGCCCAGCTTGGCTCGCAGCCGCACCAGGGCGTACTCGAGCGCGATATGCTCCACCTCGTCCGCGAGCATCGTGGCCCCGGCCGGCGACCAGGCGATGCGCGAGCCGCTGATGTCGTTGGTCGTTTCGGGCGAAAAGAGCCCGAGATAGCTGATGATCACCTCGCGGCGATCAGCTTGCGGGCGGCTGAAGGTGTAGAGCTGTTCGAGGTACTGGGCGTCGACATGACCGAAATCGCGGATGATCCGGCGCGCGGCCGCGTCGAGCGACTCATCGGGAAACGGCGCGTCGCTTGGCAGGGTGTGCGCCAGCGAGGTCGCTGTCTCCAGCCGGTCGCCGGCCCACCGGAAAAGCGCGACGCAGACGCGGAGCGTCGGATGCGGCGCGCCGGACGCCGGCGCCGGGGTCTGCTCATTGGTCGACGGGGCGCTCACGTGGATCATCGTTGATTCAGGGCCCTGCTGGTGGGTGCGTGTGCCGCACGCGAACGAGGACGCGCTGGTGATGCGATGGGGAGGCGAAACGTCCGGGAATCTCGCCATCTGGCACGACGGGGTCCTTTCCCGTTAGACTTGCCGTGGCCGCATTGGCGGATGGTGAAATGGTATCACAAGGGCCTTTGGAGCCTTTGTTCCAGGTTCGAATCCTGGTCCGCCAGCCTTCATGCAGTCTGTTCAGGACGCGTGTCAATCTGGACGACACCGTTCGTGCTTCCAGGCGTTGGCTGAAACGTTGGAAGCGCCAGGCGGAGGTGGATCACCATCGAGCAGGCCGCTTCAACTCGCCCAACGCACACTGGAAATGACGATTCCCTCGTGATGAACGACAACGGATTCCACGCTGGTCCGTCCCGGGTTGCCGTCGCCGTGCTGGCCGCCGGCCATGGCACGCGGATGCGGTCCCAATCCCCAAAGCATCTGCACCCCGTCGGTGGTGTGCCGATCGTCGAGCGCATCATCCGGGCGGGCATGGCGATCATGCCCGATCGCCTGTTCGCCGTCGTTAGCCCGACCCTGGAGGAGTTGCCTTCCATACTGCGCATGGAGGGCTCTTTTGAAACGATCGTGCAGCACCCGCCCCGGGGCACGGCGGACGCGGTGCGTCATGCCTTGCACGCGGCGCCGGATGTAGACCACCTCGTCTCGCTGCTCGGTGACAGCCCGCTCCTGACAGGCTCCATGGTCTCGCGCCTCTACTCCGGCGCGAAGGCGAGCGGCGCCCGCATCACGATCCTGACCTGCGCCCTTCCCGACGCCCAGAGCTACGGCCGCATCCATCGCGACGAGCATGGCCGCGTTACCGGCATCGTCGAGGCCAGGAACGACAACCCTTCCTACCGGGACGGCATCGTCGAGATCAACAGCGGCATCATGGTGCTTGACACCGCCTGGGCCCGCGAGGCGCTCGAGCGCCTGACGCTCGATCCCGTCACCAACGAGTATCTGCTCACCGATATCGTCGCGATGGCGGCGGAGGAGCACGTCGAGGGCGAGCCCTGGCCGATCGAGACCGTCGAGGCCCCGGCGAGCGTCGCGCTCGGCGTCAACGACCGCGTCCAGCAGGCCGAGGCCGACGACATCCTGCGGGAGCAGACCCGCATGCGCCTGATGCGCGCCGGCGTCACCATCATCGGCCAGAACACCGTCTTCATCGACGATCACGTCGAGATCGGCGCCGACACCGTCATCCTGCCGCACACGGTCATCACCGGCCGGACGACGATTGGGTCCGGCTGCCGCATCGGCCCCCACGCGGTCCTCGACACGGCGATCATCGGCAACAACGTCACCATCCAGTCGTCGACGATCGAGCACTCCACGATGCAGGACGGCTCCGACGCCGGCCCCTACGCGCACATCCGCGGCGGCTCCGTCATCGGCCCCGGCGTGCACATCGGCAACTTCGCCGAGCTCAAGAACACGACGGTGGGCCAGGACTCCAAGAGTGGGCACTTCTCCTACCTGGGCGACGCCACGGTCGGGGAGCGCGTCAATATTGGCGCGGGCACGATCACCGCGAACTTCGATGGCGAGCAGAAGCACCGCACGACCATCGAGGACGACGTCTTCATCGGCAGCGACAGCGTCATCGTCGCGCCGCGCACGCTCGGCGCACGCGCGCGCACCGGCGCTGGCTCGGTCGTGACGAAGGACGTCCCGCCCAACACGACGGTCGTCGGCGTCCCCGCCCGCCCGATCGGCAAGAAAGCGCTCACCAAGGATCCGAACGGCCCGACCGATGGCGAAAAGGAGTAGCCGGGAACGATGGACGGACGTCTTCAGGTCTTCACCGGCAATGCGCACCCCGCGCTCGCCGAAGCGATCTGTGCAGAGCTCGAAGTCGATCTCGGTCGGGCCGTTGTAGGGACATGGAGGAACGGAGAGACGCGCGTCAAGCTTGAAGAGAACGTGCGCGGCTCGGATGTCTTCGTCATCCAGCCCACCTCCGACCCGGTCAACCATCACCTGATGGAACTGCTCCTGATGATCGACGCCCTGCGCCGGGCGTCGGCCTCCCGCATCACCGCCGTCATCCCGTATTACGGCTATGCCAAGCAGGAGAAGAAGACTTCCGGCCGCGAGCCGATCTCGGCCAAGCTGGTCGCGAACATGATCACCGTCGCCGGCGCCACCCGCGTGCTCACCGTCGACCTCCACTCCCCGGCGATCGAGGGCTTCTTCGACATCCCGGTCGACCATCTCCGGGCCACCCCGATGCTGGCACGGACCTTTCGGCGCGAGGTCGACGACCAGATCGTCATCGTCAGCCCGGACGCCGGCGGCGTCGCCCGCGCCGAGGATTTCCGCGTCCGCGCGGGGGGCTCATTGGCGATCATCTCCAAGCAGCACCCCGGCGCCGACAAGACCGAGACGCTGGAGATGGTCGGTGACGTGGATGGCAAGATCGCCGTCATCATCGATGACATGATCTCCACCGGTGGCACACTGGTCGAGGCCGCCAAGCTGCTCAAGGAGCGGGGCGCCGCGACCATCCACGTCGTCGCGACTCATGGCGTCTTCGCCGCGAACGCGCTGGACCAGATGGAGGCCTCGCCCATCGACCGCGTCATCGTCACGGACACGATCCCGCTGCCGGCGCACGGCGCGGGCCGCGTCAGTGTCGTGGGCGTGGCGCCGCTGCTGGCCGAGGCGATCATGCGCACGCACAAGGACCTTAGCGTGAGTGCGCTGTTCACCTGAGGCATCACAGACAAGGACGATATTCGTGGATTCGGGCGACTGGCAACATCTGGTGATCGCGGCGCTTGCGCTGCTCGTCGTCGTGGGTGCGGGCATTGTCCTGACGGTCGTCGGCCAGACGACCAACCAACGCCTGGTCCCCGATACGGGTGAGCATGTTCGCGGTCACCGCTCCACGCGCTCGATGGTCAACCCCCGCCGCGCGATCGCGAGCGCGATGCTCTTCCTCCAGATCATCACCGCCGTCATTGCTTCCGGGCAGGTGACGCACCTCATCGACCGGTCGACCGAGCAGGACTTCAGCTGGCTCGCGATCCTGCTTGTCGCCGTCATCTACATCATCTTCGGCCTCGCCCTGCCGCGCGCCATCGCCGGCAAGCAGCTGGACCGCCTCTTCGACGTCGCGCTGGCGTGCGGCCGGGGCGCGACCCGGCTCCTTGCGCCGGTCGACTGGTTCGTCGAGCGGGCGGCGGGCCTGTTCCGCCGCCTGATCCCCGCGCCCGATGCCTTACCGGACACGATCGGCCTCGAAGAGGAGCTACGCCATCGCCGGTTCATGCCTGACGACGGCGTCATCGGCGTGAATGAGCGCGAGATGATCGACGGCATCTTGAGCCTCGAGGAGATGACTGTCCGCGACATCATGGTGCCGCGTCTCGACATCGTCGCCCTTGATCGCTTCGTTCGGCCCAAGGAGCTCATCGACACCATCACCAAGGCCGGCCACTCGCGCATCCCCGTCTACCAGGAGTCGATCGACCGCATCCTCGGCGTGCTCTACGTCAAGGACCTTCTGCCCTTCGTCATCGGCAATACCATCCGCATCCCGCTTCTGGACCTCATCCGGCCCGCCTTTGTCGTGCCGGAGTCGAAGAAGCTTACTGAGCTGTTCACCGAGCTCAAGCGCACGAAGATCCACATGGCGATCGTCGCCGACGAATATGGCGGCACGGCCGGCCTCGTGACGATCGAGGACATCCTCGAGGAGATCGTCGGTGAGATCCAGGACGAGTACGACACCGAAACGCCGCTCTTCAAGCTGGCCGAGGACGGCGCGCTGATCGCCGACGGCCGCCTGCCGATCGAGGACGTTGAGGACGCCCTCCACGTCACCTTCGAGGAGGACGACGACTTTGGCACCCTTGGCGGCTTTGTCCACAAGCACCTCGGTCGCCTGCCGATCCAGGGAGACACCTTCGAGGCCGAAGGCGTCCGCGTCCAGATCCTGGCGGTCGAGCGGCACCGCGTCCGTGAGCTGCGCATCACCAAGCTGGAGCGCCCGGAAGAGGACGCCCCGGAGGAGCCGCGCGATCGCTGGCGCCGCCGGGAGGAGTCCAGCGATGAGAGCGACACGGCCGAAGGCGTCGGCTGAGGTCCATGCTCGGTGAGCCGCTGATCCGCCGCGATGTGGTCGCCAGCACGATGGATATGCTGGCCCGGCTTGCCGCCGCCGGCGCCCCCGAGGGCACGACGGTCGTCGCCGAGTACCAGACCGCCGGCCGCGGCCGCGCCGGCCGGCAATGGGTCGCGCCGCCCGGCACCGCGCTCCTGCACTCGGTCCTCCTGCGACCCAAGCTCGCGGTCCAGCGCCTGACCCCGCTGGCGATCCTCGTCGCGGACGCCGTCGTGACGACGCTGGAGGAACGCTACGGCCTCACCGCCCGGATCAAGTGGCCGAACGACGTGCTCCTGAACGGCCAGAAGGTCTCCGGCGTCCTCATCCAGACCCGCACGTTTCCGGGGGATGCCCATCCGGCCGTCCTCGTCGGCGTCGGCATCAACGCGAACGTCCCGGTGGCCGATCTCCCGGAGGGAGGGACCAGCCTCCTCGTCGCGACCGGGCAGCCCGTCGATCGCGACGACCTCATGCGCGCGTTCCTGGCGCGCCTCGACGTCCGCTACCAGGAGTTGCTGGCCGGCGACCAGGCGGATCGCGTGCCCGCGATCCAGGACCGCCTGGCGATGCGCGGCGAACAGGTGTCGATTGTGGACGGCGGCACGACCGTTACCGGGCGCCTGTGCGGCATTGACGCATCCGGCGCGCTCCTGCTCGACACCGGCGAAGCGGACCTCCGCCGCATCGTCGTTGGCGACCTCACGCGCGGCCCCAGGGTGGTGTGAGGATTCCAGGGAGCCACGTCCTCCACCCCGGCTATACTTCGCCGGAGAGAAGACGCCCGACCGCGTCGGGGTAGCAGCGAAAGTGGATCAGTGCCGATGAATTTCGACCTCACCGACGAGCAGATGCAGGTTCGTGACATGGTTCGCGAGTTCGCGCAGCGCGAGGCGGCGCCGCACATCCGCGAATGGGACACGAACCAGACCTACAATCGCGCGATTATCGACAAGATGGGCGAGGCGGGCATTCTCGGCCTGCCGATCCCCGAGGAGTACGGTGGCCTCGGCCTCGACTACGTCAGCCTCGCGCTCGCCTGCGAGGAGATGGAGTACGTCGACACCACCCTTCGCGTCGTGCTCAGCGTTCACGTCGGGCTCAACAGCCTGACGCTGCTGCAGTGGGCCAACGAAGACCAGAAGCAGCGCTTCCTCGTGCCGCAGGCGCAGGGCGAGAAGATCGCCACCTTCGGCCTCACCGAGCCGGCCGCCGGCTCGGATGCCGGCGCGATCGAGACGACCGCCACGAAGGACGGCGACGACTATATCCTCAACGGCTCCAAGATGTGGATCTCGCTCGCCGATGTGGCCGACAACTTCCTTGTCTTCGCCAGCCTCGATCGCGCCCAGAAGCACAAGAGCCTCGTCGCGTTCGTCGTCGAACGCGGCATGGAGGGCTTCACGACCGGCACGATCAAGGGCAAGCTCGGTGTCCGCGCGGGCAACACCGGCGACCTCAGCTTCAACAATGTCCGCGTCCCGGCCGCGAACCGCATCGGCGAAGAGGGCGAGGGCTTCAAGATCGCCATGAGCGCGATCGATCAGGGCCGCTACACCGTCGCCGCCGGTGCCACGGGCCTCTGCCGCGCCGCGCTCGACGCCAGCGTGAAGTACGCCAACGATCGCCACACGTTTGGCGTGCCGATCGGCAAGCACCAGCTCGTGCAGCAGATGATCGCGAACATGGTCGCCGGCCACGAGGCCTCCCGCCTACTCGTGATGAAGGCCGCCGAGCTCAAGAACCGCGGCATCCGCAACACGAAGGAAACGTCGCTCGCCAAGTGGTACGCCACCGAGGCCGCGCTGAAGGCCGCCGATGACGCGGTCCAGATCTACGGCTCCTACGGCTTCGCCAACGACTACCCGGTCGAGCGCTATCTCCGCAACGCCCGCGGCTCGACGATCTACGAGGGCACCAGCCAAATCCACCAGATCCTCCAGGCCGAGTATGCCCTTGGCTACCGCGAGGACAAGCCGCTCAGCCACCCCCAGCCGGCGGCCGTGGGCTTCGAGGACGAGGCGTAGTCGTCCCTCTCGGTGTGAACTGACGAAACGGGCCGCGCATCTGCCGGCCCGTTTTGCTGTGGAATCGTCGATACTATGCATTGACTTCGAATGTGAGGAGGAAGCCGTGGGACGCGCCGTCATCCTGGGTGGAGCGAGAACGCCGTTTGGCAAGCTGAATGGGGCACTGGCGTCGAAGACGGCAGTCGATCTGGGCAAGGTCGCCGTCACCGCGGCGATCGAACGGTCGGGCATCGAGCGCAATGACATCGACCACGTGATCTTGGGCCAGGTGCTGCAGGGCGGCGCGGGTCAGAACCCCGCGCGTCAGGTTGGCATGGGTGTGGGGCTCGACCGCACCGTCACCGCCGAGACGATCAACCGCGTCTGCGGCTCCGGGTTGCGCGCGGTCGCGCTGGCCGACATGCAGATTCGCGCGGGCGAGAGCCTTGTCATCGTTGCGGGTGGCATGGAGAGCATGTCGAACGCGCCCTACATCCTGCGCGGCGCCCGCGCCGGGTACCGCATGGGCGATGGCGCGCTCGAGGACATGATGATCTCCGACGGGCTGACCTGCGCCATCTGCGATTGCCACATGGGGGTCCATGGCGGCAACGTCTCCGACGAAGAGGGCGTCGGGCGCGAGGAGCAGGACGCCTGGGCGCTGCGCTCGCATCAGCGGGCCCTGGCGGCGATGGACGACGGCCGGATGGCCGAGGAGATTGTTCCCGTCGAGGTCGCGCAGAAGCGGCAGACTGTCGTCGTCGACACCGACGAGGCCCCCCGCCGCGACACCAGCGCCGAGGCGTTGGCAAAGCTGAAGCCGGCATTCGCCGCCAACGGCACCGTCACGGCCGGCAATGCGCCGGGCATCAATGATGGCGCGGCGGCGATGATCGTCGCCGATGACGAGTGGGCGGCGTCCGCCGGCGTGCCGGTGGCAGCCACGATCCTCGGCACGGGGCAAGCGGCGTGGGACGCACCGTACCTCGCCTACACGCCGCAGATGGCGATCGAGAAGGCGCTCGAGCGGGCAGGGCTGACCGTGCAGGACCTCGACCTCGTCGAGATCAACGAGGCGTTCGCCAGCGTGGCGATCATCGCCGGTCGGCGCCTCCGACGCGATCCCGAGAAGCTCAACGTCAACGGCGGCGCGGTGGCGCTCGGGCACCCGATCGGCGCCAGCGGCGCTCGGCTCGTGCTGACGCTCATCAACGAGCTGAAGCGGCGCGGTGGCGGCATCGGCGCGGTTGGCATCTGCTCCGGGGGCGGGCAAGGCGATGCGGTGATCCTCAAGGTGGACGCTTGATGGATCGTCGCGCCGCGTTCGCCGCCCGCTTCCCGGGGGCGATCATCCTGCCGTTCGAGGGCGCCTGGCCGGAGATTGCCGACGAAGTCTTCATCGCCCCCGGCGCCGTCGTCATCGGCCACGTCTCCATTGGGCGCGAGTCAAGCGTCTGGTTCAATACCACCGTGCGCGGTGACATCGCCCCGATCACCATCGGCGACCGGACGAGCGTGCAGGACGGCACCGTCGTCCACGTCAATCGTGACGCGCCGACGGTCATCGGAAACGACGTCACCGTTGGGCACCTCGCGCTCGTCCACGGCACCACCATCGGCGACGGCACGCTCGTCGGCATGGGCGCCACCGTCATGTCGTACTCGACCATCGGTCGCAACGTCGTCATCGCGGCGGGCGCGCTGATCCCCGAGCGGGTGGACGTACCCGACGGCGCGGTGATGGTCGGCATGCCCGCAAAGGAGCGTGACGCGCTCGACCAGAAGCAGCAGGACCACCTTGCCGGCATCCCCGGGCGCTACGTGCGCGTGAGCCGCGTCTACCGGGACGAGCTGGCCGGCCTCAATCATGATTCAACAGAAGGGACAGTGCATGAGCGTTGACGTGAGCGTCAGCGAGCAGGTCGCCACGATCACGATCGCCAACCCCGAGCGACATAACGCGCTCGACACCGCGCATCTGACCGACTTGCTGGGCGCCGTCCGCACGGTCGCCGAGGACGCGTCGGTCCGCGCCATCGTCCTCACCGGCGCCGGCGAGCGCGCGTTCGTCGCGGGCGCGAACATCAAGGAGATGGCGAAACTCTCGCCGGCCGACGCGATGGCGTTCGGGCGACTCGGCCACGCCGCCGGCGCGGCGATCGAGCGCGCGCCGCAGCCGGTGATCGCCGCTGTCAACGGGTTCGCGCTCGGCGGCGGTTGCGAGATCGCGCTGGCATGCGACATTCGCATCGCCGCCACGAACGCCGTCTTCGCGCAGCCGGAGGTCGGGCTCGGCATCCCGCCGGGGTGGGGCGGCTCCCAGCGCATGCCGCGCCTGGTCGGCAAGGGCATCGCCTCCGAATTGATCTTTACCGGGCGCCACGTCAAGGCGGAGGAGGCGCTGCGCATCGGACTGGTGAACGCGGTCTACGAGCCCGAGCACCTGATGGACGAGGCGCGCAAGCTGGCGGAGGCCATCGCGAAGAACAGCCCGGCCGCGGTCCGGCTCTCCAAGCGGCTGATCGCCAGGGCGGAGGACGCCCATCCGAGTGCGGGCCTGGCCGAGGAGGCGCACGCATTCGCCGGCGTTTTCGGCTCGCACGATCAGCGCGAGGGCATGGACGCGTTCCTCGAGAAGCGCTCCCCCGTCTTCTCCGACGAGCCTCGCGCGCACGAGAAGGGAAACTGATGCGGATCGCGGTCTTTGTGAAACAGGTGGTTGATGTCCGGACGGTCCGCATCGACGGCCAGACGGGCAAGCCCAAGGTCGCCGACGCGCCGGTGATGAATACGGCCGACGCGCACGCGGTGAACGCCGCGATCGATCTCAAAGAGATCGCCGGCGGGGAGATCACGGCGGTGAGCCTCGGCCCGAAGGATGTGCTGGACGTGCTGGTCAGCGCGCTGGCCACAGGCGCCGATCAGGCACTCCACGTCGCGAGCGACGAGACGTCGACGGCCGACTCCCTCGCCACGGCCCAGGCCCTGGCCAGCGCGGTCCGCGACGAGGGCTTCGACGTCCTCATCGCCGGGCATCGCTCGGACGACACCGAAACCGCGCAGGTCGGGATGCAGATTGCCGAAGTGCTTGGCATTCCGCATCTCTCGGGCGTCATGACGGTCGCAGCCGACGGCGAGTCGCTTCAGGTGCAACGGGACGCCGACGGCTTTCCCGAGGTCCTCACGGTGCAGACGCCGGTGGTGCTCATCATCAAGGAGAGCGAGGAGGCGCCGAAGCGCCACCCCTCGCTACGCGGCATGATGCAGGCGAAGCGCAAGCTGGTGCGGGAGGTCGAGGCCGACGTGCCAATGACGTCGGCGCTGAGCTGGAGTGAGCCGATGGGCCAGCGCGTCAGCGCGGACCGCATCCTGCTCGAGGGCGTGCCGGCCGAGGACGCGGCGGTGCAGCTTGCCGCGTGGCTGCGCGAGCACCGGCTGGTCGGCTAGGCACGGGAGGACCCAGGACATGTCACAAATATCAGGGGTGCTGGTGCTGGCGGAGTGCTTCGGCGGCGTTATCTCCCCCCATTCGCACGAGATGTTCAGCGCCGGCCAGGCTCTTTCCGAGGGGCTTGGCGAGCAATTCATCCTCGCGCTGCTCGGCACCTACCAGGAGGACGCGCTGGAGCAGATCGGCAAGCTCGACCCGTCGATCGCCGTCGTGTCGGCGCTCGTCGACGAAGAGAACGTGACGCTGCCGTACCAGGCGTGGGAGGACGTCGCTGCAGGGGTCGTTGAGCAGCACCAACCCCGCGTCGTCATCACGCCGGGCACCGCTTTCGGCTCCGACTATGGCGCGCGGCTCGCGGCCCGGCTCGGCCTGCCGATGACCTCCTATGTGACCTCGGTCGCCGTCGAGAATGGCGGCGTGATCGTCACGCGCGATGTGCTCGGGGGACGGGCCGAGACGGCCATCCGTTGCGATCCGAGCACGACGCTCGTCATGGCGCTGGAGCCGGGCATGATCGACCCGTCGGCGATCGGCGACATCGCCGCGATCTCGCTGCAGGACGTCTTCGCCGAGCTCGCGCCGGAGTCGACGGTGGCGACGCCGGTGTCCACGCGGCGGCCGCTGAAGGGCGCCGAGCGCGTCGTTTCCGGCGGCCGCGGCATGCGCGACGCCACCGGGGTCGCGCTCGTCGAAGAGCTGGCGGAGGCGCTCGATGCGGCGGTCGGCGCGTCCGGGGCGGCGGTGGTCATGGGGCTGAGCCCGCATGACTTGCAGGTGGGCTCCTCCGGTGAAGTCGTGACGCCGAAGCTGTACCTCGCGGCGGGCCTGAGCGGCACCCCGCAACATCTCTACGGGATGCGCGAGAGCCAGTTCGTTGTCGCCATCAACAGCGATCCGAATGCGCCGATCTTCCAGATCGCGGACTTCGGCATCGTCGGCGACCTCTTCGAGGTCGTGCCGGCCCTCATCGCGGCCCTGAAAGCGCCGGTGGCGTCATGAGCGACCGCACGATGCTCCTCGCGACCTACCAGAACGGCGCGACGGATTTGATGGATGCGCTGAAGGACGTACCGGACGCCGCGATGACCTGGAGGCCCGCGCCGGGTGAATGGTCCATTGCCGAGGTGCTGTGGCACTGCGCAGAGTGCGAGGCTGTCTTTCATACCCGCGTGCGGACCATGTGGATCGGGCCCGAGCGCACCGTCGTCGCCTTCGATCAGGAGGACTGGGCCGGCACGCCGGGCTATCAGGGACTCCCGGTGGAGACGGCGGTCGACGTGATCCGCTCGACGCGGGCGATGACCTCGGCGCTGCTCGACCGTTTGCCTGCAGACGCGCTGGATGCCGAGGGCACGCACACCGAGCGCGGACGGGTGAGGCTCGAAGACATCGTCGCCCATGCCGCCGGTCATCTCGACATTCACGCGGGGCAGATCCGGGACAACGTGCGCGGCTGGCGCGCGCAGGTGGAGCGGGACGCGGATGCCGGCGTCCGGTGAGCGGCCATACGACGCGATCCTGATCGGGGTCGGGCTGGCATCGACCGCATGCGCCCGCGTGCTTGCCGCGGCGGGGCTGCAGGTCGGGCTTGTCGAGGGCGCGGGGCGGTCGCGCTCGCTCGGGGTCGACGGCGGGCTGGTCGATGAGCGCTCGCTGGCGTCCGCCTTTGCCGTCGCGCCGGAGTCATTGCCGCTGGACCGGGTCGTCGACACGCGCCAGCGGTTCCGCGACGAGGCGGCGTCGGCGATCGAGCCGATCTCGTCTCGCCGGGCGTTTCGTCGCGATGTGCTCGAAGATTGGGCGCTGGAGCAGGCGACCGCCGCCGGTGCGGAGTATCTGGACGGCTTCACCGAAGGCACGGTGGTGCCGGAGCCGGATGGGCGGCTGCGGCTGACGAGCGAGGGCGGCGCGCAGCACCTCGTCGCCCGAATGATCGCGCTCTGTGAGGGAGCAGATCCCCGGATCGCGCTGCGGGTCGGCCTGCGGCCGGACTACGGCCCGGCCGAGCAGATCCACTTCGCGAAGACGTGGATCGACGTCCCGGGCGGAGCGGATTTTCCCTGCCGGAGAGGCTCGTGGCGGACGTCGTGGGGCATGCCGGTCGAGGTCGCCGTCACGCCGTTCAGGGCCGGGGTGGCGGTCTGGCTGGCGGCGCGGATCGAGAACGTGATGCGCAGCAGTCGGTCGGCGGTCAACGGGCTGGACGAACTCTTCGCCTCGCCGGTTCGGCAGTGGTTCCCGCCGGAGGGTGCGCGATCGGCGACGGGTGTGGAGCTGGTCCCGCTGCGGTCCGGGGCGCCGCCGGCGCGGTTCGCGCTGGACAATCTGCTGGTCGGCGTCGATGCATCGGGGATGCTGGATCCCCGCGCGATCGGGCGGTACGACCATGCACTGCGGGCTGGGGAGACGCTGGGGACCTGGATACGAGCACGGCTGGCGGAGGAGCGGCTGGACGCGGGCGCATCATCCTGGGATGCGACGGCGATGCGGCTGGCCACTGATCTGGCACCTGGGCCTGCCACGTGCCGCGATTCACGAGAGACCGGGTTTCTGGAGGAGCCGGCGGACGACGGCACGATGATTGTCCGGAGGCTTCGCGACGGGCTCTTCGCCCGACTGCGCGGCGGCCGGTGATGTCGACGGAGGAGCATGATCGATGAACGGACTCACGCGATTGCAGCATTGCAGCGTTCCGATGCCGGAGGGGCAGAACGACAAGGCACGACGCTTCTACGGCGATCTCCTGGGACTGGTGGAGATCGAGCCGCCGGCGACGCTGGATCGCACGCGGCTGGTCTGGTTCAAGCTGGGCGGCAATGGCGATGAGCTGCATGTCTTCGCCCAGGACGGGTTCGAGCCGAACGCGCCGGGCCAGCATTTCTGCGTCGAGGTGGCGGACGTCGAGGCGGTGCGGCGAGACCTGGAGGCCAAGGGTGTCGAGATCGGGTCTCAGCCGGTGATCCACAACCGGCCACGGTTCATCATCCATGACCCGTTCAATAACCGGATCGAGATCACCCAGATTCTCGGCCCGTACAATGAGGCTGACAACGATTCACAGGGCGAGTAGCGCCAGGAAGGGCTCCACCATGACCGTCTCCGACCCCAAGATCACCTACACCGCGACCCCGGACCAGATCGAGGCGATGCACGGTCGCTTCGACGAGGCGCTCGCCGCGATCGAGAAGGAGTTCGGCACCTCCTATCCGCAAATCATCAACGGCGAGGACCGCTTCGCCAGCGCGACCTTCGAGGTTGACGCCCCGGCGGACACCAGCCGGGTGCTTGCCCGCTTCCCAAAGGGCACGAGCGGGGACATCGATGATGCCGTGGCCGCGGCGCGGGCGTACGCCCCGGCGTGGTCGGGCACACCATGGCAGGATCGCGTGGCGATCATGCGCAAGGCCGCGAGCACGATCCGTGAGCGCAAGTTCCGCCTCGCGGCGATCATGATCCAGGAGTGCGGCAAGTCGCGCACGGAGGCGATCGGCGAGGTCGAGGAGGGGGCAGACCTCATCGACTACTATGCGACGCTGATGGAAGAGAACGATGGCTACCGGGTGCAGATGGGCAACGAGGACCCGCGCGAGCGGAACGTCTCCATCCTGCGCCCGTACGGGGTCTTCGCCGTTCTCGCGCCGTTCAACTTTCCGAACGCGCTGGCGGCGGGGCCGATCGGCGCCGCACTGGTCACGGGCAACACCGTCGTCTTCAAGCCGGCGAGCGCGACGGCGTTCTCGGGGTACGAGCTGGCGCGGGCGCTGCTCGATGGCGGCGTGCCGGCCGGGGCGCTCCACTTCGTGACCGGTGGCGGCGCCGACGTCGGCGACGCGCTGGTGCACCACCCGGGCATCGACGGCGTCGTCTTCACCGGCTCCAAGGAGACCGGCATGGCGCTGTACAACAGCTTCAGCACGGTCTACCCGAAGCCGATCATCACCGAGATGGGCGGCAAGAACCCGACGATCGTCACCCGCCACGCCGACCTGGACAAGGCGGTCGAGGGTGTCGTCCGGTCGGCCTTTGGTTTTTCTGGCCAAAAGTGCTCTGCCTGCTCCCGCGCCTACGTCGAGGAACCCATCTACAACGAGTTCATGGAGCGGCTGGTGAAGCGCACCAATGAGCTGGTGATCGGTGATCCGACCGATCGCGCGGTCTTTGTCGGCCCGGTGATCGACGAGAGCGCCGTCGCGCGCTTCGAGGAGGCGGCCGCGATCGCCCGTCGTGACGGGGCGACCGTTCGCACGGGTGGCGAGCGATTGACCGATGGTGACCTCGGCAAGGGCACGTTCGTGGCGCCGACGGTGGTCGATGGGCTGCCGCTGGAGCACGAGCTCTTCAAGCGTGAGCTTTTTCTGCCGTTCATCGCCGTTGCCAAGGTGGAGTCGCTCGACCAGGCGCTTCACGAGGCGAACAATGTCGAGTACGGCCTGACGGCCGGCATCTTCACCGAGGATCCGGACGAGATCGAGACGTTCTTCGACCGGATCGAGGCGGGCGTCGTCTACGCGAACCGCAAGGGCGGCGCGACGACGGGTGCCTGGCCGGGCAGCCAGCCGTTCACCGGCTGGAAGGGCAGCGGCTCGTCCGGCAAGGGCGCGCTCGGGTCGTACTACGTTGAGCACTTCATGCGCGAGCAGAGCCGCACGGTCGTCGTCGACGAGTAGGGCGGATGCCGAACCGGCCCGGAGCGCAAACAGCGCCCCGGGCCGGTTTTGTGTTGTTATTGTCAGGTTGCCAAGTCAAACAACTTGGCCGGTGGCCACCTAGGGCGATGTGGTTGATCTGGCGGGCTTTTCCAGGTGGCCAGGGTGTTTCGGAAACGTGGCCGCCTGGGCGATGTTCTGGAAGGCTGCCCAGATGGCCAAGTAATGGATATAGGGGTGGTTGGCCAAGTGGGTCGGCCACAAGGTCCGCCCGTACGCCGAGGGGTGCGGGGCGCTGCACGCCGAGTTTGGACGTGCTCTCGCTGCGCTGCGCACGGCGATGCTCATGGCCGAGGGCTCGCTCAGAATGACGGGAGTCTTGGGCGCGGGGTGGTTCGCCATTGGAGCCGCGCACCTCGCAGCCAGCGCGAGGGATGTTGGGGGCGGCACGGGACGACATTGAACGCGCGGTCGTGGCAGGTGGCGCCGGTGCGGGGCGCGTTCAAGTCGTCCCCTACGGGGGGCGTCACGCAGGTCGCGGCGGTCCGGGGCCAGACGGGAGGGCATTGAACGCGCCGGTCGTTGGGTGACCGTTTGGGTGGCTGAGCGCGTACAATCCCCCGGCCAAGGGCTCGCTCCGCTTCTCGCGCTCCGCGCTCGGCCGGGCCGCAGGCGAGAAGCGAAAGGCCCGCTCCGCTGCTCGGCTAAGCCTCGTCCGGGCAAGCCTTTCCCTACGGGTCGCAACCATATTGCAGCGGTCCGTATGGTGGCAGAGGTCGGCCACGGGGGCCGACCGTACGACGATCGCGTGTCCCGCCGTTAGCCCGCCGGGGCGAGGGCGGCGAGGCGCTCGCGGAGGGCGGTTGGGTAGTCGGTGGTGACGGCGTCGACGTGCCAGGCCAGCGCGGTGTCGGCGACGTCAGGATCGCAGGGCCAGCCGACGACGTACAGCCCCTCGTCGTGGGCGCGGGCCTGCTCCCGCACATCTGTTCACGATGCATTGTGCGCAAGACGCGGAAAGGATGGATAGACTACCGCCGTCG
>DATLHE010000331.1:0-3746 GCA_035540335.1 Thermomicrobiales bacterium | reverse complement strand
GTCGTCCATCCGCAGTTCCCGATTCCGCCGGAGATGCTGCCAGGACTGATGGAGGGATTCACCGACTGGTGGGAGCGGTACCGCGACCGCTGGCTGGCGGCGGGGTTCTACGCCGGGGAGCCGGGCGGCGGCGGGGTCTGCGAGGTCCCGGACGAGGTCGAGTTCAACCGCATGATGATGGAGTGGCCGCTCACGCCGTTCAGCACGATCGAGTCGCGCCCGCTCGTCGAGATGGACACCGCGCTCGCGCAGTGGCGGGAGATCATCGCCGCCATGGCCGCCGGCCAGGCGCGCCCGTAGGGCCGTTGCGATCTGGTCCTCCGGCCCCTACAGTGTCGCTGCGCGCAAGGCGCTGACGCTGATCCCCGGAGGACCAGACCCGTGACGACATCCCTGTGCATCCGTAACGTCCGCCCGCTGGGCGGCGAGCCGACCGACATCCTGATCCGGGATGGCGTGTTCGCCGCGATCGGCCCCGATCTCGCGATGGGGGAGGAGGTCGAGACGCTCGACGGCGGCGGGCGGCTGCTCTTCCCCGGCCTCATCGACGCCCATACCCACATGGACAAGACGCTGCTCGGCCTGCCGTGGCACCGCCATACCGCCGGGCCGACGCTGCTCGACAAGATCGAGGGCGAGCGTCGCCTGCGCCGCGAGGAGGGGATCGACGCGCACCGGCAGTCGACCCGCCACGCCGAGCGGGCGATCGCCAGCGGCACGACGCATATCCGCTCCTTCTCCGACATCGACACCGAGTGGGGGCTGAACGGCTTCCATGGGCTGGCGCAGACGCGCGAGGACCTCAAGGACACGGTCACGATCCAGATCGTCGCCTTCCCGCAGAGCGGGATGCTCGTGCGCCCCGGCACCGTCGAGCTGATGGAGCAGGCGCTGCGCGAGGGCGCGGACGTCGTCGGCGGGCTCGACCCGTCCACCATCGACCGTGACCCGGTGAGGCACCTGGACACCATCTTCGGCCTCGCCGAGCGGTACGACGTCGACGTCGACGTCCATCTCCACGAGCCGGGGGAGTTGGGCGCGTTCTCGGTGGAGCTGATCGCCGAGCGGACGAAGGCGCTCGGCTTGCAGGGCCGCGTCGTCATCAGCCACGCGTTCTGCCTCGGCGGCGTCGACGCGGCGCGGCTCGACGGGCTGATCGCGCTGCTGCTGGAGAACGACATCGCGATCATGAGCCATGGACCGGGCGGGGGGCGTCCCGCCCCGCCGGTCTGGCAGCTGCGCGAGTCGGGCGTGCGCCTGTGCGCCGGCAACGACGGCATCCGCGACGCGTGGGGCCCGCTCAACCGGCCGGAGATGCTGCTGCGCGCCTACCTGCTCGCCTATCGCAACAACTTCCGGCGTGACGAGGAGATCGAGGCCGTGATCGACATCGTCACCAACGGCGGGGCCAGCGCGATGCGCCTGCCGGACTACGGCTTCGCCGAGGGCAACGCCGCCGACCTGATGCTCGTCGACGGCGAGACGCACGTGCAGGCGGTCGTCGACCAGCCGACGCCGTGGCTGGTGATGAAGCGTGGCCGCGTGACGGCTCGTGAGGGGGGCTTGTGCACGTAGGGGACATCACCACGCGTCCGGCGACGCCGGCGGATGCCGCGGCGATCGCGGAGATCCACGTCCGCGCGTGGCAGACGGCGTATCGCGGAATGATGGACGACGCCTTTCTCGACGCGCTGTCGGTGGAGCAGCGCGTCGCGCAGTGGCGCGAGCGGCTGACGGCGGGGCGCGACGATCTCCACGTCTGGGTGGCCGAGCAGGAGGGCGAGGTCGTCGGTTTTTGCTCGTTCGGCCCGTCCGACGAGGACGACGTGCCGCGCCGCACGGCCATCCTGCACACCATCTATGTGCGGCCGGGGCTCACCCGCGCCGGGGTTGGCTCGGCGCTGCTGGCGCGGGCCGAGCAGGCGATGCGGGAGGCGGGATACCGGCACGCGGTGCTCTGGATGCTCAAGCAGAATGCGAATGCCGGCGCGTTCTACGATCGCGCCGGGTGGCGCGCGGACGGCAGCGAGCAGCAGTTCGACCGGATGGGGCAGCCGACGACGGAGGTGCGCCGGCGCAAGGCGTTGTGACCGGGAGGTGTCCATGGCAACCGATCTCCGGATCCGGCGAGCGACGGGGGACGACGCGCCCGCCATCGCGGCGTTGCATGTGGCGTCGTGGCGGGCGGCGTACCGGGGGATGCTCGATGAGGCCTTTCTCGACGCACTGTCGGTCGAGCAGCGGACCGGGTTCTGGCGCGGCGTGCTGGGAGCGGCCGAGGCGGGAGTGACGGTGCTGGTCGCCGAAGCGGCGGGGGCGATCGTGGGGTTCTGCTCGTGCGGGCGGACACAGGATCCCGACGAGGCCGCCAGCACCGGCGCGCTGACCACGATCTACGTGGCGCCGGAGCGCGCCCGGGGCGGCATCGGCTCGGCGTTGCTTGCAAGCGCGGAGGAGGCCATGCGCGACGCGGGGCTCACGGACGCGCTGTTGTGGGTGATCGGCGAGAACGCGGACGCGCGGGCGTTCTACGAGCGCGCCGGGTGGCGGGCCGACGGTACGGAGCGGGGCGAGTCGATCGGCGGGCGGCCGGTGATCGAGGTGCGCTACCGGAAGACCCTCTCGTAGCCCCGGACCTTGTGTCCGGGGAGGTGTCGTGCGGGCGGCCCGAACAACCCGTGGCATCCAACTTGGGTAAGGGAGCGGTGACACCGCGGGCGCGACGTTGCCCGGCGGGGCAGCCGCGCCGCACGACCAGGAAAGGATGTCACGGACCATGGTGCAGATTGGCTACGCGCTCTCCAGCGAGGAATTCCGGCCGAACGAGCTGGTTGAGAACGCCGTCAAGGCGGAGCAGGCGGGGTTCTCCTACGGCCTGATCTCCGACCACTTCCACCCGTGGATGGACTCCCAGGGACACAGCCCGTTCGTCTGGAGCGTCATCGGCGGCATCGCGCAGCGGACCAGCCAGTTCCAGCTGGGGACGGGTGTGACCGCGCTCAACATTCGCTATCACCCGGCGCTGAACGCCCAGGCGGCGGCGACCCTCGCCGACATGATGCCGGGGCGCTTCTTCCTCGGCGTCGGCACCGGCGAGTACCTCAATGAGCACATCACCGGCGAGCACTGGCCGCCGATCTCGGTGCGCCAGGAGATGATGGCGGAGTCGATCGAGATCATTCGCGAGCTGTGGCAGGGCGGCTACACGACGATCCATGGCGCCTTCTACACCGTCGAGAACGCGCGGCTCTACACGCTGCCAGAGACGCCGCCACCGATCATGGTTGCCGCGTCCGGGACGGAATCGGCGGAGCTGGCCGGGGAGATCGGCGACGGGCTGGTCTCGACGTCGCCAGAGAAGGAGGCGGTGCAGGCGTTCGACGAGGGCGGCGGCAGCGGGAAGCCGAAGTACGGGCAGATGACAGTCTGCTGGGGCACGGACGAGGAGCAGGCGACGCAGACGGCGCTGAAGTACTGGGGGTACACGGGACTGCCGGGGCAGCTCTCGCAGGAGCTGGCGCTGCCGCAGTATTTCCAGGAGGCGGCGCAGCTGGTGACGCCGGAGACGCTAAAGAAGAGCGTCGTCACGGGGCCGGACGCGGCGATGTACCACGAGATGATCAAGCAGTACACCGACGCCGGGTTCACGCACGTCTACATCCACCAGATCGGCCCGGACCAGGACGGGTTCTTCGAGTTCGCGAAGAAGGAGATCCTGCCGAAGTACGCGTAGGCGGGTGTGGTGG
>DATLHE010000330.1:0-9376 GCA_035540335.1 Thermomicrobiales bacterium | reverse complement strand
CACCATTCAGATGCTCAGTGAACGATTTGGTCAGCGCGTATCAAAGGGAAGGCATAACTCTATCGTCACTTCAACACCTTCCTCTGAGGGCTGCGTCAGTCTCTGGGCACTGGCGCTTCGCTTACAGGGGTGATTGTGGCCGTGCACCGCTTGAAACCGGGAAAGAGGAAGAGGTGGAGCGCGTCTACATCGTCGGCCTCCACGATGTAGAACATCGTGTGCTGCGCGTTGGCGCCGTACCGCCCGATCAACGTGATCCCCGGCACGTTGACATCGAACAGGCTGTTCGACCCTCCCTCGTCCTTTGGGCAGTTTTCGGGAGTGTGGACTTGCGTGATGTGAAAGAGCATGTGAAGCCTCCTCGTGTCGCAAGCACCAGGCGGTGATGTTTCCGGTTGGGCTCGAACTCTCTTCGCATCATACCTTGAACGTGAGATCCTGCCGCCATCCTCGACCGCACATGCGAAAGCAGGAGTAATGTGTGATCACCGGATATCGGGCATTAGGATGTGGTGGTGGTAGTCCGAATCAGGGACCCCGATGCCAGTCACCCCTCCTCGATCGTCACCTTGAGCACCGATCCGCGCACGTCGCAGAATGGGGATATGTTGTAGTCTCGCTGTCGGACATGGGGGGACGTGGTTCGTGCGTATCCTGACTCTCGGCGTCTACGGCTTCACCGAGGAAACCTTCCTCGCCGCCCTGCGCGCGGCGAAGCCCGACCTCTTCGTCGACACCCGCCGCCGCCGCGGCGTGCGCGGCCATCAGTACGCGTTCGCCAACGCGCAACGCCTGCAGGATCACCTCGCGGACCTCGGCATCCGCTACACGCACCGGCTCGACCTGGCGCCAACCGAGGCCATGGTCAAGGCCCAGGGCGAGGTCGACCGCGAGGCGGGCATCCGCCGTCACGACCGGGACACGCTCTCGCCGGTGCTCGCCAAGGGCTACCGGGAGCGGGTGATCGACCACCTCGACGCCAGGACGCTCCTGGCAGAGCTCGGCGATCCGGAAGCGCCGCTCTTCTTCTGCGTCGAGGGCGACCCGCACGCCTGCCATCGCCTGCTGCTGGCGAACGAGATCGCCCGGCAGACCGGGGCGCCGGTGGAGAACCTGGTGCCGGAGGGCGTCGCCGGAGCGGGCCGGTGAGCGCGCCGGAGGCCGGTATCCTGACGATCGGGTACGGGCAGCGGGATCGCGACAAGTTCCTCGGGCTGCTGGCGGAGCATCAGGTGCAGTATCTCGGCGATGTGCGCACCAGTCCCTACTCGCGCTACAACCCGGATTTCAGCCGTGAGCCGATGCGGACGTGGTTGCAGGAGGCCGGGGTCACCTACGTCTTCCTCGGCGACACGCTCGGCGGCGCCCCGGACGATCCGGACGTGCGGCTCGCGCCGCGCGGCCCTCACGCGGCAGGGGTCAAGGTGGACTACGAGCGCATGCGGGAGCTGCCGGTGTTCCAGCGCGGCATGGAGCGTCTGCGAACTGCCTGGCGACAGGGCGTCCGGCTGGCGCTGATGTGCAGCGAGGGCAAGCCGGAGCTGTGCCACCGGGCGCGGCTGATCGGCGTCGCGCTGGCGGTGGAGGAGATCCCGGTCGGGCACATCGACGAGCACGGCGTGCTGCGAACGCAGGAAGAGGTCATGCTCCGCATCGACAACGGGCAGGGCCTGCTGCCCGGCTTCGGGGCGTCGGCGAAGGCTTCGCGCTCGTCGCGCTCGTGGCGCGTGCCAAAGGACTCATAGCAGCGAGCCATCGCCCCCCAGACGGGCCGTCCCCCAACCCATGCGTCCCTTCTGTTTACACCTCGCCTGCTCCTCTGCAATACTGCTTGCAATCAGGTATTCCCAGAACACAGCATTTCGTTCACGATCGGCGACCGGGAACGCGCGGGGCACATGACGGGTCATGTCGTCTGCCATGGATTCCTGCTGGCCAACCGGCCAACGGGATCTCGTCGCACCCGTGGAGCATGTCGCCATGAGCGAGGTTCTGATCATCGCGCGGACGCGGATGAGGCACGGCAAGATCTGCGTCGGCGCCGTCGACCGGGAGACGTCTCATTTTCTCCGTCTGCTGAACGGCGCCGGATATTCGTTCCTGGACGCTGCGCCATTCCAGGTCGGCGAGATTTGGGACGTCCGCTATGTCAACCGACCCCCAGTCACACCGCCGCACGTCGAGGACGTCCGCGTCCTCGAGATGCGACGGGTGACGTCTCACAACGATCCGGGGCGGTGGCTGCGTGAGAACGCGCGCCGGATACGGCTTTGGCGGGGCTCACCGCGCACCATGTACGACGGCACGCTCACGTTCCCACAGCGAGCGCATGCGATGAGCAATCCCCATGCGGCGTACGTGGAGCGAGGTCGGCGGCTCCCGTCGTGCAGCCTCGGGCTCTGGGAAACAGACCGCCTGCTGGTACGCCGGCAAGAGCGGTACGACGGCGTGGCCAGAGTGCGCTATGACGGCGTGGAAACGCACGCTGACGATGTGTCAATCAGCCTGTCCCATAAGGGATTCGGCCGGGAGCCGATCATCATCCCGCCCGGCTCGATCGTCAGCCTGTCGCTGGCGCGGTGGTGGGCGCCGGACGACGGGCGGAGGCAGCCGGAGCGCTGCTACGTCCAGCTCTGCGACGTCGTGGCCCTTGGCGCCCCGACCCATGTCATTCAGGTCGACGCCGAGCTGGACCTGAGCGACGTGCCGTTCTGAGGCGGCGCCTCGCCCCTGCCGTCGTACGGGCGGCCCTGCCCCTGCGGGCGGTGGCCGACCTACCTGGCCACGTTCCTTATGAATCCATTACTTGGCCATCTGGGCAGCGTTCCATAACGTCGTCCAGGCTGCCACGTTTCAGAAACAACCTGGCCACCTAAGAAGACCCGCGCCAGATCAACGAAATCGTCCCCAAAGACGCCTTAGGTGGCCACCGGCCAAGTAAATTGCGTTGGCAGCCTAACAATAATTACGACACAGACCCCGACCACTCCGGGTCGGGGCTACTCCGGCGTCCACGCCGACTGCCACGCGTCCATCTCCTCGTTCGCGTTCACCAGCAACGCCGTCGCGGTGTCGGGGCGTCGTCCCCGGCCGCAGGTGCGGTACAAGACCCGGGGCTACCGGGGCGTTCCGCCGTTCCCCATGCGTCCCGCCGTGATTACGAACGAACCCCGCACACGTGGTGCGGGGCGACGAAGGCTTCACTATTGCACGAGCCCGGGTGGAGGCTACGGTCTCCACCCGGGCTCGTGCGCGTCGCTAGGCCGCGCCGTCGCCGCGGCGATGGCGGATGTCCTCGCTGCGGACGGTGACCGGCAGCACGCCGGGGCGTCGCGAGCGCCAGACCAGCCACGCGGCGACCGCGAGCACCGGCCAGGCGAGGTTCGCCAGCAGCAGCCCGCCGCTGTTGTGCCCGCCCGACGGGTTCAGCAGCGCCGCGGCGTCGCCAGAGCCGGTGTTCGGCGGCTCCTTGGTGCCGACGCAGTTGTAGATCCAGACCTCGGCGAGCCGGTTCGGCTGGACGACCACGTTGCCGCGGGCGTCGACGCTGTTCGACTGCGCGAAGCACCAGGTCGATCCGACCTCCTTCAACTCGTAGGTGCCGGGCTGCAGGGTGACGAACCTGAGGATGCCGTCGAGATTCGCCTGGCCGGTCGTGAACTCCTCGAAGGCCTGCATCTCGGCGTTCCACATGTTCAGCGCGAACTGCACCTGCTCGTCGCTGCGCTGGCACTCGTTCTTGAAGTCGTAGCCCTTCGGCGCCTTGTCGACCGGGCAGGAGAACTTCTGCACCAGGATCGTGCCGGTGTCCTGCGTCAGGCGCTCCGGGATCTGGAAGAAGTGGCACGTCAGCGTCTGCCCGTAGTCCAGGTTCACCGTCAGCGACCCGTTGATCGCCTTCTGGTCGGCCGGCCAGTCGCCGTTGGTGCCGCAGAACTGGTACATGAGCGGGATGTTGAACGGCTTCTCGCCCAAGATCGTGTACTTCCCGGCCGGCAGGTCCTTGAAGGACGTGAGGCCGAGCTTGCCCTGATCGCCGGTCACCTGCTTGGCGTCGACCGGGCCCTGGGCGCGCACCGTCAGGTTGTTCGTCAGGTTCTGCTGCGCGGTGCAGCTCTGCGCGAAGTCGTCGTAGAGCGTGCCGTTGAAGCTCGACGGGCAGGTGTAGCCGACCACGTTGATCGTCACCGGCTGCGGCTTCGGCGGCGCGATGTAGTTGATGACCACGACCGTCGTCAGCTGGCCGGTCACGACCCGCAGGCGGGCGCTGGAGGCGCCGGGCAGGTCCGGATCGGTCTCGGTGAGGACGTAGATGCCCTCCCGCACCGTCACCTGGAAGCGCCCGTCGGAGCCGGTCGTGAAGGCGCCGGGGCCGTTGCCGGAGCCATCCTCGGCGACCAGCGTGAAGGCGGCGGTGTTCTGCGTGCAGCCGGCGGTCTTGGCGAGCTGGGCGTTGCCCTGGGCGCCGCCGAGGAACTGCGTGCGCTCACCCCCATCGCCGGCCGGGCAGAAGAACTTCTGGACCTGCACCGAGCCGGTGTTCGGCGGCGGCGCGGCCTTGAAGACCACATCGACGACGGTCGTCTGTGCCGGCTGGACGCGGACGTCCCGCGTCTGGTCGCTCATGGCGTAGCCGTAAGGCGCCTGCGTCTGCGAGAGCGTGTAGGTGCCCGGGGCGAGGTTCTGGAAGAGCGTCTCGCCGGCGGCGTCGGTGCAGCGCGGGTCCTGGTTGTCGGTGGCAAGGTCGAAGCAGGCGTTCTGGAGCACCTGGCCATCCTCGTTCACCGCCCGCACGAGCAGCCGCCCGGTCTTCAGCGTGTGCGGCACCCGGACGTTGGTCCGCTCGTTGGCGCGGATCGTGGCCTCCTGGTCGGCGGCCGGCTGGAAGATGGGGGACGGCGCCAGCGTCTCGCGAACGGTGAACGTCCCGACCGGCATGTTGCGGAAGATGATGCGGGCGTTGTTGTTGCCGTCGTCGCCATCGCAGACGGAGTCGGTGATCGGGCGGTCGCCGTCGAAGACCTGGTAGCAGCCGCCGGCGACGTCGGCGCCCTTCTCGTTGAGCGGGATGACCACCAGCAGGCCGGTCTGGGCTGGCGGCGGGGTCTTGGCGTTCTGGACGGTGATCTGGAGCGTCGTGCCCGGCTCGATGGTGACGGCGCGGTCGTCGGCCGCCTCGTAGCCGGCCGGGGCGACGTTCTGGACCAGCGTGTAGTCGCCGGCGGTGATGCCGTTGAAGACGACGCGGCCGTTCACGGCGCCGTCGTCGGCGTCGCAGAAGGGGCCGAACGTCTCGTCCCCTTCGAGGCGGTAGCAGGCGTTGTTGAGCCGCACCGAGCCGTCGGCGCTGTCCACGGTGGTGATCAGGAGCCGGCCCGGCTTCCGCGTGTTGGTGACCGTGACGTCGGTGTTCGCGCCGGCGGTGATAGTCACCGTGCGCGGGGCCGCCGGCTCGTAGTCGGGCGACGGGGCACGGGTCTCGACGAGCCGGTAGCTGCCGGCCGCGAGGCCCTCGAAGACGAGCGAGCCGTCGCCGTCGTCGTCGCAGAGCGTGGCGACGTTGGCGTTGTTCTGCTGCACGGCGAAGCAGGCGTTGCCGAGCGCGTCGCCGTTGCCGTCGACCTTGGCGATCGTCAGCGCGCCGGGCTGGGGCAGCGGGGTGACCTGCACCTCGATGCTGGCGACCTCGCCGGCGGTGATCGTGAAGTCGCGGTCCGGCGCGGCCGCGTAGCCGGCCGGGGCGGTGCTCATGACGAGGTTGTAGGTGCCCTCGCGCAGGTCGTTGAGGTCGATGACGCCGGCGGTGCCGTTGGCGTCACGGTCGTCGCCGTCGCAGACCGGCGTCATGGCGTCGGTCGCGTAGAGCTCGTAACAGGCGCCGCCGACGAGCGTCTGGCCGTCGCGCGTGACGATCCGGCCCGTGCCGGTGGTCGGCGCCGGCTGCACGGTGACGGTGACCTGGGCGCGCTCGCCGGCGACAATCTCGACCGTCGGGGAATCGGCGGAGTTGACGTTGATGCCCTGCCCGGCCTGGAAGGCCAGGATGCCGGCGCGACCGCCGGTCTGGCCGCTCTCGACCAGCGTCACGACGTAGGTGCCGACCGGAACATCATCGATGCCGACCACGCCCTCGGCGTCGTTGGAGTCGTTCTCGTCGCCGTCGCAGAACGGGCCGAGGACGACGTCTTCGGCGGTGCTCGTGAGCGTCACGCAGGCGCCCGGGACGACATCGCCGCCCTGGACCTGGACGGTGACGTCGACGCCGCCGGTCTGCGGCGCGACGCGGGCGAGGGTGAAGGTCACGGTCGCGGTCTGGTTCGCCTGGACGGTGACGGTCTGCCCCGCGTCCGGCAACTCAAAGTCCTCCGGCACCGACTCCAGCGTGACCTCGTGCTCGCCGAGCGCGACGCCGTCGAGCTGGATGGTGCCCGCGTCGGCGGTGTTGGCGTCGCCATCCTCGTTGTCGCAGACCTGCGTGCCCGCGTCGATCGCGATGCAGCCGCCGGCGACGGGGTTGCCGTCCTCGTCGAGGACCTCGACGGCGATCGTGCCGGTCAGCGGCGCGTTCTGGAAGACGAGCTGGGCGTCCTCGCCGGCGGTGACGGTGAGGTCCTGCGCCGCGGCCGGGGCATAGCCCTCCGGCGCGGTCGACTGGGTGACGGTGTGGTCGCCGGGCGGGACATCCTCGAGGTTGACGATGCCGTCGCCGTCGGAATCGCAGAGCGGATCACGGTCGTCGATCGTGTAGCAGGCGCCGGCGAGGACGCCGCTCTGGCCGTCCTGAGTGGTGACCTGGATGGTGGAAAGGGCGACCTCGTGCGGCACGCGGACCGGGTCGTTCTCACCCGCGGCGACGGTCACCTCGCGGCCGTCGGCAAGCTGGAACCCCTGCGGGGCCTCGGTCTCGGTCAGCGTGTAAGTGCCGGGCGGGATCTGCTCGAACTGGACCTGGCCGTCGAGCTGCTGGCCCCCGTTGGCGCCGTCGTCGCAGAGCGGGCCGAAGTCGCCGCCGTCGCCGGAGAGCGTCCAGCAGGCGCCGCCGATCGGCTGGTCGTTGGCGTCGGTCGCGATCACCGGCAGGATGCCGGCCTGCTGCTCGACGGTGATGTCGATCTGCTCGACGGTCGCCGGGGCGACGTTCGCCTCGGCGGTGTCGCTCTCGACGGCGAAGCCCTCGGGCGGCGAGGTCACCGTCACGTCATAGGTGCCGGGTTCGACGCCCGGAATGCTGATCCGGCCGGCGTTCGTGTTGGCATCACCGTCGCCGTTGTCGCAGATGGTGTCGGCGACGCCGGGAATGCTGACGCAGCCGCCGGTTGCGGTGACCGGATTCCCGTCGGGATCCTCGAAGACGACGCGGAGCGCGCCGGGCTGCGGGGTCGCCGTCGGTTCGGGCGTCGGCTCGGTGGTCGCGGTCGGCTCCGGGGTCTCGGTGGGCTCAGTCGTCGCCGTGGGCTCCGGGGTGTTCGTCGACGGTGGCGCGACCGCGACGCCGGCGTTGACCGTCTCGCCCTCGACGACCGTGATCGGCTGCGGTTCCGCGTTGACGGCGTCCTCCGGCCCCTGGGTGACGAAGAGGGCGTACTCGCCGGCCGGGACGTTCTGGAGCAGGATGCTGCCCGGCGTGTTGTCGGCATCGCCGTCGCCGTTGTCGCAGGCAGCCGGGGCCTCGAGCAGGCCGATGCCACCGGCGGTGTTGAGCTCGACGCAGATGGGGCCTTGCGACTGATCGAGACCGCTGACGTCGACCAGGACGTTGCCGCCGGTGGCAGGCGCCACGGTCTCCTCGGTCGGGGTGGGCGTCTCGGTCGCTTCCTCGGTCGGGGTGGTGGTCGCCTCCTCCGTCGGCGTCTCGGCCACGGCGGCCGTGACGGTGATCTCGTTCTCGCCGCCGGCCGGGACTTCGACCTCCTGGTCGTCCACGGGCTGCGTGCCCTCGGGCGGGCGGCTCTGGTGAAGCGTGTACGTGCCGGACGGCACGCCGAAGAAGCCGGTGTTGCCGTTGCCGGGGAAGGCATCGCCCGCGCTGGTGGCGTCGTCGCATTCCCCGGCGATGATCTCGTCGCCCTGCTTCAACTGGAAGCAGGCCTCGCCGATCGGCTGCCCGTTCTGGTCCTGCAAGGTGACGATGAGGTTGCCGGGGGCGGCCGCCTCGGTCGGTGAGGGCGTCGGGGACGCCTCTTCCGTCGGGGTCGCGGTCGGCTCCTCGGTCGGCGAGGGCTCCTCCGTCGCGAGCGGCGCGCTCTGAACCGGGACATTGACGGGCTGGCCGGGAATCACCTCGAACTGGGTGTCCTGCGCCGGCTCGTAGCCCTCCGGCGTGCGCGTCTCGTGGAGCAGGTAGCTGCCGGCGGGCACGTCGAAGAAGCCGGTGCGGCCGTCGTCCGGGACGTCGCCATCCTCGTCGCAGACCTGGTCGGCGACGACGTTGCCGTCGGTATCGAGAATCTCGAAGCAGGCGCCGCCGACGGGATTGCCGTTGGTGTCCTGCCGCAGCGCGACGACGTCGCCGGTCTGCGCCTCCTCCGGGGTCGGGCTCGGCTGCTCGGCCTGGGTCGTGGTCGTGACGGTGATCTCGTTCTGGCCACCGGCCGGAACGTCGACCTCCTGATCCGGGACCGCCTCGGTGCCGTCGGGCGCGGTCGACTGGTGGAGCGTGTAGGTGCCCGAGGGGACGCCGAAGAAGCCGGTGTTGCCGTTCCCGGGGAGGGTGTCGCCGGGGCTGGATGCTGCGTCGCACTCCTCGGCGACGACCTCGTCATTCTGGATGAGCTGGAAGCAGGCCTCGCCGATCGGCTGGCCGTTCTGGTCCTGGAGCGTGACAACGAGGTTGCCCGGCGGACCCTGGACCGCCTCGGTCGGAGTCTCCTCCTCGGTGGGAGTCTCCTCCTGAGGGGTGATCTCCTCGGTCTGGGTCTCCTCGCCTTGCTGCGGGGCGCCGGTTTGGATCTGGAGCGTGTTGTCGCCCTGCCGCAGGTCGACGTCCTGATCCTCCGCCTGCTCGGCGCCGTCCGGCGCGGTGACCTCGGCGACCGTGTAGGCGCCGGGGTCGAAGCCCTCGGGGAAGGTGAGGCGCAATTGGCCGTCGGCCGTGCCGTCGTCGGTGTCGCAGCCGCGGGCGACCACGTCGTTGCCGCGGCGCACCTCGTAGCAGCCGCCCGCGAGCGGCTGGCCGTTGGCGTCGACACGGGTGATGGTGAGCGCGCCGTAGCCGAGCGACTGGACGTTGACGAGATTGCCGTCGCGGTCGACGGTGATCTCGTTCGGGCCCGGCTCCAGCGTGGCGGTCTGCGGGTTGCCGACCGGCGCGCCGCCAATCTGGAGCTCGACATTGAGCGGGCCGCCGGGCGACTGGACGATGGCGGAGAGGGTGTCC
>DATLHE010000329.1:0-11185 GCA_035540335.1 Thermomicrobiales bacterium | reverse complement strand
CTCGACTACCTCTCGGGGCTCGGGGTGACCTGCCTCTGGCTGATGCCCTTCTACCCGTCGCCCAATGGCGACGACGGCTACGACATCTGCGACTACGGCGCGGTGGACCCCCGCTACGGGACGATGGCGGACTTCGCCGAGTTCATGGTCGAGGCCGGGGAGCGCGGCCTCCACGTCGTCATCGACCTCGTGCCGAACCACTCCTCGATCGAGCACCCCTGGTTCCAGGCCGCGCGGAGCGACCCGGCGTCGCAGTACCGCGACTACTACGTCTGGCGCGACGACGACCCCGGCGACACGAGCGATCAGGTCGTCTTCCCCGGCGAGCAGAAGGGCATCTGGTCGTGGGACGAGGCGGCGCAGGCGTATTACCTCCACCACTTCTACGAGTTCCAGCCGGACTTGAACTTCGCCAACCCCGCCGTGCGCGAGGAGTTCCGGAAGTACATGGGCCTCTGGCTTCAGCTCGGCGTGGACGGGTTCCGGGTCGACGCCGCGCCGTTCCTGATCAAGCTGACCGGCGTCGAGGGCGTGCGCGGAATGGACGTCGCGCACGAGTTCCTCGCGGAGCTGCGCAACTTCGCCGTCGTCCGCAAGGGCAACGCGGTCCTGCTCGGCGAGGTCGACGAGGGGTTGAGCACCCTCGCCGACTACTTCGGCGGCGGCAACCAGCTGCAGGCGCTCTTCAACTTCCCGCTGAACCGCTTCGTCTTCCTCGGGCTGGCGCAGGAGAGCGCGGACCCGATCGCGTTCGGCCTGCAGCAGCTGCCGACGATCCCGGACAACGGCCAGTGGGTGAACTTCCTGCGCCACCACGACGAGCTGAACCTCTCGCGGCTGACGAAGGACCAGCGCGAGCAGATCTTCGCGGCGTTCGGTCCGGAGCCGGAGATGCAGGTCTACGATCGCGGCCTGCGGCGGCGGCTGGCGCCGATGCTCGGCGGCGACCAGCAGCGGATCCGCCTCGCCTACAGCGTGCTGTTCAGCCTGCCGGGGGCGCCGATGCTCTTCTATGGCGAGGAGATCGGGATGGGCGAGCAGCCGGCGCTGAAGGGCCGGATGGCCGTCCGCGCGCCGATGCAGTGGACGAGCTATGACCACGGCGGGTTCTCGGCGGCGCCGCCGGAGCGGCTCGTCCGGCCGATGCTGGCGGAGGGCGACTTTGGCTTTGAGCAGGTCAGCGTCAGCGCCCAGCGGGGCGATCGTGACTCGCTGCTGAACTGGCTGACGCGGCTGATCCGCGCCCGGCGCGAGTGCGGGGAGATCGGCACCGGGAAGTGGGCGGCGTTGAAGACGGGCAGCGACGCGGTGCTCGGACTGCGCTACGACGTCGAGGACAGCGCGATCCTGGTCCTGAACAACCTATCAGGGGCGCGGCAGACGGTGTCGCTGGAGGTGACCGAGAAGGAGGCGGCGACGGCGACGGATCTCTTCGGCGACCGCGCCTACGAGCCGCTGGACCGGGCGAAGCCACGGGTGCGGCTGGAGGGGTACGGGTACCGGTGGATGCGGCTGGGCGGGGTGTATTGACGCGGGCACCGCGAATCCGGGATGGAGGTCGGCCACCGCCCGCAGCTGCGAGGGCCGACCGTACAACGATGGTGCGGCGTCCGGCCGGCGTAGGGCCATACTCCGGAGGGCCATATGGGGCTGCAGGCAACCCGGATCGACCCGGACAAGGTCCGGGACTACGGATGGTCCGTGACGGCGCCGCCTCAGAAATAGTTGACCGTGATGCCGCCGTCGACGACGAACTGCGACCCCGTCATCCACGACGATTCGTCGGAAGCGAGGAAGACGCCGGCCCAGACGATGTCCTCGGCGCGGCCGAAGCGGCCGAGCGGGATCCGGTTGAGGCGCTTCATCTTCTCCTCCTCATTCGGGAAGAGCGTCTCCAGCATCGGCGTCATGATCGGCCCCGGGCAGATCGCGTTGGCGCGCACGCCCTGCTGGCCGTATTGCACCGCGAGCGAGCGCGTCAGCGAGAGCACGCCGCCCTTGCTCGCGGTGTAGGCATCCTGCGGCACGGTGCAGCCCATCAGCGCGACGAACGACGCGATGTTGATGACGGAGCCGCCGCCGGCGTCGATCAGGCGCGGGATGCCGTGCTTGCAGACCAGGAAGATGCTCTTGAGGTTGACGTCGAGCACACGCTCCCACGTGTCCTCGCTCGTCTCGATGACGGACGTGTCCTCGCCCGGCATGATCCCGGCGTTGTTGTAAATGACGTTCAACGCGCCGAAGCGCGCCATGCCCTCGTCGATCACGCGTCGGACGTCGGCGTCGCTGGCGACGTTGCCCGTGACCGGCAGGACCGCCTCGCGATCGCCGATCTCGCCCACGGCGGCGTGGAGCGCCGCCTCGTCGATGTCGGCGGCGATCACCTTCGCGCCCTGTTCGACGAACATCCGGGTCGCCACGCGGCCCATACCGCTCGCCGCGCCGGTCACGAGAATCACCTTGCCCGCAAGGCGCATGTGCGCAGTTCCTTTCCTGTCGTATCGAGCCGTCCGGGGTTGTGCTGCGCGCCATCGTAGCATCCCGGCCGCGTTGACAGGGGCGGGAGGCGGATTCGACAATCCGCGCAGCATCGACCGTGACAACCGACAGGCAAAGGAGCGCACTGTGCCCGGTGGCAAGCTGACCCTCGATGAGCTCTCGGCCTCCATCCGTTCCGGCGCGATCGACACCGTCATCACCGCCGTCTGCGACATGCAGGGGCGGCTCGTCGGCAAGCGCGTCACCGGCCAGTTCTTCCTCGACCACTGCCTGGAGCACGGCACGCACTTCTGCACCTACCTGCTCGGCACCGACATGGAGCTGACCACGCCTGACGGCTACGACCTCATGAACTGGGAGAGCGGCTACGGCGACTACCTGGCACGGCCGGACTGGGCAACGCTGCGGGCGGTCCCGTGGCTGGAGCGCACGGCGCTGGTGCTCTGCGACGCGGTCGACGAGGTAGCGGACGTGATGGTCGCGGTGGCGCCGCGCACGATCCTGCGGCGGCAGATCGAGCGGGCGGCGGCGCTCGGGTTCTCGCCCCGGATGGCGACGGAGCTGGAGTTTTACCTGCTGCGCGACTCCTACGAGGCGCTGGGCGAGCGGCGCTTCGCCGATCCGTCGCCGTTCGGCTGGACCAACGAGGACTACCAGCTCTTGCAGGCGTCGCGGGCCGAACCGGTCTACCGGCGTTTCCGGAACGAGATGGCCGCGGCAGGCGTGCCGATCGAGTTCTCGAAAGGGGAGGCCGCGCCGGGGCAGCACGAGATCAACATCCACTACGACCACGCGCTGGAGTCCGCCGACCGGGCCGCCCTCTTCAAGCACGGCGCCAAGGAGATCGCGCATCAGGAGGGGCTGGCGATCACCTTCATGGCGAAGCCCCACCAGGCATGGACCGGATCCAGCGGGCACATCCATGTCAGCCTGTGGGATGCCGGGGGTGGCCGCAGCCTCTTCGCCACCGACGGCGGCGCGGAGATGACCGACACCATGCGCTGGTTCCTGGGCGGACTGGTCGCCGGGGCGCGCGAGCTGGCGCTGTTCACGGCCTCGACGGTGAACGCCTACAAGCGGTTCGCGACGGCGTCGTGGGCGCCGGTCAACATCGTGTGGGGTCGCGACAACCGGACGTGCGCCTTCCGCGTCGTCGGCCGGGGCGACGCGCTGCGGATCGAGAACCGGCTGCCGGGCGCCGACAGCAACCCGTACCTGGCGTTCGCCGCCGTGCTCGCCGCCGGCTTGTGCGGCATCGAGCGGCGGATCGAGCCGCCGGGGGCGTATCGCGGCAACGGCTACCGCGCGACGGGCGTGCCGCGGATGCCCCGCGCGCTCTACGAGGCCAGCGCGGCGTGGGAGCGGAGCGACCTGGCGCGGCAGGCGTTCGGGGAGGACGTCCACGCGCACTACCTGAACATGGCGCGGGTCGAGCAGGAGGCGTTCGACGCCGCCGTCACCGATTGGGAGCGCGCGCGGTATCTGGAGCGGGGCTAGCTCGGTCGTGGCGTCGATGCTGCTGAGCGTGTGAACACGCGCGAGGCCGTGGCGCACATGCGCGGCAAAGCATGCACAAAGCGACGCGCTCGCGGTATGCTCAACGGCGACCGCAACCGCCAAACGTGCTATGCAATCCGGGACCCACTGATCCGTCGAGATGCAGCTACCCGTGCCGTCTCACGACGACACCCTGATGGTGATCCCATGCCACGGTCCACTGTTTCCCTGACAGTCGCATCGAGCCCGATCCCGGCATGGACGCTCGCGCCCGATGGCGCGTTCGGCGACGCCAATCCCGCGTGGCTGGCCTACACGGGCCACGGCGACGATGCGGCCCGTGGGGACGGTTGGCTCGCCGCGATTCACGAGGAGGACCGCGCGGTGTTCCGGGCGCGTCTGGATGCCGCGGCCGCGACGGGCGACGCCCGCCAGGTCGATGTCCGCCTGCGCCGCGCCGACGGCGCCGATCGCTGGCATCTCGTCCAGCTCCACCCGCGTCCCGGTGGGGGGTGGATGGCGACGGCGATCGACATCGACGACCGGCGCCAGGAGGAAGAGGCGCTGCTGGCGCGGGAGGCGCGCGCCCGCGATCTCATCGAGAACGCCGGCGACATCGTCTACACGCTCATGCTCGACGGCACCATCACGGCGGCGAACCCGGCCGTCGAGCGGGTGCTCGGCTACACCCCCGAGGAGATGTTGGGACAGTCGATCGAGGACAGGCTCGTGCCTCCCGACCAGCTCGAGGTCGCCCACCAGGCGCTCCGGCGCAAGCTGGCGGGCGAGGATCGCAGCACCTACGAGCTGGAAGTGGCAGCCAAGGATGGGCATCGGGTCGCGCTGGAGATCAGCAGCCGCATCGCCCGGATTGACGGGCAGCCCGTGGCGATCCACGGCATCGCCCGTGACATCACCGCCCGCAAGCGGGCGGATGCGCTGCTGCACGTGCTGGCCGAGGCCGGCCGCGTCCTGGCGATGGAGATCGACGTCGACGCCCGGCTGCAGGCGGTGGCGCGGCTGGCCGTGCCGTCGCTGGCCGACTGGTGCGTCGTCGATCTCGTCGAGCAGGGCTCCGACCTCCGGCGCGTGGCCGTCGCCCATGTCGACCCCGCCAAGCTGGCGATGGCGGAGGATATCCAACGACGCTATCCGCCCGATCCCGGCGCGCGGCAGGGGCCGTATGAGGTGATGCGGACGGGACAGTCCGAGATCATGTCCGAGATCCCGGACGAGCTCGTCGTCGCCGGGGCCGTCGATGAGGAGCACCTGCGCCTGCTGCGCGAGGTGGGCCTGCGCTCGTATCTCTGCGTGCCGCTCGTCGCCCGCGGCCGCGCGCTCGGCGCGTTGACGTTCATCACCGCCGAGTCCGGGCGGCTCTACGGGACCGAGGATTTGGCCATCGCCGAGGCCCTGGCGGAGCCGGCCGCGCTGGCGATCGACAATGCCCAGCTCTATCAGCGGGCGCAGGCGGCCGAGGCCCGGTATCGCCAGGTCTTCGCCGGTGTGGCCGACGCCATCCTCGTCACCGACACCACCCATCGCTTCCACGAGGTCAACCCGGCGGCGTCCGCGCTCCTGGGCTACAGCCGCGATGAGCTGCTGGCGATGCGCACGGAGGACATCCTGCCGGCGGAGCCGTTCTGGACCCAGGTGGATGTTGACCGGTTCCAGGTCGAGGGCCGGTGGCAGGGCGAGCTCGAGCTGCGCCGCAAGGACGGCGGCACGGTGCCCGTCGAGTCGATGGTGACCGCGGTCGAGCTGCCGACCGGGATCGCCTACCTCTCGGCGCTGCGCGACGTCACCGAGCGCCACCGGCTGGAGCGCCTGCGGCGCGACTTCCTCGCGATGGTCACCCACGACCTGCGGACGCCGCTGGCGGCGATCAAGGGCAGCGCCCAGCTCCTGCAGCGCCGGGGCGAGTACCGGGCGTCCCAGATCGAGACGATCCTCGGCGCATCCCGCAATATGCAGCGGCTGCTGGACGACCTTGCCGACGTGGTTCGCCACGAGACGGGCACCCTGGTGATGCGGCCGGCGCCGACGGACCTCGTCGCGTTGGTCGAGAGCGTGGCCAACGTCGCGCAGGAGGCGACCGAGTCCCGCCGGGTGCGGGTCGTGGCGCCGCCGGCGCCCCTGGTCGGCGCATGGGACCGGGACCGGCTCAGCCAGGTGCTGGCTAACCTCCTGGACAACACCCTGAAGCATGCGCCGGCCGGGGGCGAGGTCCTGGTGGTGCTCGAGGATCGGGGAGACGAGGTCCGCATGGCGGTCACCGATCACGGGCCCGGTATCTCGCCGGAGCATGTGACGCGGCTGTTCGACCGGTTCTTCCGGGCCGATGCCACGGGTGCCGGCGGGCTGGGGCTGGGGCTGTACATCAGCCGCATGCTGATCGAGGCGCATGGCGGCCGCATCTGGGTCGAGTCCGAGGTGGGACAGGGCAGCACGTTCACCGTGGCGCTGCCGAAGCACGCGGCCGGGGCGTGAGGCGCTACGACAATGGGGCGACGTGCCGAAGTCGTAGGGGCCGTACCCCGCAGGGTGCATGGCCGAGCGCGTCAGCGCGAAAAGCGAAGGGCTCGCTCCGCTTCTCACCCCCGGGTTCGGCCAGGCGACCCCCCGGGTGAGCCCCTTGGGGCGAAAAGCGGAGCGACCCCCCGGGTGAGCCCCTTGGGGCGAAAAGCGGAGCGACCCCTTGGCCCGATGGCCCGCAGGGCCATGTGGTGCAGGCGAGACGGGTATTCCGGTTGGTGCGCTTCGCGTAGGATCCTCCGGCCGAGCGCCAAGCGCGAGAAGCGGCAGCGGGCCCTTGCTGCGCTCTGAATCCGGGTGGTTTGTTGGTCAGGAACGAGCAACGAGCGTAACGATCATCGTCACAGGAACGCGAGCAGCGCGTCGGTGACCTCGCGCGTGGTGGCGGTGCCGCCGAGGTCCGGCGTCAGCGTGCCCGAGGTCGTCGTCGCCCGGATCGCCGCCATGACGGCGGCGGCCTCGTCCGTTTGGCCGAGGTGGTCGAGCATCAGCGCGGCGCTCCAGATCGCGGCGATCGGGTTGGCGAAGCCCTGACCGGCAATGTCGGGCGCCGAGCCGTGGACCGGCTCGAACATGCTCGGCGTGCGGCGCTCGGGATCGATGTTCGCGCTGGCGGCGATGCCCATGCTGCCGGCGAGCGCGCTGCCGAGGTCGGAGAGGATGTCGCCGAAGAGATTGGAGGCGACGACGACCTCCAGCGTCTCGGGCCGCAGCACGAAGCGCGCTGCCATCGCGTCGACGAGCCACTGCTCGGTGGCGACGTCCGGGTAGTCCCCCGCGACGCGGGCGAAGACGTCGTCCCAGAGGGTCATGCCGTACTGCTGGGCGTTGCTCTTGGTGACACTGGTCACCTTGGGGCGCTTCCGGGTGCGGGCGAGGTCGAACGCGTAGCGGATGATGCGCTCGCAGCCCTGCTCGGTGAAGAGCGCCGCCTGCACCGCGACCTCGGACGCCGATCCACGACCGGCGAGGTTGCGGCCGCCGACGCCGGCGTACTCGCCCTCCGTGTTCTCGCGCACCACCACCCAGTCGATCGTCTCGGTGGTGGCGTCCCGCAGCGGGCTCGTGATGCCGGGGAGCAGCTGGACCGGGCGGACGCAGGCGTACTGGTCAAACCCCTGGCAGATGGCGAGGCGCAGGCCCCAGAGGCTGACGTGGTCCGGCACGCCGGGCCAGCCGACGGCGCCGAAGTAGATGGCGTCGAAACCCTCCAGCCGCGCGAGGCCGTCCTCGTCCATCATGCGGCCGGTCCGCAGGTAGTGCTCGCAGCCCCACGGAAACGACTCGAACGCGAACGCCAGCGCGCCGCCGGAGCGGTCCGCGAGGCGCTCCAGCACGCGCAGCCCCTCGGGCACGACCTCCTGCCCGATGCCGTCCCCGGGGATCACCGCGATCCGAAAGGTCTTTCCCACTTCCACTCCCATCCCCGACGTCATGGTGGCGTGCTCCTTCCCGGCGCGGTTGTGCTTGGGCGGCATCATCCCATAATGGCGGTATCTGTGGTGCAATGGCGCGATCTTGACAGTGATCAGCAAGGGAGCACAACACATGGCGACGCATCGCTTCGAACCCGACGTCTACTACAACACGATGGGCGCGCACCCGCCGGTGCTGCGCATCCAGCCGGGCGACACGGTCATCACCACGACCGTCGACGCCATCGGGCAGGACGCGCAGATGACGCTCGTGGCCGAGCGACCGAACCCGCAGACCGGGCCGTTCTATGTCGAGGGCGCCGAGCCGGGCGACACGCTCGTGGTGCGCATCGACCGTCTCTGGCCGAGCCGCGACACTGGCTTCACGAACGCGCTGCTGGCGACCAACGTCGTGGACCCCGATTTCGCGCGCGAGCTGCCGGATCTGCCGCGCTTCGATTGGGCGATCGACCACGAGGCGCGCACGGTCGCGCCGGTGGAGCCGATCGCGGGGCTGGAGGGGCTGAAGCTGCCCGTCGTGCCCATGCTGGGCTGCTTCGGCGTCGCCGCCCGCCACGGGCAGGCGATCGGGACGATGACCTCGGCCGAGCACGGCGGCAACATGGACTACCGCGGCTTCCGGGAGGGCGTGACGGTCTACTTCCCGGTCTTCGAGCCCGGCGCGCTCTTCCATCTCGGCGACGGCCACGCGGTGCAGGGCGACGGCGAGATCGTCGGCACCGGCATCGAGATCTCGATGGACGTCCAGTTCACGGTCGACCTGCGCAAGGGCGAGCGTATCGGCTGGCCGCGCGGGGAGGACGACGACTACATCTTCACCACCGGCAACGCCCGCCCGCTCGACCAGGCGCTGCAGCACGCGACGACCGAGATGGTTCGCTGGCTGCACGATGGCTACGGGCTGGACACCTACGCCGCGAGCGTGCTGCTCGGCCAATGCGTGGAGTACGAGGTCGGCAACGTCTTCGACCCGGCGTACACGATGGTCTGCAAAGTGCCGAAGCGGGTGTTGGACATGCTTGGTCCGCACTCGCGAGGGGGCATCGATGAGCGACGAGGCACGACATAACGATTCCCGGACCGGCGCGGAGCACGAGCCGCCGGCGCCCGCGCCGGAGGAGGTCTCCGAGCCGGTGTGCGTGGTCTGCGGGCATCCGATCTCGCAGGACGATGTGGTCTGCCCGAGCTGCGGCACGAGCCTGGTCGCCGGCTAGTGGGGGAGGGGCACGATGGGTGACGACGTCGAGCGGCACGTGAAGGCGGGCCGGACGGAGAAGAACGAGGCGCGCGGGGAGGATCCCGCCGCGACCGCGGGCGGCATCCAGCCGCCCGTGCCGTCGTACACCGACGAGGGCGGGGTGAGCGATCTGGGCGTCGACGAGCCAGTGCTTCCGGAAGCAGACGCGGACGACTCGCCCCCGACCGGCATGTACGCGGGGGAGACCGAGGCGAGCGCGGCGGAGGAGGATGAGGCCCGCCGCCGGCTGGAGGAGTGGTTTCCGTCCACGCGCGGGGACTGGAAGGACTCGGGAGCAGTGCCGGAGAACGACACGGACGCATGATGCGATGTTGAATCGGTGTGGTAGGGGCGGACCCATTCGACTCCGCTGCGCGTCGCCCCTCCGAGCCCGCAGGGCGAGAAGCGGAGCGAGCCCTTAGAGCCATTCTCGGAAACGTTGCGATCGTTGAGGTGGAGGGGAGCACCTTGTGTGCTCCCGGCGGCGGGGGGAGACAACCTCCTCCCCTACCAACCATTTCGAGAACCGCTGTAGGGCAGGCTCTTGTGTCCGCCCGATGGCTCGGGATGCCGCCCGACACCTTCCGGAAGCGCCTCACCAACCACCCGTCATCCTGAGTGCCAGCAAGGCGCCATCATTGTTGACAGCGGACGCGGGCCACAAGACCCGGCGCTACCGTGGCGGCGGAGTGTTCCGGCACCGGACCGACGTGGTGGCGAGCAAAGGTCGGCCACAAGGGCCGACCGTACGAGCCGGCATTGTGGCCGACCCACGTTGGGGAGAATCGCCGTTCCTCGGGCGTGCGTGGCGACGCGAGAGGCCGGGGCTTCCCGGATGGCGGGTTCGCGGCTAGAATCGGGCACCGCTATCCGCAGGCGTCGAGTCCGGAGCCCAGGTGACACTTACAACGAAACAGATCGATCGCCCGGCCGATCCTGCCGCCCCCATGGGCGGCATCATGCACTCGGTGCGCGTCTACCCCGACTTCCGGATGCTCATGCTGGGCACGCTGGCCTCCAACTCCGCCTTCTGGATGTACCAGGTGGCGGTCGGCTGGCTCGCGCTGCAGATGACCGACTCGCCCTTCTTCGTCGGCATGGCCGGGTTCGCCGGCGGCATCCCGCTGCTCCTCTGCTCGCTGCCGGCGGGCGTCATCATCGACCGGCACGACCGCCGCAAGGTGCTCTTCGCGGCGCAGGTCGGCGTCATGCTCATCGCCGCGCTCTTCGCGCTGCTGGTCGGCTCCGGCGGCGTCCGCCCGTGGTCGATGCTCGTGCTGGTGACGATCTACGGCACGATCATGTCGTTCGTCTTCCCGACCCGCACGGCGATCGTGCCGTCGCTCGTGCAGCGGCACGACCTCGCGAACGCGGTCGCGCTCAACTCCGCCAGCCAGAACGCGACGCGGGTGATCGGCCCCTCGCTCGCCGGGGTGCTGATCGGGCTGCTCGGGGTCGCGGAGACCTTCGCCGTCGCCGCCGTGATGCAGACGATGGCGCTGTTCGCGACCGTGCGGCTGCCGTCGATCGCCGCCGATTCGGCGGTGCGCGCCGGCTCGGCGTGGGCGAGCCTGACGGTCGGCGTGCGGATCGTCGCGCGGAGCCCGCACCTGATCGCGCTGATCATGCTGGCGCTGGCGCCGACGGTGCTGGTGATGCCGTACATCAACCTCATGCCCGTCTTCGCACGCGACGAGCTCCACCTCGGCTCGTCCGGGCTCGGCGTGCTGCTCGCCAGCACAGGGCTCGGCACGGTGGCCGGTTCGCTGGCCGTGGCGCGGCCGTCCAGCGCCCGCGCGGGGTCCCGCGCGCAGATCCTGACCGCGCTGGCGTTCGCCGTCTGCGTGCTGGCGTTCGCGGTGGCGCCGGTGGTCGTCGTGGCGGTGCCGCTGCTCTTCGCGGCGGGGTGGATGAGCGCGGCGTTCCTGGCGATGAACCAGACGACGCTGCAGCTGAGCGTGGACGACGATGTCCGGGGCCG
>DATLHE010000328.1:0-13738 GCA_035540335.1 Thermomicrobiales bacterium | reverse complement strand
CGTGTTGGTGGCGGTGGGTTGTGGCGTGTTGGTGGCCGTGGGTTCGGGGGTGTTGGTCGCGGTGGGCTCAGGTGTATTGGTTGGCTCGGGCGTATTCGTCGCCGTGGGCTCGGGGGTGTTCGTCGGTTCCGGGGTGTTCGTGGCCGTGGGCTCGGGCGTGTTGGTCGCGGTCGGCTCGACGATCGGTGTCGCGACGACGACCGGGATCGTGATCGTCTCGCCGACGCCGGAGCACGGCGGCACCTCGCCCGCCGGCACGGTCGGGGTCGGCTCCGGCGTCACGGCCTGGGGCGTGCCCGACTCGCTCGTGACGACGACGCAGGACTCCGCCGTGAGGTCCTCGCTCGCGGTCAGCGTCTCGTCGACGATCCCCGTGATCTCGACGGTGGCGGAGACGTCGGTGGCGCCGGTCTCGATCTCGCCGGTGATGACGATGCCGCCCGCGGTCGGCACGCCGAGCTGGCAGGTGGTGCCCGTTTGCTCGGTACAGGTCACCGAGCCGAAGGCGATTCCCTGCGGCAGGTAGGTCACCGCGCTCCAGGTCGTCGGCTGGCTGGTGTCGATCTCGGTCGTGTCGAAGGCGAGGTCCAGCGTGATCGTGACCTCATCGCCCGGAGCGGGCTCGGCCGGCGTGACCGACGACGTGATCCGCACATGCTCGTCGGCCGTGCCCTGGGCGCCCGCCGTGGCCGACGCGCTCACCAGCACGGCGAGCAGCGCGAGCGCGGTCAGCCAGCGCAGCGGGGACGGGCGGGTGCGAGCGGTGGAGATGTTCTTCACAGGTGACCGTCCTTGAATAGATGACGTTCCCGCGTATATCCGCGAGCCGTCACTCGACAAAGAATGCGGCTGGCACGTCAGGTGACGGTGATCAGCCACGTGAATGCTGCAGGTCCCCATGTACCAGGCCGGCGACGGAGCCGCGCATGCGGAACCCCCGGCCCATTGCTTGCTCGGTGAATACACATGCATTGTTGGTGTTGATACTGCTCTTGTCAACGTGTCACGCGGTGCCCGGCAGGGGGCGCGCTGGGGTATCCTGCACGGAGGTTGGCACCCGGAGATGGTTTGGCGGCACGGTGGCCGCCGGTAGCGGCAAAGGACACCCCGGCTCGATGGCGGACGATCAGCAAGGACGCGTGGACGCGACGCACTCCCGGCCGGGCAGCGGCCTGACCAATCGCCTGGGGCGGCACGGGGGCGGAAGCGGCAACCGGCCACGATCGGTCTATGCCGTGCTCGGCGTCGGCGTGGCGGCGCTGTTGACGCTGTTGCTGATCATCTACTTCTCGTCGGACCGCAACACGCCGGAGCAGCCGATCTGCACGACGGTCGACGTCAACACCGCGCGCCAGGCGGTGCTCGAGGGGCGCATCAAGCGGATCACGATGGCGTATGACGAGACCGCGGCCCCGCCCTCCGCGAGCAACTGGGGGCCGGTGCTGGCGCGGCTCGACTACACCGACGGGCAGTGCGCCAACCTGCCGCAGGGGATCGTCAGCCAGGACGACATCTACCTGATCACCGGCACGATCAAGATCTTCAACGACATCACGGAGAACCAGCAGGTCGAGGTCAAGTACGATCGCCAGACGGCACTCGACCCGGCGCTGTTCTCGACGCCGACGCCGGAGCCGACCAGCACGCCGGAGGTCACTCCCTCGCCGACGCCTGGGGAGAAGACGCCGGTCAGCACCCGGGAGCCGGTGGTCGTGCCGCCGGTCGCCACCCCGATGGCGACGCCGGCGGTCTCGCCGCAGGCCACGCCGGTGGCGACGCCGCCGCTGGGCTGACACGGGGACGGCCCCTACGGCGTGGCACCCGAGGTCGCTCGCCAGCGGTAGCGGACGTCGGGCTCGTGCTCCTCGTTGCCGGAGCCATCGCCGAACTCCACGGCGACGAAGCCCCGCCGCTCGTAGAACGCACGCGCCGCGGCGTTGCGCTGGAAGGTCCAGAGCTCCAGCCCGTCGCCGGCGAGCGCCTGCATCTTCGCCAGCAGCGCGCCGCCGACGCCCTGCCCCTGCGCCGCCGGGAGCACGTAGAGCTGCTCGAGCGTGGTGCCGTCGAGCGCGGCGACGCCGGCGACGCGCCCTTCCTGCTCGGCGACCCAGACGACCTGCCGCGGCAGCACGAGCGCCGCGATCCAGTGTCGCGTCTCATCCAGCGTGTGCGGCGTGGGGAGCCACGGCATGGCCGCGCGGCGTGCCTCGGTGTGGATCGTGGCGATCGCGTCGGCGTCGTCCGGCCGGGCGGGCCGGATCTGGAATGGCGTCATGCGTTGTCCTCTCACCAGGCGTGCTGACCTTTTCGAGTGTGTATGCTCGCATGTCACCGCTATGCTTTCGCCCCCGGCGATGCTACGCTCCGGACGGGCCCCTCGGACATGCGACTTTCGGACGTCAACCTCTTGACGGGACAGCCGGACTCACCGGTCCTTCCATCGTGCCCGTATCGAACGCGTCCCGCGGTTCCGTTCCACAAGGAGCTGATCATGTACGCCGTCGTTCGCCGCTACACGGCCGCCAGCCCGCTCGCCGAGGCGCTCGCGAAGCGCGAGCAGGAGGTCCACGACCTCATCAGCAGCGTGCCCGGGTTCGTCACCTACTACGCCGTCCGGGATGGGGACACGCTGGCGACCGTCACCGTCTGCCAGGACAAGGCCGGGACGGACGAGTCGACGAAGCGCGCCGCCGAGTGGGTGCGCCAGAACCTGGCCGACACGCTGCCGAGCCCGCCGGAGCTGACGCAGGGCGACATCTTCCTGAATTTCGGCCGATCGTAGCGGGCCGGATCCGTGTTGAACATGCGAATAGACAAGGGTTGCGCAGTCGCGAGGGTCGGATTTGCGGCAAATGCGTTCGTGGCAAGGCGCGTGCGAAGTCGGGGGTAGCGACTTTTCAGATGTTTCCTGTTTTCAGCGACCCATCAACGCGACGAACTCCTCGTGAAGGGCCTCCCGTGAATCTCCCGCTTCCCGCCCCGACGCCACCCTCCGAGCTCATCGTTGTCGGCGAGCACCGCATGGATCCGCTTCGTTTGCTGCTGTTCGGGGTCGATGGTCAGTATTACTGCTACTCGCTGGCCGACGAGAACATCCGGCCGGTCGAGCCGGACGATGACTGGCGGATCGAGCAGCCGCCGTCGCGGGAGATGCTGCAGGCGTCGTGAAGGGATGCCGCTGCGGGCAGACAGGATCGTTGTGAGGGCAGACACAAGAGTCTGCCCCTACCTTGTGAAGCATTCGGGCAGGCACACGTGCCTGCCCGTTCCTGTGTCTAGCGCGCCGTGGCGTCCCACTTGAAGAAGCGGACGGCGAAGGCGAGGCAGACGGCGAAGACGGCGAGGAGAATGAACAGGTCCTGCCAGATGCTGGCGATGCCGCGGCCATAGAGCATCGGCTCGCGCAGGGCGTCGACCGCGTACTTCAGCGGCATCAGCCGGATGAGGGGCTGGAGCCAGTCCGGCATCGCGCCGAGCGGGAAGAAGACGCCCGAGAGGAACATCATCGGGAAGGTAATCAGGTTCGCGTAGCTCGCCGCCGTCTCGGTGTTGCGGGAGATGGCGGCGACGGCGTAGCCGATCGCCAGGAAGGCGATCGCGCCGATGATCAGCGCGGCGGTGATCAGCACCGGGTTGCCGCGGATCGTCAGTCCCCAGGCCAGCCAGCCGATGCCGATCAGGATGCCACTCGTCGCGAGCGCGACGACGAGGGCGGCGACGATGCGGGCGAGGATGAACTTCCAGAGCGCGAACGGCGTGACCTTGATCCGCCGCAGGATGCCCTTCTCGCGGTAGGAGACGAACGAGGTCGAGATGCCGATGATGCCGGAGTTCATCAGGCTCATGGCGAGGATGCCGGGGACGAACCAGTCGATATAGCTGGCGTTGAGGGTCGAGATCTGCTTCTGCGCGAGGGTGACGCCGGTGCTGGCGCCGACGACCTCCATGACGACGCTGCGGACGGTGCCGGTGGCGATCTGGGCGTTGGGGCCGCCGGCGTCGGAGGCGTACATCTCGATCTGCGCGTTGGCGTCGTCGGTGGGGAAGACGAGGACGACGCTGCGGTCGTCGTTCTTGAGGGCGTCGAGCTCCTCGTCGGTGGTGCCCTGGTGGACGGTGAAGGCGTCGCTCTGCTCCATCGCCTGCGTCACCGCGGCGCGGAGCTCGCTGTCGGCGCCCGCGATGCCGACATCGAAGGCGCTGAGGCCGCTGTTGGAGAAGACGGCGCCGAACATGAGGATGAAGATCGCCGGGAACGCCAGGTTCCAGAAGATCGCCTGCTTGTTGCGGACGGTCATCTTCAGGTTGGCGAGGACCATGGCCCAGAACGATTGCATGCGCGGAGAACTCCTAAAATAGCCTATTGGTCGGGCGGGCGACCCCGTCCGCCCGCCCGCGACCCGTACGGGCCGGCCTTGTGCCGGCCCTTTCCCCGGGCACAAGGCCCGGGGCTACCGGGGCGGACATAGAGTCCGCCCGTACGATCAGCGATCCCGGCCCCGGCCGCGACGCTTCTTCGGTGCGGCGTCTTCGTCAGGCGGGGCGTCGTCCTGCGCGTAGGAGCGGCCGGTGAGGCTGAGGAAGACGTCCTCGAGGTTGGCGCGGGTGCTGGTGAGCTCGCCGAGGGTGATGCCCCGCTGGCCGGCGAGCTGGAGCAGACCGACGATGGTTGCCTGGACATCGCTCGTCTGCGCCTTGATGACCGGTGACGGGTGGTTGGTGGTGATCGTTGCCTGGGTGACGCCCGGGATCGCCGTCAGGTCCTCGACCGTGATGCCCTCGGGGTGATCGCCGGCGATCGTGGCGCTGACGGTGGCCTCGACTGACAGGGCGCGGATGAGGCCGGTGGGAGTGTCGCAGGCGATCACCTGGCCGCCGTCCATGATGGCGATGCGGTCGCAGAGAACCTCGGCTTCTTCCATGTAATGCGTGGTGAGGACGACGGTGGTGCCGGCGTCGCGCACGCCGAGGATGGTCTGCCAAAGGTTGCGGCGGGCGTGCGGGTCGAGGCCGGTGGTCGGCTCGTCGAGGAAGGTGATCTTCGGCGTGTTGACGAGGGCGAGAGCGATGCTGAGGCGCTGCTGCTGGCCGCCGGAGAGCTCGTCGACACGGGCGGTCGCCTTCTCCTCGAGGTCCACGAGGCGGAGCAGCTCCGGGGCGCGCTCGCGCGGGTTGGGCACGCCGTAGAAGTTGCCGAAGAGCTCGATCAGCTCGGTTGCGTTGAGATAGGGGAAGAGCGCGGTCGACTGGAGCTGGACACCGATGATCCTGCGGACCTGCTCGCTGTCCCTGACGGCGTCGAGGCCGGCGACGCGGATGGTGCCGGCGTCGGGGGTGCGCAGGCCCTCGATCATCTCGAGCGTCGTGGTCTTGCCGGCACCATTTGGGCCGAGGATGCCGAAGATCTCGCCGGCGCGGACCTGGAGGTCGATGCCGTTGACGGCGGTGAAGTCCTTGTAGCGCTTGACGAGGCCCTCGATCTCGATGATGGGGGAGGTCGCGGGGCGTGATGGGCGGGCGACGGGCGCCGTGACGGACTGCGTCATGAGGATGCTCCGGCGTGGGATGGCGGGTGACAGGGGCCGGGGCGCGAGGGGCGACCGGCGACACATCACACTATAGTCCAGCGTCACGGGTGCGCCGTCGGGATTTTCCGGATGATCGGCTGTGGGATACTGGGCCGTCGACGGGATATGGCCCTGCGGGGCACCAGGCGGACACAAGGTCCGCCCCTACCGAGACCGGGGGGCCTCTACGATGGTGTGCGTCCGGTGTCGTAGCACGCACACCATCCGGGGTGCGCGGCAATGACGGCGAGCGGCGCGGTCCGGTTTGCGCCGTGGCCTGATGAATGGAAAGACGCTCCGAGCTCATGACAGAACAGACGCTGGTCACGCCGCACGTGCGGGAGGTGACCGCCACGCGGTTCGTGCTGCCGCTGCGCGAGGGCGGGTCCGTCCCCGGGCTCTTCGAGGCCGACGACGACGGGCTCTACGTCGTGAAGTTCCACGGCGCCGCGCAGGGGCCGAAGACGCTGACCGCCGAGTTGATCGCGGGGGAGATCGGGCGGGCGCTCGGGATGCGGGTGCCGGAGCTGGTGCTGGCGCAGGTGCCGCTGGAGCTGAGCGCGGGCGAGCCGGACCAGGAGATCCAGGAGCACCTGGCGCGCTCGGCGGGGCTGAACCTCGGGCTGGACTTCCTGCCCGGGGCGCTGCCGTTCGACCCCGCGACGCGGACGCCGGTCGACCCGGTGCTGGCGGCGGACATCGTCTGGTTCGACGCGTTCATCGCCAACGTCGACCGCACGACGCGGAACCCGAACATGCTGCGCTGGCACGGCGACCTGTGGCTGATCGACCATGGCGCGGCGATCTACCCGCACCACCGCTGGCAGGACCCGGCGGCGCAGGGGCGGCGGAGCTTTCCGGCGATCAAGGACCATGTGCTACTGCCAATGGCGGGGTCGCTCGTGGAGGCGGATGCGCGGCTGGCAACGCGGCTCGACGAGTCGGCGCTCTGGAGCATCATCGGCGGCATCCCGGACGCGTGGCTGCCGGACGACGAGCATATCGGCGACGCGCACCAGCAGCGGGAGGCGTACCTGGCGTACTTCACCGCCCGGCTGGAAGCGCCGCGGCCGTTCATCGAGGAGGCGGAGCGGTATCGCGCGGCGGCGGATGTCGGCGCGATCGATCCGCATCGCGCGACGCGGGGGCGCCGCCGTGAGTGACGGGGCGCGTGTCTCCTACTTCTACGCGGTGCTGCGGCTGGTGCCGCGGGTGGAGCGCGGCGAGCGCTTCAACGTCGGGGTGGCGCTGTTGTGCCGGCCGCGGCGGTTTTTGGCGGTGCGGACGCGGCTGGACGAGGCGAAGTTCGCGGTGATGGCGCCGGGGTGCGAGGCGGACGCGGTGCGGGCGCAGCTGGCGGCGCTGGAGGCGGTCGCGGCGGGGGATCCGGCGGCGGGGCCGATGGCGGCGCTGGAGCAGGCGGAGCGGTTCCACTGGATCACGTCGCCGAGCAGCACGATCATCCAGCCGGGGGCGGTGCATGCGGGGTTGACGGCGGATCCGGCGGCGACGCTGGAGCGGCTGTTCGAGGAGCTGGTGGCGCCGGTGCGAGGATAGGCAGATGGGGCGATTGGAATGGGCGGGCGTGGTCGTCGGAACCGCGGCCGCCTGTTTGTTTAGGTGGCCACGTTGGCCATCTAGGCCATCTGGGCAGCCTAAGGGGTGTGCGGGGCCAATTTCGTTGATTTCATGGGGGTTTCTTAGGTGGCCACGTTTCCCAAGGAGCGAGGCAGAAACGTGGCAGCCTACGCCCCTGAGCCCTTAGGCTGCCCAGATGGCCAAGTACTGGTTATAGGGGAGTGTTGGCAGTGTGGGCAGCGATCGAGATGGGCGCACACCCTGCGGGGTGCGCCACGACGACGGGGGAGGGATTCGCCACGCCAGGCGAAGATCGGCCAGCCGACGGCCGTTCCCGCATTGAAACGGCGCGATGATGAACGTGCCCCGGGCACCTAGGCCCGGGGCTACCGGCGTGTGCCGGCATTATCGTCACAGCGTGGTCGCCGGCGGCGGGAGGACACAAGGTCCTCCCCTACCACATGCGGGTAGCGATCAGGTGGTTCGGTTATGTCGAGAGGCCCATGCGGGTGCCGTCGGGATCTTCGAACTGGGCGATCCAGAAGTTGGGGGCGATCTGGGTTGGGCCCCAGATGGCGCGGCCGCCGTTGGCCTCGACGGCGGCGAGCGCGGCGGCGACGTCGGGGACCTTGATGTACATGATGAGCCCGGTGTGGCGGACGCCCGCGTCCTCGTCGCCGGGGCGCGGGGCCTGGCCGATGACGCCGGTGATGCCGCCCTCGCCGCTTTCGACGACGGCGAGCTCGACCGGCGGATCGCCCGGATCGGTGAAGCGCCAGCCGAAGACGTTGCCGTAGAAGGCGCGGGCCGTGGCGGCGTCACGGGCGTTGAGATCCCACATCACGACGGAGGGCGCCATGCCCTCCGGCAGCGGGTCGGGGCCGCAGCGCAGGCGCGGTGCCGGTGTCGTGGCGTCGTTCGTGGTCATGCGGTCTCCTCGATGCGACTTCAGGGTGTCCGAACACATGTACGTATGCCCCATCATAGCAAGGCGCCGCCGGGTCGTGTCGCTCGGGCAGCAATTCCTTTTGCCCAATCATTCCCAAACGCATATTTGTCTGTTACGCTGCCATGGGTCTTCAACAAACGTACCGCGATACATGGGACAGGGGAATACACGGGATGAGGACGCGGAGGATGAGCCCGGTGGCCGGCGTGCTGCTGGTCGTCGCCATGCTGTTTGGCGGGTTCTGGATGCCTGTCAGTGCCGAGGACGCGTTGCTGGCGAACGCGACGCCGACGGTGACGGACGAGGCGCCGGTGGTGACGCCGGAGGTCACGGTGGAGCCGACCACGGAGTCGACGGAGACGCCGGAGCCGGAGACGCCGGTCGTGACCGAAGCACCGGCGACCGAGGAGCCGGAGGTCACGGAGGAGCCGCCGGCGACCGAGGCGCCCGCGGTCGAGACGCCGTCGCCCACGGCGACGACGCCCGCCAAGGCGCCGGCGAAGGTTGCGCCGCAGGTCACCATCGCCGCCACCGGCGAGGTGAACTTCCAGGTGAGCACCGCCGACAGCGGGCCGATCCCGGCGGGGTTCAAGATCTGCACCTGGGACCCGGTGAACGCGACGCAATGCTCGGCCGCGGACGTTTCCACGTGGGACGTCAGCATCCCCGAGGGCGAGTTCGACTACTGGACGGAGTTCCAGGAGCCGTATCTCGAGATCGACGTCTACGACGTGCCGGTCGCGGCGGGCGAGTCGCTCCAGATTCCGATCGTGCTCGAGCTGGCGGAGATGGTCGACGTGACGTTCGACGTCTCGACCAGCGATGGCGGCGCGGTTCCCGCCGGTCTGCAGATCTGCGTCTCGGATCCGGTGAATGGCATCGATTGCTCCGACGCGGGCGCGACGACGTGGACCGTGCCGGTGCTGTCGCAGGGCTTCAATTACTGGACGCAGTTCACGGATCCCTACATCGACGTGGACGTCGACGACGTGACGCTGCCGGCGGGCGAGCCGGCGACGATCGCCATCGTGCTCGAGCCGGAGCCCGAGCTGTTCACCAACATCACCAAGACCGTGTCGGACAACAACCCCGCGCCGGGCACGGAGATCACCTACACGGTGCACGCGTGGGGCACCTCGCCGCACAACTCCGTGGAGATCAGCGATTTCCTGCCGTTCGAGCTCACGAACGAGACATTCTCCTGCGAGATCGCCGCGGGCGCGCCGGAATGGTCGGATTCGTGCGACGACTGGTGGATCGAGGGCGTGGGGCTGGTCTACGGCGGTATCGACCCCGACGACCAGGGCAACTACGACGTGACCTTCACCGTCACGGCGACCGTTCCCGAGGTGGAGGGCGTGTTGTTCGTCAACACGGCCTGCGCGTTCGGCGAGCGGGAGACGATGAGCGCCCAGGCGGCGGCGCCGATCGTGGGCGAAGAGTGCGCCGCGGTGACGGTCGTGACGCAGGGGGAGACGGAGCCGGCGTCGGTCACCGTGAACGTGACGACCGCCGACGACTCGCCCATCCCGGCCGAGACGACGATCTGCGTCGAGACGCCGGTGACGGCCGAGCCGGCCTGCTCGGCCGCGGGCGCATCGAGCGAGACCTTCGGGGTCGCCGCGGGTGTCTTCTATTACTACGTGTTCGCTCCCGGCCATGCGCCGGTGATGGGCTCCGGCGAGGTCGTGGCGGGTGATACCGCCGAGGTCGATGTCGTGCTCGTGCCCGAGGTCGAGTCCGACATCCACATCACCAAGACCGCGTCGGATGAGAGCCCCCTGCCGGGCGACCGGATCAGCTACGAGATCCATGTCTGGGGAACGACCCCATCCGAGATGCCGATCCAGTTCGTGGACCTGGTGCCGGCCGAGCTCAGCGAGGTGCGCGTCTCCTGCGAGCTCATCACCGGGTGGACGGACGGACCGTCCTGCGCCTATCCGTACGACGGCAGGATCGTCGGCTCGATCATGCCGGACGACTACAACGACGACTCCGACGTGTTCGAGATGGTCGTGACCGTCACCGGCACGGTCAGCACCGATCCGGGCGTGACGTTCACCAACATCGCCTGCGTCGTCGCCCTTGGGGGTGAGCAGCCCCCGGTGACGGAGCGCCAGGGGGTGCGGGCCTTCGCGCAGGTGCCGCCGGGTGTCCCGGGGGGCGCCTGCGACGCGGCGACGGTGATGACGCAGGAGCCGCCGGCGCCGGCCGAGGGGCAGTGGGGCGCGGCGGCGATGACGGTCGACGTGACCGAGGCGATGCCGGGCGACCCCGTCACCTACACGCTGACGCTACCGTGGGAGGCGGCCGAGCAGGGCCGGACGGGCATTATGGGCTTCGCCCAGCTCGCCGGGCCAAACTTCGTAATCATCGACGCCGTGCCGCAGGCGCTGACGAACGTGGCGTGGAGCTGCGCGGCGGTCAACGCGACCTGCGCACCGGCGAGCGGCACGGGGTACGACGTGACGGCCGAGGGGGTCGTCCTCGACCCGGCGCGGGACGCGCTGGTGACGCTGACGATCACCGGTAGCGTGGCCGACGATGCGCCGGCGGGCGCGGTCGTCAACCGGGCCTGTGTGACGCAGGAGGGGGCACCGGAGTGTCTCCAGGCGCCCGAGGCGAGCTTCGTGGTGCTGGCGCAGCCGGTCGACCCGACGGTGACGCCGGCGCCGACGGAGCCGGCCACGCCGAGCCCGACGGCGACGCCGGACCCGGCCGCTCCGACGGCGACGGTCACGGCGACCCCGGCGGTGACGCCGGCGGTGACCGGGCTGCCGAGCACCGGCGCGGCGCCGGGCGGGCATGCGACGTCGCTGGCGTTGTTCGCTCTCGCGGCGGCGGCGCTGCTGACGGCCGGCGCGATGGTGCTGCGCGGGGAACGCGCCCGGCGGTAGGCGCGGAGCTACCAGGCATGGTGCCCGTCCACACGGTGGGAGGGCATTGAACGCGCCAACAGTGGGTGCCCATCGAGGGGTTGAGCGCGTTCAATCCCTCCCCTACGCCACGTCCGCAGGGCTACCGGAGCGCACCTGCCGGTGCGGCGATGCGTGGCGACGATACGGAGCACGACACGGGGCGGTCACAAGTGACCGCCCCGTGTTCGTCTTGGTGGGACCCGGGGGTGCTTGCGGTGGGTGAGGTCGCGCCATGACGGGGCCGTGGTGGCGGGACGGCATTGGCTGCACATGACGTGGTCGTTCGCGTGGGTTGATGAGCGCAGCCAATCCGTCCCCTACCGGCCAAGGGCTACTGGACGATGAACGGGGTGGCGATGTCGAGCACCTCGGCCGGGGTGAGCGTCGGGTTGACGGCCTCCGGGAAGGGGTTACCGGCGTTCAGGAGCGCGAGGTAGGAGGCATGGCGGGCCTCGACGCCGTGGATGGTCAGCGCGGCGGTGAGCAACTCGTCCTCCTCGATGAGGTACTGGGCCGCGCCCTGGTAGGCGGCGACGCCGGTGTCCTCAAGCGCCATGGCGACCTGCAGGAAGCCGGCGGCGTCGGCGTAGCCGAAGTCGTAGGTCGCCTCGGCGACCGGCTCGCCGCCGAGCTGAGTGATGACCTGGGTCAGCGTCTCGACGTGGAACTGCTCGTGCTCGGCGATGTCGCTGAGGAAGTCGAAGACCTCCGCCTGGAAGCCGAGGCCGGTGATGCCGTTGACGCCGATCATGGCGAGGCCATCGCGGTAGAAGGCGGTCTCGATGTGCTCCAGCGTCAGCGCGTAGTTGAGGACGTCGACGGGGCCGGCGAAGGGAGCCTCGCTGCTGGTCGGGGTGCCTTGCGCCGACTGGGCGAGCGCGGGGCCGATCGTGCCGAGAGCGGCGAGACCGCCGCCGGCGATGCCGGCGTTGATGAGCAGCTTGCGGCGGGAGAATGTCTGGCCCATGAGCATCGGCAGCATCTCGTCGCGGGTGATTCGGGTGGTCATGGGAATGCTCCTTCTCTCGGGTCATGTCCGCGACCTTGTCGCGGCGGGAGGAGACAAAGGCTCGCTATCGCTTCTCGCGCTAGCGCACTCGGCCGGGCTCCTCCCCTACGGATTGGCATGGTCGGGTGCTCGGGAGGGCATTGCTGCGTTCGTGCCCTGTGATGTCGTGGTGGCGCCGCAATCCCTCCCCTACGGGTCGGCAGGGCGGGCGACCACCCATTCGGCTGCGCTCAGGGCAGGCTCAGGTCCGCCCTACTGGACGATGAAGCCGCCGGCAGCGTCGAGGACCTCGGCCTTGGTCATCGGCTTCTCGAAGGCGGCCGGGAACGGGGTCTCGCCGATGAGGAGGTTGAGGTAGGCGGCGTGGCGGGCCTCGACGGCGACGATCGAGCCGGCGGCGGTGAGCAGGTCCGGGTTCTGGATGGCGGCGCCCGCGCCGTCGTAGGCGGCGACGCCGACGTTCTCGAGGGTGGCGGCGGTCATGAGGTAGCTCTGGGCGTCGGTGACGCCGAAGTCGTACTGGGCGGCCGCGACGGGCTCGCCGCCGAGCTGGGTGATGACCTGGGTGAGGGTTTCGACGTGCGCCGTCTCATGGCCACCGACGGCGGCCAGCCACTCGTCGATGGAGTTGCCGAAGGCGTCGCTGCCGAAGGTGTAATCGCCGGCCATCTGGTAGAAGGCGGCCTCGAGGTGCTCGAGGGTGAGCGCGTAGTTGAGGACGTCGATGTCGTCGGCGAAATCGGACTGGGCCGCGACGAGGCTCGCCAGCGCGGGGGACGAGGCGCCCGCCGGGACGGCTTTCAGCTCGGAGATGGCGTTGAGGAACAGGTGATGTCGTGATCCGCTGGTCATGGTCGACTCCAATCGTGTCGCTCCCCTGATGACGTCGTCGCCGGGAGCCGGACGGGAATGGTTTCGGCGATGTCCTGCCGGTTCCCCGCGACGCGCCTAGAGCTCGATCGGCGCGCCGGGGCGAGTGAGGACAACTCGCTGACGGTTGAACGCGGGGTTTGCGGGATTGGATCACTGGGGATGGAGATTGGCGGGAGCGGAGGGACATTTTGAGAGCGGATGGGCGAGGGGCGGAGAGCATTCGGCCATCCGCCCGTACGACGGCGTATGGGCGAGAGCCGGCGCTACGGGGATAATGCTCCGTTCCTCTGGCGAAACGGCCTCGGCCACAGGTGCGGTACAAGACCCGAGGCTACCGAGGCGGGCGGTGGTTCCGGCATCGGAGCGCCGTTGTGGGTGACGACCCCGGGCATTGCAGCCTGGGGTTACTGGCCGGTGTCGTCGAGCTGGGCGACGAGGACGGGCTCGGTGGTTGGGGCGGCGTTGCCGAGGGGGCCGGGCTCGACCGTGATGGCGAAGGTGGTGTACTGGCTGCGGTTGCCGGCGGAGGCGAATTCGCCGGAGGCAGGGTCCATGACGCCGACCGGGATGGGGCCGCCGGCGTCGATCAGCCATGCCTGGTAGACGTGCCCGGTGGGCGGCTCGGGCATGCCGGTGACGTCGAGGACGAAGACCTGCTCGTCCGGCAGGTAGCGCAGCTCGCCGGTGGCGGAGATGGTGGGGTCGGTGAACTGGATCGGGATCTGCTGGCCCTCGTCCGCGTTGAAGCGCGGGAGGACCTGACCGAGAAGTGTGCCGCCAATAAGGGAGAGCACCATCAGCGCGGCGACCATCAGCCATTGGCGGGGCGCGAGCCGGGTGACGC
>DATLHE010000327.1:0-6808 GCA_035540335.1 Thermomicrobiales bacterium | reverse complement strand
CAACCACTCCATCGTGCCGCCGAGGATCAGCGCCCGGGCGGCGTCGTCGAGGTCGGCGCGGTCGACGCGGGCGCGCTGGACGGCGAAGTCGCGCAGCGGCCAATCGGACCCGAAGACGACGCGCTCCGCGCCAAGCTCTTGCACCGCGTACTCGACCAGCCCGTCCTGCGGCTGCGCGCCGGAGGTGTCGACGACGACGTTCGGGAAGGGCACGATGTCGCGCACGCCGCGCCAGCCGCCCCCGCCGAGGTGCGCCATGATGATCGTCACCGCCGGATGGCGACGCGCGAGGTCCGCGATCTCGGCGGGCGTCGACTCGTTGAAGGCGAACTCGGTCGCCTTGTACCACGCGTGATGCAGCACCGGCACGCGCAGCGCCGCCGCGCGCTCCATGAGCGGATCGAGCCGCGGGTCGGTGGCGTGAACGGAGATCCAGAGCTTGATGCCCCGCATCGGGCCGTTGGCGACGCAGCGGTCGATCTCGGCGAGCGAGAACGCGTGGTCGTGCGACGGGTTGAGGTAGCAGAAGCCGACGAAGCGGTCCGGATGCCGCGCCAGGAGCGCCAGGCCGAGGTCATTGCTGGCGCGGATGTCGTCTGGGGTGGGATCGACGCCGCCGGTGCCGAGGTTGAAGAGGTAGACCATGCGGTCGATGCCGGCGGCATCTGCGAGGCGCAGGCAGCGGTCGACCTCGGCCTGGTCGTAGACCGCGCCGGGGCTCTGGAGGTGGATGTGGCAGTCGATGATCGGCACGAGCGGCTCCCCAACATCGCCTGCGACGATGCGGGAGGGCAAGACCCTCCCCGTACGGGCCGTCCCTTGTGGCGGCCCAATGGCCACGGGGCCATGTCCGCGCCACTATCCGCTCAACCGCCGGAACTGTCGACCCCTTCCGATGGACCAAGCACGCCGCGAAGCGCGTTCTGCACGAACGCCGTCAGGTCGGCGGTGTCGCTGGCCCGCAGGGCGTCGAAGAGGCCGGTCGCGCGGAGGCCGATGATGCCCAGCAGCGCCGCGAACGCCGCCTCGGCGCGCAGCTCCGGCTGGTCGACGCCCCGCTCGCGCAGCGCGCCGACGAGGGGCTCCACGAAGCGGCGGCGCATGTGGGCGGCGGCCTCCTCCTGCGCCTCGGCGCCGGCGTCGAGCCGCATCAGCGCCTGCATCATCGGCCCCGGGCCGCGGCGGCGGTCGACGTAGTCGATCAGGTAGGCGACGGTGGCGTCGAAGTCGACGAAGGTCTCGGTCGGCGGCCGGTCGAGCGTCTCGGCGGCCATCGCCTGCGAGAAGAGGTCGGCCTTGCTGCCGAAGTAGCGGGCGATCAGGGCGGGGTCGGCGCCGGCGCGGTCGCCGATCTCGCGCAGGGTGGTGGCCTCGAACCCGCGCGTGCCGAACAGCTCGCGCGCGGCGTCGAGCAGGGATTGCCGGGTGGCCGCGGCATCGCGGCGGCGCACGCCATCGGCGGTCGCGCTCATGGGAAGCCTCCTTACGACTCGGCCGCGGCCGGGCGCAACGCGCCGGCGCGCTCGACGGGAACATCACGCGGCGCGCGGGGCCGCAGCAGCAGGCAGGCGACCGCGGCGGCGACACAGGCGACCGACCCGGCGAGGAAGGCGACCGTGTAGCCGTGGTTGGTCGGCAGGTGCCCGCCCGCCGGGGTGTAGGCGCTGAGCAGCGCGATGCTGGCCGCGCTGCCGATCGCGCCGCCGACCGAGCGCAGGACGGAGTTCAGGCTCATCGCGCTGCCCGTCTCGTGCCCCGGCACGGCGCGGACGATCAGCGCCGGGATCGCCGCGAAGGTCGTGCTGATACCGAGGCCGAGGATGGCGATCGCGAGGACGATCTCCCAGAGCGACGACCGGCTGACGGCGAGGAAGAAGCTGTCGGCGGCGACGATCAGGGCGCCGATGGGGAGGACGGCGAACGACCCGAAGTGGCTGGTGATGACGCGGGAGAGCCAGTTCGAGGCCATGCTGCCGACCGAGAGCGGCATGAGCACGAGGCCGGTCGCGATCAGCCCGGTATGGAAGCCGTAGCCCGCCTCCGCCGGGGCCTGGACGAAGCGGTTGACGAGCGACGACGTCGCGAAGAGGCCGATGCCCATCAGGAAGGCCGTCGCGTTGGCCACCAGCACGGCGGGGTGCACCGCCAGCCGGAGCTCGACCAGCGGGTGCGCCACGCGCAACCCGTGGACGATCCAGAGGCCGGTGAACACGACCGCGCCGGCGAAGAGGAGCAGGATCGGCGTCGACTCCCAGCCCCACGTCCGCCCTTGGCTGATCGCCAGCAGCAGGCAGACGAGCGCGGCCGAGAGCAGCACCGCGCCGGGGAGGTCGAGCGGGCGGCTGGGATGCGGCGAGCCGCCGGGGACGACGGCCCAGATCAGGGCGAGGGCGACGAGGCTGATGCCGGCGGCGAACCAGAACCCGGCGTGGTAGTCGAAGAGCGCCGCCATCACGCCGGTCAGCGGATAACCGAGACCGGTGCCCGCCGCGGTCGTGATCGAGAGGATCGCGATGCCGGTGCGGACCTGGTCGCGCGGCAGGGTGTCGCGGGCGACGGCGATCGCCAGCGGCACGAGCGCCATGCCGAAGCCCTGCAGTGCCCGCCCGGAGATGAAGAGCGGGAACTGGGCCGTGGATGCGGAGAGCACGGACCCAAGCGTGACCGCGCCGAGCGTGGCGAGGACCACCTGCTTGCGCCGCGGACCGTCGGCGAGGCGCCCGGCCACCGGGGTGAAGACGGCGCCGACGAGCAGCGTGACGGTCAGCACCCACTGCGCCGCCTCGAGCGAGACGCCCTGCTCGCGGGCGATGGTCGGCACCATCGGCGTGCCGAGGGTGGAGATGACGGACATCACCATCGTCGCGAAGATCAATACCGGCAGGATCGCGCGTGGATTCCTGGCGCGATCGGCTCCGAGCCCCATGGAAGAGAAACCTGTCCTGTGCGTTGTGCGAGCGGGAAGACACGGCGTCGTGCGTGTAAGTCATTATACGATGACATGCAGGGATGTCAATGCACGATGACATACGTCGGCGTTCGAGGAACGACTCCAACGGGTCAGTCGTGCCGCGTCCTACATGCGCGCTGTGGCAACGACCGTGCGAAAGGCAGGCGCACGAGCCAGCCCCTCCTTGGCTGCCTCCGTATCACGATGTGCCGTCCTGCCTTTCAGGACGTGCGCGAAAGGGGCCAGCATGATTACCCGTCATGACCGAGTAGCCGTTGATCTACCGATCCCGAAGCATCCCAATGCCAATGGCGCCGCGGCCGTGCAGGAGCTGCTGGGCGGGAAGTTCGGCGAGATGTCAACGCTGATGAACTACACCTTTCAGAGCTTCAACTTCCGCGGCAAGGAGAAGGCCCGTCCCTACTACGACCTGATCTGCAACATCGCGGCCGAGGAACACAGTCATATCGAGTTGGTCGCCTACACCATCAACCTGCTGCTCACCGGAACAACCGAGCGCGGGACCGACCCCTCGACGGCCCCACTCCGGGACGCCGTCGACGCGCGCAACACCTATCACTTCATCGCCAGCGGCCAGGCCGCGCTACCGATCGACTCGATGGGACGGCCGTGGACGGGCGACAACGTCTTCTCCAGCGGCAACCTGAAGCTCGACCTGCTCCACAACTTCTTCCTCGAGTGCGGCGCCCGGGCGAACAAGATCCGGGTCTACGAGACGACCGATGACCCGACGGTCCGCGCGATGACCGGCTACCTGCTGGTTCGGGGCGGTGTGCACGTTGTCGCTTACGCCCGCGCGCTGGAGGTGCTGACCGGGGCCGACCTCGGCAAGCTGTTCCCGATCCCGGACATCAGCAACAAGCAGTTCCCCGAGGCGAAGAAGCTCGAGGATACCGGTCTGCACCGCATCCTCTACCGGAACAACCCGCAGGACTACGCCCGGGTCGGGGAAGTCTGGAAGGGCACGCACCCGGAGGATGGCTCCGAGCTGATCGTCGAGGATGGCGGGCCAGAAGGGGCGCCGCCGCCCGACCTGCCGGAGGAGCCACAGCTGACCGCGCCGGGCATCGGCCCCATCGACAAGGCGATGCTCCAGGAGATCGCCGACAAGCTGGGCTAGCTCCACACGTCGAACCCGTTCATCCAGAAGCCGAGGGCCCGTGTCGCGACACGGGCCCTCGCGTTGTCGTCAGCGACACACCGCGGCATCGCACGAATGCCAAGGCAGGATCACTCCATCGTTATCGCGTATAGACGTCTATCCACAACGAACAATTCAGGACGAGAGACCATAGCGTAATCAGTGTCAATCACGTACGATCCACGTTGTTTGCTCTTCGCAAACACATGCGCCCCTTACGAACAGGAATCGATCGATGTACAGACGGAGACTGGTGTTCGCGTGCCTGGCGACGATATCGCTCGTGGTCACGTTCGGTTTCCTCGCCCCTGCGGCGAGCGCCCGGTCCACGGAGGCCACCCCCATCGTCGAGCCCGGACTGAACGCCCAGCCGGCGCCGGAGTTCCAGATCGCGGCGGACCCGCTGACCCTGACCCAAACGCTCATCTCGCCCGCGGAAGCGGACATCGTCGAAGGCTCCCTGCTGGACATCGAGCTAAAAATCGAAACCGGCGACATGTCGCTGGACAACGTTGTGGCGACGTCCTCCCCGGCCCCGCAGTTCTGCTTCTTCCCGGGCATGTTCGTCGGGACGAACTCGATGATGACCTGTCGCGTCAGCTACGTGGTGACCGCGGCGGATGTCGCCAACGGCGGTCTCACCAACGAGTTCACCATCACCTGGGACGGCATCTTTGGAACCGTCTCGCAGACCTCCTCGCTCGTCCTGTCCTTCGGCGGCCCGGCGCCCGTTACCACGCTCGCCCTGTCCTCCGAGTGTCTTCCCGTCAAGATCGAGAACGGGTACTACGTGGTCCCCTTCGCGGTCACCTTCACCGGCACGGCGCCGGCGCCCGGCTACCTCGTGAGCCAGAGCCAGGCATCGGTGGCGCCATGGCCCGACCAGTTCGCGGTCAGCTTCCCGCCGTTCGACGCCCAGAACCTGCCGTGGACGGGGACCTACGAGGCCCGCTACCTGATCCAGCCAGCCGCCCCGTTCCTGACGATGAACTTCACGGGCTATATCATCGACACGACCAATGCGACGCCGCCCGTGACGGATACCATCCCCATCTCCTGCGCGATCACCGCCGTGGACCCCACGCCCACGCCGACCAACACGCCGGAACCGACCGCGACGAACACACCCACGCCCACACCGACCAACACGCCGGAGCCGACCGCGACGAACACGCCGACACCCACGCCGACGAACACCCCCACGCCAACCGCCACGAGCACACCGGAGCCGACGGCCACACAGACCCCAATGCCGACGGCGACGAACACGCCGGAGCCAACGGCGACCAATACACCAGAGCCGACCGCCACCAACACGCCGGAGCCAACGGCGACCAATACACCCGAGCCGACCGCCACCAACACACCAGAGCCAACGGCAACAAACACGCCAGAGCCGACAGCAACCAGCACGCTCGAACCCACGGCGACGAACACACCTGAGCCGACGGCCACCGGCACCGCGACCGAGGTGCCGACCACGCCGATCCCGACCCTGACGCCGACCATCTCGCCCACGCAGGCGCCTGAGTCCGGAGCGGTCCAGGTCACCGTGCGAACCGACGACGGTGGCGACATCCCGGGCGGAGCACAGGTCTGCCTCGACGGAGCGTGCCAGCCCATCGGCGGCGCCATGGCCAGCGTGGCGGCATTCCAAGCCGCCGCGCCCGAGCGTTCGGTGGTGTTCGATGGCCTCGTCCCAGGCGTCTACAGCGTGAACGTCACGGACGTCTCGCCCTACGAGGAATACGCGGGGGTCGTGACCGTCGAACCCGGTGTCACGACGTCCCTGGACGTCGTCCTGAGCCGCGCCCAGGCGCCGACACAGACGCCAGATCCAGCCACGCCGACGGCGACGACGCCCCCCGGCACCGTGGCGCCGACGCCCTCCGGGGGCGCGACCGGCGTGACGGGCCTTCCCAGCACGGGAGCGGGTGGCCAAACTGGCCAGAATGCGTTGGCGCTCGCGCTGGCCGCGGTCACGCTCGGGCTCGTGGCATGGGCGCTCGCCTGGAGACGCTCGACGAGGTAACGCGTCCGCAAATCTCGCATGACACGCCAATTGCGCGTTGGTTGATAGGGGCGACCCTGTGTGGTCGCCCCTGCCGTTGTGCGCCCCGGTAGCCCCGCTTCCCGGCCGAGCCGCAGGCAAGGGCCCGCTCCGCTTCTCGCGCTCCGCGCTCGGCCAAGGGCCCGCTTCGCTTCTCGCCCTGCGGGCTCGGCCGGGAAGCGGAGCGAGCCCTCGGTGCCGCACCTGTGGCCGGGGTCGGGATGTGAGGTCGCGACGACGGCGCACACCCTTCGGGGTGCGCGGCTACGTTGTCGGGATGGGCGTGAGGCGTCGTAGGGACTCACCCCGCAGAGTGTGGGACCGACGGCCAGCCGGGCCATATGGCCGTGGCGACGGCGCTTACCACAGGTGCGGCAGGGGGTCCGGGGCTATCGGGGCGAAGGATCGTTCCGATGTCGATGCGCCGCGGTGGCAAAAGGACCCCGGCCACCGAGGGCCAGGGCTACCGAGGGTGAGTTCCGCGGCGTCGCTTCTTTGGGCGGTGGTTCTTCGTCTTCGTGACGTCGCCGTCGGAGTCGTAGAACATCCACTCGCCGGTCTTCTTGCCGGCGCGGTACGCGCCGGTGGTGGAGAGCGTGCCGTCGCGGAAGTGATCTTCCCATGGACCGTCCTGAGGGGCGCTGTC
>DATLHE010000326.1:0-16367 GCA_035540335.1 Thermomicrobiales bacterium | reverse complement strand
CATCGTCGGCGTCCACACCATCCGCGAAACATCCGCGCCGGCCCCCAAGGCCCAGGAGTACGCCGTCGGCGCCGCGGACGCCGAGTCCGCGCGAGCCGGAGCGCCGGTGCCGATCAGCGTCGGCTCGACGGAGATTCGCGTCGACGTCGAGATCGTCTTCGAGATCCAGCAGGCCAACGGCTAGCGCGTCGCCAAGATACAGTAACGGCCCCAAGAGCGAACGGCGCCATCGTTGATGGCGCCGTTCGCTGTGTTGCCCGGACCCCACGGGCGCGTATCATTGGCCTCTGTGTTGTCGTACAGCCGCTCCGTCGTCCTGCGCATGCCGAAGGATCTCGAAAGATGGCCCGCAGGACGACGAATCGGGTGAGCGAGCCTGCGTGATCGTGAAGTAGCCTACAAAGGAATGCCCGTGCGTTTGTTGTCAACGAGCTACGGCCGCATGGCCACCATCTTCATCGGCTTCGCGGTTGTCTTCGGCCTGACCGGCCTCGCCGTCCGCTGGGCCACCGCCGCGGACGCCGTGAGCCCGGTCGCGGCCGGCGCGCTCGACACCGGCCAGCAGTCGCTGCTGGTCGACGCGGCCTGGCTCGCCCAGCGTCTCGAGAGCGGCGAGACGCCGGTCATCGTCGACCTTTCCGCGCAGGACGTGTACGACGCCGGGCACATCCCCGGCGCGATCCACGCCTGGTGGCAGGACGCGATGGACCCGTTCTCCGAGAGCTACGGCCGAACGCTCCGCCTCGCGGAGAACCCGTACACCCTGCCGGCGTACTGGCCCGACCTCGGCGCCACCGCCGGCGAAACGATCGTCGTGTACGACAACGCGGGCAGCGAGCATGCCGCCTGGTTCGTCTGGGCCCTGCGCGCCAATGGCTACCCGAACGCGGTGGCGCTCGACGGCGGCCTGGCAGCCTGGACGGGAGCCGGGCAGCCGACCAGCGACGCCCCGGCGGCGCCGAAGGCCGTCGCGACCCCCGAGCCGAGCTGGGACGATGCCTACACGTGGGACGCCTCGGCGGCCATCGCCACCAATCAGCTGAGAGACACGCTCGACGATCCCAATCTCGTGATCATCGACGTGCGTACGCCGGAGCAGGCCCGGGACACGATCAACGACACCGTGCCGCTCGGCAGCATCCCGGGCTCGCGGTCGCTGCCCGCGCCGTTCGTGATGCGCCCCGACGGCACGTTCCTCACCGGGGACGAGCTCACCGCCGGCCTCGCCCCGCTGCAGCTCGCGCCGGGCAACGAGATCGTGGTCTACGGCCGCTTCGGCATTGACACCGGGCGCGTTTGGCTTGCCCTCCGCCTCGCCGGCTACGACAACGTCCGCGTCTACGACGACGGCTGGCAGACCTGGGCGTCTACCCCCGATCTTCCAACCGCTCCGCTGCCGTAGCGTCTCACCTCAGCTCGCGTTCTGTACGAGGCGCTTGTTCGGCGCGACACTGCCTGTCAGGTGCAGATAGCTGCGGACATCCTGGACCCCCGGGACCTTGCGGGCGGCCATCTCCAACGCGCGGATCTGCTCGTCCCGCTCGAGCGCGCCGCGCAGCACGACCACCCCATGTTCGACGTTGATGTTGATCCGCCCCTTCGGCAGCGTTTGGTCGCGGAAGATCATGCTCTCCACCCGCTGCGCGAGATCAGCATCGTTCGGGAGCTCCGTCCCGGCCGGACGAAGGTGCGTGACCCGCTGGCGGAAGCCGTAGGCATCGGCGGCCATCCGGCGCTCGAAGCGGCCGAGCCGGCGCCCGGTGCGCCGCAGCATCGCCGCCGTCCGGTCTCGCAGAAGGATGCGACGCCGGCGCCCCATCACCGGATCGAAGAGATACATCGCGCCCGCGCTCAGGGTGCCGGCGGCTAACCACGTCCCCCGATCGAGCACGTGTCGTGATTCGGCATGACGATCCATCTTCCGCGGCTGCATCCGGACCCAGGTGCTCCGGACAGTGCGTCGACGTTTGTTCCAGGGGCCGCTCATCGATCAGCTCCTCTCGGGTGACGTGGATCCATCCACGTGCCGCGACCGTGCACGGATGCGGGTCAGCAGAACGGATGCCAAGGGTCGGCATCCTGCCCCCTCCGGAGGGGGGCGTCACGCACGACAATGGGCGCCCCTTGCGGGGCGCCCATTGTCAGTCGTTCTGGATTCTGGCGACTACTGCCGGGCCAGCTTCTGGTCGACCAGCTCGACGAATGTGTCGATATATGCGCGGACGACGTCGAGGCTGCTCCGCCAGAAATCCGGCGACTGGACGTCGAACCCGAACCGCGCCGCCAGGTCGGCCGCATCCGCCTTCCCGGTCGAAGCCAGGAGGTCATCGTAGTGCGCCCTGAACGTGTCCGGGTCCGCCTGGTACCGCGCGTAGAGGCCGAGGCCAAAGAGCAGGCCGAACATGTAGGGGTAGTTGTAGTAGGCGTAGTTCGGGCTGTAGTAGTGGCCCTTGACCGCCCACATGTAGGGGTGCCGCAGGTCGTCGGCGATCGCGTCGCCGTAGGTCTGCCGCTGCGCGTCCAGCATCAACTCGCAGAACTCGTCCGCCGAGAGCTCGCGCTCCCTGCGGCGCTCGAAGACCGCCTGCTCGAAGATGAAGCGGCTCGTGATGTCGACGACCGTCTGCGTCGCGTCCTGCAGCGCGCCCTCGAGGATCGTCAGCACCTCATCCTCGGTGCCCTTGGCGATCGCCGCCTTGCGCAGGATCGTCTCGCAGAACGTGCTCGCCGTCTCCGCCAGCGTCATCGGCGTCTGGAACTGCTGGAGGATCGTCGCATCCTTCTCGCAGAGATTGTGGTAGGCGTGCCCCAGCTCGTGCGCGAGCGTGCTGACGCCGTCGAACGCTGGGGTATAGTTCGACAGCACGCGCGACTCACCGTCGCGCGTCGGCATGCAGAACGCGCCGCTGACCTTGCCGGCGCGCGGCTCGGCGTCGATCCAGCGCTCGTTGAACGCCCGCTCCGCCAGCCCGCGCAGCTTGTCCGAGTAGCTCCCGAACTGCTCGAGCAGGAAGGCGACGCCCTCGTCCCACTCCCAGACCCGGTCGTTGGCCGACAGCGGCGCGAAGATGTCGAACCAGGCGAGCTTCTCCACGCCGAGCGCGCGGGCCTTGGCCGCCATGTAGCGCCGCAGGTCCGGGAAGGCCTCACGCGCCGCCGTCATCATCGCGTCCAGCGTCTGCCGGTCGATGTGGTTCTGGAAGAGCGCCTGATCCAGCACGCTGCCCCAGCGGCGGCGCTGGGCGAGGGTCGTGTGCTCGCCCTTGACGCCGTTCAACGCGGCGGTCATCGGCGTCGCCCACAGCTTCCAGGCCGCGACCTCCGCCTCGAACGCCCGCCGGCGCACGTTTCGGTCCGGATCCATCGCGAGGTTGCGCACCTCGCTCATCGGCAGCTCCTTGACCTTGCCCGGCTCCTTCTCGACCGGGACCATGATCTGCGAGCTCACGTCGTCGTGGAGCTTGCTGAACGCCGAGCCGCCGGAGAGGCTCAGTTCGGACGCCAGGTCCTCCTCGGCCTGGTCCATCAGGTGCTCGGCCTGGACCTTCGCATGGCGCAGCAGGAAGGCGTGATCCGCCGCCAGCGCCGACGCGCCGATCAGCGCCTCGACGTCCAGCTTCCCGAGCCACGCCGTGAAGCGCGTCTGCACCTTGTCGACGCGCACCGAGAGAATCTGCATCTCGCTCAGGCGCGCCTGGGCGACCTCGTCGCGCGAGTTCACCGAAAGGAAGCCGTAGATATAGGAGTCGAGCAGCGACATTTGCTTCGCGACGCCGATCAACGCCTCCAGCACGGCGTCGAAAGCCGACGCCGGCTCGGCCGGGACGTCGGCCGACTTCTCGGCAACGAGTGCCTCCAGCGCGGCGAGGTCATTCGTGAACGTCTCGACCGCCTGCGTGTACTCCGTGGATTCGAGGCTCGGGTAGTACGGCGTCATGTCCCAATGCGGCAGTGCATTGGCAACCAGTGTCTCACTCATGTGTGCCTGCTCCGTGTCGTGACTCAGATGCCGGCGAGCGCGGCGAACGTGACGTTCCTCGCGTTCTCCTCGGCGTAGCGCATATCCCATTCGGTGGTGAAGAGGATCACCGGGCGACCGTCCCGGTCCTCGGCGCGCATCCGGCCGCGGCCGTGGCCAATACTCGTGATCTCGGTATCGTCGCCCGACACCCAGCGCGCCGCCGTGTATGTCAGCGGCTCCATGATCGTCTCCACATTGTATTCGGCCTCGAGCCGGTAGCGGACGACCTCGAACTGCAGCGTGCCCACGGCGCCCATGATCGGCTCCCGCGTGCCGCTGCTGACCGGGTAGAAGAGCTGGATCGCGCCCTCCTCCTCGATCTGCGTCAGTCCCTTGAGGAACTGCTTGTACTTGTCGGCCCGGGCGTGGCGCAGGAGCGCGAAGTGCTCCGGCTGGAACCGCGGCAGTGCCGCGAACGACCCGACGTTCTCGCTGCTGATCGTGTCGCCGATCGTGAACGTGCCCGGGTTGATGAGCCCGACGACGTCACCGGCGAAGGCCTCGTCAACGACCTCGCGGTCCTGCCCGAAGAGGCGCATCGGCCGCGCAAGGCGGACCTTGCGCTTCAGCCGGGGGTGCCAGGCGTCCATGTCGCGCTCGAAGCGGCCGGAGACGATCCGGAAGTAGGCCACGCGGTCACGATGGCGGGGGTCCATGTTCGCCTGGATCTTGAAGACGAAGCCGGAGAAGCGCTCGTCGGTCGGCTCCATCTCGCCCTCCGACGTTGCCTGCGGCCCCGGCCCCGGCGCGAACTCGATGAACTTGTCGAGGAAGAGCTGGACGCCGAAGTTGGTCAGCGCCGAGCCGAACGAGACCGGCGTCAGCCGCCCCGCCAGCACCTCATCGAGGTCGAACGGCGTCCCGGCCAGCTCCAGCAGCTCGATCTCCTCGCGCAGCTTCGCGGCGCGCTCCTCCCCGATCTTCTCGGCGAGGATGGGGTCGCTGAGGTCGCGCACGTCGACCGGCACCGGGCGCGATCCGTGCTGCGTGCGCTCGAAGAGCTGCACCGTGTTCGTCACCCGGTCGAAGACGCCACGGAAGTCCGGCCCGTCGCCGATCGGCCAGTTCAGCGGGTAGGTCTGCATGCCGAGCGTCTGCTCGATCTCGTCCATGAGGTCGAGTGGGTCCTTCGCCGGGCGGTCGATCTTGTTGATGAAGGTAAAGATCGGCGTATGGCGGCGGCGGCAGACCTCGAACAGCTTCAGCGTCTGCGGCTCGATGCCGCGGGCACCGTCCAGGACCATGATCGCGCTGTCGACGGCCGTCAGCGTCCGGTAGGTGTCCTCCGAGAAGTCCTGGTGGCCGGGCGTGTCGAGCAAGTTGAGCTGGCAGCCCTTGTAGGGGAAGGCCAGCACCGTCGACGTGATCGAGATGCCGCGCTCACGCTCGATGTCCATCCAGTCGGAGGCGGCGTGGCGCTGGGTCTTGCGCGCGGTGACGGAGCCGGCGAGCTGGACGGCGCCACCGTAGAGCAGCAGCTTCTCGGTCAGCGTCGTCTTGCCGGCGTCCGGGTGCGAGATGATCGCGAACGTGCGCCGTTTGGCGACCTCGCGCTCGAGAGCGGTCGTGTCGGGTGGGGTGGAAACAGGGAGCAGCGCTTCACTCATCGAGGCGAACAATCATCCTTGATTGGTACGAATAACAATCGCGCGGGGCGCGTCTAGCGTCGGGTTTCGGCGTCGCGGCGGCCAAGGACCGGCTTCACGTAGAGCAGGAACTCGTTCATGCCGACCTTCAGCACTCGGCTGATCGTGTACTTCGTCTGGCGCGAGCTGTCGCGAAAGATGCCGCCGGCCCGGAACTGGCCGAGGCGCATGTCGCGCACGGTGCGCGAGACGATCTCGAACGTCAGCCGGCCGCAGTCGTTGCAGGTGAAATACTGGTCGCGCTCGTCGGTCGGCCCGGTGAATCCCCGCTGCACGAAACGCGTATTCATGCTGTCGCACCACGGGCATTGCCGCCGGGTGCCTCGCTCCTCGGGCTCGCCCGGTTGGTCCCGGCTCACCTCTTTCCGGGGACCGATCCCCGGCCGTTGAGCGAGTCGCGCACGCGTCAGATCCTCCAAGCGTGTACCCTCCTGGCCCCGAGCTTCAGGGCATGGCGTTGCGGCCACCGCATCGTGTGGGGGATCCATCGACCTGGCCTTCCCACCGCGCCCGAATGTGCTCAAGGATACATCACGACCGAAGGGCCCTGGCCACGCCTCACCGCATCGTCAACCTTGCCTCATATACCCTGAGGGGGTATCATGATGACATGAGGATTCGACCGCGGCATGCGGATACAGGGACAAACGCCATGGACCAGCTACAGGCGCCACCGGCATCGACCGTGCAGACCACCTTCCCCGTCGAGGGGATGACCTGCGCGGCGTGCGTGCGCCGGGTCGAGCGCGCGCTCGAGAAGATCGAGGGCGTCAGCTCGGCCACCGTCAACCTGGCAACGGAGAAGGCCACCGTCGCCCTCGCTCCGGGGAGCGTCACCGCCGATACCCTCCGCGCCGCCGTCGAGAAGGCCGGCTACACGCCGGGCGAGATCACGATCGCCGCCCCGGCGACGGCGACGAGCGAAACGTCGTTCCCGATCGAGGGCATGACGTGCGCCGCGTGCGTCCGCCGCGTCGAGCGAGCACTGGAAAAAGAGGAGGGCGTCAGCGCGGCGTCCGTGAACCTCGCGACCGAGAAGGCGAGCGTGACGTTCGCCCCGGACGCGGTCACCGAGGCGGATCTGCGGGAGGCGGTCGAGAAGGCCGGCTACCACGCTGGCGATATTGCGCTCAAAGCGCCGGTCGCTGCCGTGGCGGCGCCGGCCACCGGGCCGAGCGAGGAGGAGCGCAAGGAGGCCGCCCGCGAGGCGGCGCGCGACGCGCACATCCTCGATCTCAAACGCAAGAGCATGGTCAGCCTCGCCATCGGCGTGGTGATGATGATCCTGATGTACGTGCCGCTGCCGATCAGCGAGCGGACGCTCGCCCCGTTCCTGCTGATCGCGGCGACGATCGTCCAGTTCTGGGCCGGGCGCGTCTTCTACGACGCCGCGTGGTCGGCCGCACGCCACCGCACGACCAACATGAACACGCTCGTCGCCGTCGGTACGAGCGTCGCCTACGGCTACAGCGCATTCGTGACGCTCTGGCCGCATCTCGCCGCGCGGTGGGAGATCCCATACCACCTTTACTACGAATCGGCGGTGATCATCATCGCGCTGATCCTGATGGGGCGCTGGCTCGAGGCGCGGGCGAAGAAGCACACGGGAGACGCGATCAAGGCGCTGATGGGCCTGCAGGCGACGACCGCGCGGGTGATCCGCGACGGCGTCGAGCAGGACATCCCGACCGCGCAGGTGATCGTGGGCGACCTCGTCCGCGTCCGCCCCGGCGAGAAGATCCCGGTCGACGGCGTGCTCACCGAGGGCCGCTCGGCGGTCGACGAGAGCATGCTGACCGGCGAGAGCATGCCGGTCACCAAGGGCGCGGGCGACGACGTCATCGGCGCGACGATCAACCAGACCGGCTCGTTCGTCTTCCGGGCAACCAAGGTCGGCCGCGACACCGTCCTGGCGCAGATCGTCCGCCTCGTCGAGGACGCGCAGGGCTCCAAGGCGCCCATGCAGCGCCTCGCGGATCAGATCTCGAGCATCTTCGTGCCGATCGTGCTGGTCATCGCGGCGCTGACGTTCCTCGCCTGGCTCATCTGGGGCCCGGATCCTGCCGTGTCCTACGCGGTCACTGCGCTGGTCGCGGTGCTCGTCATCGCCTGCCCGTGCGCCCTCGGACTCGCCGCGCCGACCGCGATCATGGTCGGCACCGGCAAGGCCGCCGAGAACGGCATCCTGGTGCGCGGCGGCGAGGCGCTGGAGATGGCGCGCAAGATCGACACGGTCGTGCTGGACAAGACCGGCACGATCACCGAGGGCAGGCCGTCGGTGACGGAGGTCGTCGCGCTCGGCACGCTGAGCGAGAACGACCTGCTGCGCTACGCCGCGGCGGCCGAGACGCGCTCCGAGCACCCGCTGGGCGAGGCGATCATCGCCGCCGCGAAGGCGCGCGATCTGGCGATGCCGGAGGTCGGCCAGTTCGACTCGGTCACCGGCCAGGGGATCATCGCCACGATCGACGGCCGCCGCCTCGCGATCGGCAACGCCGCGCTGATGGCCGGCCACGACATCGACCGCTCGGCGCTCGACGCCGAGAGCGAGCGCATCGCCCGCGCCGGGGCCACCCCGGTGATGGTCGCGCTCGACGGCGTGCCGGCCGGCATCATCGGCATCGCCGACAAACTCAAGCAGGAGTCGCACGAGGCGATCGCGCAGCTCGGCGCGCTCGGGCTCGACGTCTGGATGATCACCGGCGACAACGCGCGGACGGCCGAGGCGGTCGCCCGGCGCGCGGGCATCACGAACGTGTTGGCCGAGGTCCTGCCGGACCAGAAGGCCGCGAACATCCGCGAGCTCCAGACGTCCGGCAAGGTCGTCGCGATGGTCGGCGACGGCATCAACGACGCGCCGGCGCTGGCGAGCGCCGATCTCGGCGTCGCGATCGGTACCGGCACGGACGTCGCCATGGCGGCATCCGACATCACGCTCATCGGCGGCGATCCGCGCTCCATCGTGACGGCGATCGCGCTCTCGCGGCGCACCGTGGCCACGATCAAGCAGGGGCTCTTCTGGGCCTTCGCCTACAACGTCGCGCTGATCCCGATCGCGATGGGCGCGCTCTACCCGGCGTTCGGCATCCTGCTGAACCCGGTGCTGGCCGCCGCGGCGATGGCGATGAGCTCGGTCAGCGTGGTCACGAACGCGCTGCGGCTGCGCAACTTCACGCGGCCGCGGACGGCAGAGGAGATCCTCCACCCGCCGGTGCGCCAGCGCGTGCGCGAGTGGGGCTACCTCGCCGGGATCGCGATCGTCGCGCTCCTGATCGGCGCGGGCGCGCTCTGGCTCGGCGAGCAGACCGGCATGGGCATCTCCGACAGCCGCGATAACGGCGCGGCGACCCAGGAGATGCCGGCGACCGACGGCATGGGAGGCCACTGACAATGTGCTGAGATACGCCCACGGGGTATAATAATCCGAGCGACGGCGCCTGGCGCCACGACGATTTCAGGAAGGACACCTCATGACCCAGTCCGCGACCGAACGCGTCACTCTTACCGCCCCGGACATCAGCTGCGGGCACTGCGTCCAGACCGTGCAGACCAGCGTCGGCCAGCTCGCGGGCGTGCAGAGCGTGACAGCCTCCGCCGAGACCAAGCAGATCGACCTCGAGTTCGACCCGAGCAAGGTGTCGCTCGACCAGATCGCGGCGGTGCTCGATGACGAGGGCTACCCGGTCAAGCGCTAGCAGCGATCGCGGCGTCACGATGCCCACGAGAACCCCCCTTCGCGCGATGGCGTGGAGGGGGTTTTCCGGCGCACCGCACCGCAAGAGGTGGCGTCGGTCTTGCGCGTAGAACGGTGCGAGCCGATGCTGAGGCCCGAGACCGGAAGCCGTTCGGCGCCGCCGCCTAGACGCGCCATGGATGGCACCACTACACTCGAAGATATGCGACAAGCGAGAACGTGAGGGCACGGGATCACCGATCGAGGGGACACCGCACGAGTTTGCACATCACGTGGACGCAGCGGGATGCAGCTTGCATCATGCGCCAGCCGAGGGAGGCGATCGAGGTGCCAGGCACGAACAGCACGAGCACGGAACATCACGCGGGGAACGGGCACGAGAGCGACCCCGGGGCCTTCGAGGCGCTGATCTCGACGACGCTGGACGAGCGTCCGCTGATCGTGGCGTCGAACCGCGGTCCGGTCACCTTCTCGGCCCAGAGTGACGGCTCGTTCACCGCCCGCCAGGGCAGCGGCGGCCTCGTCACCGCCGTCAGCGCCGTCCTTCAGGACCACCAGGCGATCTGGATCGCCGCGGCGATGACCGAGGGCGACCGCGACCGCGCGGCAACGGCCGAGCGCCAGGGCGAGACGCTCATCACCCCGCACGGCAGCGGCTCCCGGTTCAAGCTGCGCTTCGTCGTCCCCGACGAGGACGCCTATCACCAGTATTACAACGTCATCAGCAATCCCCTGCTCTGGTTCCTGCAGCACTACCTCTGGGACACGCCGCGCGCCCCCGACATCACGCACGAGACGTGGCGCGCCTGGCGCGAGGGCTACGTCGCGGTGAACCGGGAGTTCGCCGACGAAATCCTCGTCGCCTGCGAGCAGTCCGCGCAGGAACCGATCATCATGCTGCAGGACTACCAGCTCTACCTGTGCGGCCAGTTCATCCGCGAGAAGCGCCCGAACGCAATCGTCCAGCACTTCATCCACATTCCGTGGCCCGACCCCGACTACTGGCGGCTGCTGCCGATGGAGATGCGCACCGCGATCTGCCAGGGCCTGCTCGGCTGCGACATCGTTGGCTTCCAGACGCCGGCGCACGCCCGCAGCTTTATGTACACATGCGAGGCGTATGTCCCCGGCGCGGAGATCGACTACGCGAACCACCGCGTGACCTGGAACGGGCGCATGACCTCTGTCCGCGCCTACCCCATCTCGATCGACGCCGAGGCCGTCCGGCGCACGGCGTACAGCCAGGAGGCGCGCGCCTACGAGCGCTACTTGCCGACGCACTGGAACGAGTTCACGATCCTCCGCACGGACCGCGCGGAGCCGAGCAAGAACATCATCCGCGGCTTCGTGGCGTTCGACCGCTTCCTGGAGATGCATCCGGAGTTCCGCGACCGCGTCAACTTCATCGCCGTCACCCAGCCGTCGCGCATGGACGTCGAGGAGTACCGCAACTACCTCGACGACGTGAGCGCGATCGTTGGCCGCATCAACGCCAAGTACGCGAACGTTGAAACCGGCTGGCAGCCGATCCAGCTGATCATGGGGGAGAAGTACGCGCGGGTGCTGGCGGCGATGAAGTGGTATGACCTGCTGATGGTCAACTCGATCATCGACGGCATGGCGCTCGTCGCCAAGGAGGGCGCGCTCGTCAACGAGCGCAGCGGCGTGCTGCTGCTCTCCGAGGGGGCAGGAGCCGTGGAGCAGCTCGGCGAGCACGCGCTGGTCGTGGCCCCCGCCGACATCGAGGGCACCGCGGAGGCGATCTACCAGGCGCTGACGATGCCGATCCCGGAGCGCCAGCGGCGGGCCCTGGCCCTGAAGCGGCTGGTCGAGCGCGACGACGTCACCGTCTGGTTCCGCGACCAGCTGGCCGACATCGCGCGGCTGGAGCAGGTCCACCAGCCGGGGCCGCAGGAACCCGCGCCGGCGCAGCCGTAATCATCGAAGGACCCGGATGGCCGGGGTGTCATGGTCCAGCGGGAGGGCGATCTGCCCTCCCGCTTTGTTTTGTTATGGAAGGCTGCCAATGCATTCTCCTTGGCCGGTGGCAGCCTAAGACGAATTGGTTGATGTGGCGGGGTTTTTCAGGTGGCCAGGTTGTCCCTGAAACGTGGCCGCATTCGCGAGGTTATGGAAGGCTGCCAGGTGGCCACGTTATGCGTGTAAAGGGGTGGTTGGCCATCTTCGCGTCCAGGTCGGCCACAAGGGCGGACACCCACTCGACTCCGCTGCGCGAGCGAAGCGCAGCGGCGCCCGCAGGGGCAGGGCCGGCTCCGGTCCGCCCGTACACCGGCCGGCGGCCGCGCCGACGGCGCACACCCTTCGGGGGGCGCGGCGACGACGGCACCATGATGGCCACGCCACGGAGGTCGGCCCTTGTGGCCGACCGTACGACGGGGGGTGCGGAGCGCGGCGCACCGCGCGTGGTGGCCGGGGCGCGGGACGACCCATTCGACTCTGCGCAGGACAGGCGATTGAACGCGCCCTCAGTGCGTGATCCCTTGGGTGGGTGAGCGCGTTCAAACCCTCCCCTACGGTGGCCGGTCGTGGTTACGGAGTTGTGGTGAACACCGCTTCGCGTAGGGTTCACCGGCCAAAGGCTCGCTTCGCCTCGGCCGGGCGGGCCCTTGCTTCGCTCTGAATGAGGGTGGTGATTGGGCGTGGAACGGGATGGATCGGGGGCTGCGCATGCGCATGAACGCGCACGAGCATGCACATCCGCTCACGGACGCACACGGCTCCGCCCGGCCCTCTGGCTGGTGTTCCGCCTCGGGCCTGATGCAGAAATGATCGTATCTGAAGGAAACGCACCCGTATTGTGACAAGTCGCGCGCGTCTTGCCAACATCGTGCTAAAGTTCACGAACTTTCAACCCACACCGCCCCTTTCCCGTGTCATTGATCGTTCGCGCACGTTACATGCCTTCATGGGAATGCAACGATGCGCGGGTCGCATTTCGCCGGGTCTTTCCCGCCGGTGACCTCTTTGGTACCGTGACGCAAACGCAGCCCGGCCCGGACCCGACCGATCCGGAGCCACCAGACGGTGAGGACCATCATGCGCATCAATCATGTCCGGCAACGACTGCAGCGGGGCGAGCCGTCCATCGGCACCTGGATGGCCCTCCCCTCCCCCGAGGCCGCCGAGTACGTCAGCAAGCTCGGGCTCGACTGGCTGGTGGCCGACGCCGAGCACAACCCGATCGACATCCGGACGCTGGCCCAGATGTTCGCCGGCATGGCGGCGTCCGGCATCGCGCCGATGGTGCGCATCCCCTGGAACAGTGCGGAGAACGTCAAGCGCGTACTCGACGCCGGCGCCTGGGGCATCGTCGTGCCGATGGTCAACAGCCGCGAAGAAGCGGAGCTTGCCGTCCAGGCCACCCGTTATCCCCCGACCGGCAACCGCAGCGTGGGCGGCGGCCGCCACGGCATGAGCTTCGGCACCTCGGCGGCGGAGTACTACCGCAACGCTGACGAGCAGGTGCTGCTCGTCGTCCAGATCGAGCACATTGACGGCGTCAACAACGCGGACGAGATCCTCAGCGTGCCGGGCGTCGATGCCTGCTTCATCGGTCCGAACGACCTCGCCGCCTCGATGGGCCTCGGGCTCGGCGTGCCGCTGGAGGCGGACCACCCGGAGCTGGTCGAGGCGATCATGCACGTCCGCGATACCGCGAAGAAGCATGGCGTCGCCCCGGGCGTGCACACCTCTGGCGCCGAGGGCGTGAACATGCGCATCGAGCAGGGCTTCCAGTTCTGCGCGTTGGCCAGCGAGCTTCGCTACATGCTCGGCGGCCTTCAGGAAGCGATCGTCGCGCTGAACTGGACCGCCGCCGACCGGACGGGCCGTCTTGACCAGCCCGCCGCCGAGCAGGGCACGATCGTCCGCTATTAGCCGCCGCGACGGGCGACCTGAAGGGCGGACTCAAGGTCCGCCCCGACCATTCTTCCTGGGGGAAACAACGACGATGACGCTCAAGGTTCTGCTGTGTTCCAAAGAGGGTGAGCAATTCTACGACCTGATCAGCCAGGTTCCGGGCGTGACCGCCGTTCGCTGTGAGCCGAGCGAGATCGCCGACAACGCCGGCGACATCGACGTCTTCTTCGGTCACCCCTCCGCCGATATCCTCAAGGTCGCGCCAAAGCTGCGCTGGATCCAGGCGTCGAGCGCCGGCGTGGAGTTCGTCGCGCGCATTCCGGAGCTGGTCGAGAGCGACGTCGTGCTCACGAACACCCGTGGCGCTCATGGCCCCTCGATCGGCGAGCACACGATGGCGCTGCTGCTGGCGATGACCCGGCACCTGCCGGAAAGTCTCGACCAGCAGCATGCGCATGTTTGGGACCGCACGATCCTCTACCGCACGGCGCGGGAGATCGGCGGCATGACGATGGGGATCATCGGCTTCGGCGCGCTCGGCCGTGGCATCGCGCAGCGCGCGCAGGCCATGGAGCTGAACCTGCTCGCGGTCGACGCCCAGGCCATCAGCGGCGAGCCGTTCCTTGACGAGGTCTGGCCTCCCAGCCGCCTGGACGACCTGCTGGAGCAGTCGGACGTGGTCGTCGTCGCGGCGCCGCTCACCGCGGAGACCCGCCACCTGCTCGACGCCAGCAAGCTGGCGAAGATGAAGAAGGATGCCTATCTGGTCGTCGTCTCGCGTGGCGGGATCGTCGTCGAGGAGGCGCTCGCCGATGCGCTGCGTTCGGGCCATCTGGCCGGCGCGGCGATCGACGTCGTCGAGAACGAGCCGATGGACAAGGACCACCCGCTGTGGGATGTGCCCCGGTTGATCATCACCCCGCACATGGCGGGCGCCTCCGCGCGCAAGGAGCGCCGGGTCGTCGAGATCTTCTGCGAGAACCTGGTGCGCTTCCAGAACGGCGAGCCGCTGCAGAACGAGGTCGACAAGGCGCGCGGCTACTGAACCCCGATGGCGGCACGGCCATGACCGTGCCGCCACACGTCCCTGCCCATACCGTCCCATCGCGAGAGGGGCCCGCCGCGTGGTAGGCTGACTCGCGTGCTCGGCCTTCCATGCTCCCCGCCGCATCCGCCCCGGGTCCGTTTCCTCGACCGAAACGCATCTGCATACCCCGCGGAGTGGTGCTGACCCGATGCCTCGAACCGACGCTGTCCCGACCCGACCCGACCGCCCTCTCCCCTGGCTGTCCTGGCGTTTCAGCGCCATCTTCGGCGTCGCCGTCGTTGCGCTGATCGGCACGTTGATTTACGCGGCGACGCGTGGCGCCGGTCCGATTGAGCTCGCCGTGCACGATGACACCGGCGCGCCCGTGGCGAACGCCGATGTGATCGTCGACGGCGCGACGTTCCTCACCGACGCGAACGGCATCGTCCGCGTCGCCCCGGTGGATTCCCCGCGCGAGGTGATCGTCCAGAGCGACGGTTATGTCACGATGATGGGCACGCTCTCGAAGGACTCCAGCCGGCTCCAGAGCGTCGAATTGAAGCCGGTGGCGTCCACGGCGACCCCGGAGAAGACGCCGCAGGTCGCCCAGCAGCTCACCGCGCAGACGCCGCCGACGGCGACCGTCGCTCCAACGATAGCTGCCACGGCGACCGCGCCGCATGCGACGCACGCGGTCGCCGGCACGATCACCAACGCGGCCGGTGAGCCGCTGAGCCACGCCTGGGTGGCCGCCGGCGAGACCTTCGTCTTCACCGGCCAGGACGGTGTCTTTCAGTTCGACGCGGGGAAGGTCGCGGCCACCAGCAAGCTTCGCGTATTTGCCTCTGGCTACCGCGAACAGGTCGTCCCCGCGCCCGCCAACGGCGACCCGCTACACGTCGCGCTCGAGGTCCAGCCGGTCAAGGCGATCTACTACAACCCGAACATCAGCACCACGGAAGCGGACGTCGACCGGCTGATCGAGCTCATCAACACGACCGAGCTGAACGCCGTTGTCATCGACATCAAGGAAGAGCTCGTCTTCTACGACACCAAGGTGCAGATGTTCCGCGACGCCGGCACGGTCGCCCCGATCATCGACGTGCCCGCCCTGCTGAGGAAGATGCAGGACAACAACGTCTACACGATCGCGCGGCTGGTGGTCTTCAAGGACGGGCACATCGCCGAGAAGTTCCCCTATCTTGGCGTCCACGACAACCAGACCGGAGGACTCTGGCGCGACCAGAACGGGGTCGCCTGGGTCAACCCGATGATGCACGACCTGTGGAACGTGAACCTCGATCTCGCGTACGAAGCGGCCACGCTGGGCTTCGACGAGATCCAGTACGACTACGTGCGCTTCCCGACCGACGGCGACATGACGCGCGTCGACTACGGCCTGGAGGACACGCAAGAGGTCCGCGAGCGGTCGATCGGCACGTTCCTGCAGATGAGCCACGAGCGACTGATCCCGACCGGGGTCAAGCTCTCGGCCGACGTCTTCGGCTACACGACGATCGTCGACGACGACCTGGGCATCGGCCAAAACTTCGCGATGCTCGGTCAGTACGTGGACTACCTGAGCCCGATGCTCTATCCCTCGCACTGGCCGAACGGATCGTTGGCGCTGCCCGGCCATCCGAATGACTACCCGTACGAGACGATCGAGATCAGCATGTCGTCGGCGGTGACCAAGCTCGACGGCAACTCGATGAAGATCCGGCCATGGCTCCAGGACTTCAGCTTCCCCGGGATGAAGGCGTACGGCGACGCCGAGGTGCGTGCCCAGATCGACGCCGCGGAGGACACGGGAGCCTCGGGGTGGCTGCTGTGGGATCCGAACAACGTTTATCACGCGGGGGCGTTGAAGCCGGAGGACGGCTCGCAGGCGCCGGCGCCGGCCGCAACGCCGAACGCCGTCGTTGACCGGCATCGGGCGACGACTTTCCGCGGGAGGCGATAGGCCGGGCCTGGTGGGAGGGCATTGAACGCGCACCAGGTCGTTGACCCTTTAGGTGAGTGAGCGCGTTCAATCCCTCCCCTACGGACGGTGTGCGATATCGAGCGGACGCGAACAGCGCCTCGCTCAGAGTTTCGCCC
>DATLHE010000325.1:0-15947 GCA_035540335.1 Thermomicrobiales bacterium | reverse complement strand
GTCCGCTTCTTGTCGCCCATCGCGGCGAGATTCTCGTGCTCGATGAAGATCGAGCCGGCGTCGACGTCGTCGAGGCCGGAGAGGCAGTTGAGCAGCGTCGTCTTGCCGCAGCCCGACGGCCCCATGACCCCGACCATCTCGCCCTTCGTGACCTGGAAGTCGATCCCCTTCAGCGCCTGCACCCTGGTGGTGCCGGTGTCGTACGTCTTGACCACGCCCTGCGCGGCGATGATCACGTCGGCGTCGGCCGTCGGACGCGCCGCCGTCTCTCGCTTGCGGAATATCATGGATTCGTCTCCCTGAAGCACGTTCACTGCCGGCGCCGCTTCACGCCGTCAGCATCGTGGATTCCCATGTCGCTTTCGGCCGGATGGTGCCCCGCCTACAGAAAGCATTTTGACTCAGACATATCCTACAGGTGTCCGGGTGAGGATTTTGTGTCGAAATAGCGACGATGATGCAAAGAACGTGTCAAAGCCCCGGAAGTGGCCATGCCGCGCATCTGACACCCCACCCGCAGCGGCGTTATAAAATGCGCGGCGGTTTGTGGGTATCGCCGATCTCGACGTATGCGATACTGTTGATCCGCCCGGGGGCGTGGTCTCCGGACGATACTCTCCGCGGGAAAGGACCGGCAGACTCCATGGACTGGGCACGCCAGGTGATCGAGTTCGTGCAGGAACGGCCGGATCGGTTCTTCGAACTGGTCTGGGCGCATCTCCGGCTCAGCCTGACCGCCCTCGCCCTAGCCGTCCTCATCTACGTCCCGCTCGGCACCCTCTTCTCGCGGCTGCCGCGCATCGGCGCCAACGCCGTCGGCCTCGTCTCCGCGCTGCGGGTCATCCCCTCCCTCGCCCTCGTTTTCCTCTTCTACCCGTGGCTCGGCTTCGGCACCCAGCCAGCGCTCGTCGCGCTCGTCGTGCTCGCCGCGCCCGCGCTGGTCGTCAATACCTACGCCGGGCTGACGAATGTCGACGCCGCGACGCTCGAGGCGGCGCGGGGTCTCGGCATGAACGATGCGCACGTCTTTCTGCGGGTGCAGTTGCCCCTCGCCTTGCCGGTGATCATCGCCGGCATGCGCCTGGCCGCTGTCGAGATTCTCGCCAGCGCCACGCTGGCCTCGTTCGTCGGCGCCAAGACATTGGGGCAGTACATCCTGACCGGTATCTCGTTGCTGGATACCACCTACCTCCTGGTCGGGGGCATTCCGATCGTGCTGTTGGTCCTCGCGACCGATCTCGTCTTCGGCGGGATCGAGCGGCTCGTGACACCGCCCACGACCACCACCTAGACCGGTGCGGCGTCGCACCGAAGATGCGGGCCCGGCATGGCGCCGGACTCGCCAAGGGAAGGAACGTGACCTCCATGATCTCCAGACGATCGCTTATCAAGGGCACTGCCGCCGCGCCGATCGTCGGCGCATCCGTGCTGGCGACGCGACCGCAGACCATGCTGGCCCAGGACACGACCGTCTACGTCGGCTCCAAGGACTTCACCGAGCAGTTCATCGTCGGCAACATCTATCTCGAGCTGCTGAAGAACGCCGGCATCCCCGCCGAGGACCGAACGAATCTGGGCGGCACCCAGATAGCCCAGCAGGCGCTCGTCAGCGGCGACATCTCGCTCTACCCGGAGTACACCGGCACCGCGCTGACCGAGGTGCTCAAGATCCCGCTGGAGAGCCTCCAGAGCGGCGCCACGCCGGCCGCCTCCCCCGTAACGGGCACGCCGTCGGCCACGCCGGCGGCCGGCGGCGACCTCTCGCAGCTCGTCTACGACACCGTCAAGGCGGAGTACAAAAAGCAGTTCGACCTCGTCTGGCTGGAGCGCTCCCCCGCGAACAACACGCAGGCGCTGGCCGTGAAGCGCTCCTTCTCGGAGGAGACGGGCATCACCACCATCTCGCAGCTGGCGGAGCAGGCGGGCGACTACATCATCTCGGCGCCGGCCGACTTCCCGGAGCGCGAGGACGGCCTGCTCGGGCTGCAGCGCGTCTACGGCGAGGGCTTCGGCGACATCGAGGTCTTGCCGGTCGCGCCGGGGCTCAAGTACCAGGCGCTGCTCGACGACCAGGCGCAGGTCGTGCTGGCGTTCGGCACGGACGGCCAGATCAGTGGGTACGATCTCGTGCTGCTCAAGGACGACAAGGGACTCTGGCCGCCGTACAACCTGGCGCCGGTCGTCCGGCAGGAGATCCTCGACGCCTATCCGGAGATCACCGATCTCTTTAACGCCGTGACGACGACGTTCACCGACGAGGTGCTCTCGTCGCTCAACTGGAAGGTCGACGGCGACGAGAAGCAGGAGCCGGCCGACGTCGCGAAGCAGTATCTCGAGGACAACGGGTTCCTCGGCGGGTAGGAGGCAAGTCGGTCTCGCGAACACGACGCACCTCATTCTGAGCGCAGCAAAGGCTCGCCCGGCCGAGGCGAAGACGAGAAGCGGAGCGGGCCTTTCGCTTCTCGCCTTCCAGGCTCCGCCATGAGAACCCTGCGCGAAGCGCACCCGCCAACTCGGATCCTTCGAACGGATGACCGGCTTCGCAGGGGGAACCTTCGCTAACGCTGAGGATGACGGTTTCCTTTGCAACGCCCACTCCCATTCTGGGCCGTGTATCCTGACGGTGCCGGGTCGCCACCGGCGCCGTCCCCCACATCCGCACCAGGAGGTGCGCCATCACTGCCGCCACAGACCAAACGAACGAGCGATCCGGCAGTGCGATCACCCTGCGCGGCCTCACGAAACAGTATCCGGGCGTTGCCACCCCCGCCGTCGACGCGGTCGACCTCGACATCGCGCCGGGCGAATTCGTGGTGCTCCTGGGTCCTTCGGGGTCCGGCAAAACGACGCTGCTCAAGATGATCAACCGCATCTACGAACCGACCGCCGGCCAGATCTACATCGACGGCGTGGAGGTCCAGAGCCTGAAAGCGTCTGAGCTGCGCCGCCACATCGGCTACGTCATCCAGCAGACCGGCCTCTTCCCGCATATGCGCGTCACGGACAACATTGCCGTCGTTCCGAAGCTCCTGAAGTGGGACAAGCAGCGGGTCGCCGCCCGCGTCAACGAGCTGCTCGAGCTGGTCGGCCTCCCGCCCGAGAAATACGCGCGGCGCTACCCCGCGCAGCTCTCCGGCGGCGAGCAGCAGCGCGTCGGCCTCGCCCGGGCGCTGGCCGCCGAGCCGCCGACGATGCTCATGGACGAGCCCTTCGGGGCGCTCGACGCGATCACCCGCGGCCGGCTGCAGGAGGAACTCGCGCGCATCCACAGGCAGTTCTCGCAGACCATCCTCTTCGTCACCCATGACATTGAGGAGGCCGTGCGCCTCGCGGACCGCATTGTCATCATGCGCGACGGCCGCATCGTGCAGGTCGCGCCGCCGCTGGACATCGTCACCCGCCCGGCCGACCCGTTCGTCTCCGACCTCGTCGGCGCGCACGACGTCCTCCGCCGCCTCAGCCTGATGCCCGTCGCCGCGGCGATCGAGCCGCTGGCGAACGGCGCCGCGCTGGACGCGCCGAGCGTCTCGAGCCATGCCTACCTGCGCGACGCGCTGAGCATGCTGGTCGACAGCGGACTTCCACGGATCGTCGTGCTCGACGAGGATGGCCACCCGGCGGGCACGCTCTCGATGGACTCGATCCAGCAGGCCGCCGCCCCGCCGCAGGTCGCCGCGCCGGAACCCGCGCCGGCGGAGCGATAGCGCCGATGGACCTCAGCTACCTGCGCGAGCACTTCGACGTCGTCTGGGAACTCTCCGTCGCGCACATGCGGATCTCGATCAGCGCGCTGCTGATCGCGCTGCCGATCGCGATCGTGCTGAGCGTGATCGGCATCTGGCTGCGCCCTGTGCGCCAGCCGGTGCTGTGGTCGGTCGGCTTCCTCTACACGATCCCCAGCCTCGCCATGCTGGCGTTCCTGATCCCGTCCCAGGGGCTCGGCCTGCGGCCGACGCTGATCCTGCTCGTCATGTACGCGCAAGTCTTCCTGGTGCGGAACATCATCACCGGCCTGCGCGGCGTCGACGCCGCGACGCTGGAGGCGGCCCGCGGTATCGGCATGACCCAGGCCCAGGTGATGGTACGAGTCTGGTTTCCGATCGCGCTGCCGGTGATCCTCGCCGGGGTGCGCATCGCGCTGGTCACGATCATCGGGCTGGCCGTCCTTGGCGGGTGGGTGACCGCCGGCGGGCTCGGCGAGCTGCTCTTCCAGGGCATCAGCACCGACAACCCGGCGAAAGTGCTGGCCGGGCTGATCGCGATCGTCGCCCTCGCTCTGCTGGCGGACCTGAGCGTCCGCCTCCTCGGATCGCTCACCGCCGTCGCCCGCGCCCGGCGCGCCGCCGCCCGCGGCTGACCCCCATCGGGACGCAGGACAGGAGAGGGCGTGTGCCCTCGTTCCTACTATCCCCCTCATCCCGAGCGCAGCAAAGGGTCGCCCGGCCGAGGCGAAGCCAAGGGGTCGCTCCGCTTTTCGCCTCTCTCGGGGCTCACCCGGGGGCTCGCATCTCTTCTCGCCTTCGGCTCGGCCAGCACCCTCCGGGGTCGGCCCCTACGACACCGGCGCGTGGCTCCACGGACGTCGTCGCAGCGCCGGAACGCGAACAGGGGAGGGCATTCGCCCTCCCCTGTGTGGTCATCTGCCGTGTGGCGTCTACGACGCGGTCCGGCTGCGACCCATGATCATGTTCTTGAGCACGACCAGGATGATCGCTGCGATCGCCGAGACGATGATCGCCACGATCAGGTTGTCGCCGTTGACCAGCCCGTCGGTCAAGATGCCGGCAACCACCGCGCCGGCAAGACCAAGCACCAAGTCACCCCAGATGCTGCGATCGGACTTCGTCACGACGCCCGCCAGCCACCCGGCGACGATGCCGGTGATGATGAACCCGATGAAATCCCACATGTTCTCGCGTCTCCCTGTTCGCAGCCACTCGCGCGGCCGATGACCGTTCGGCGCCAAAAGGTGCGCCGCTCACGGAGACGACATATGCACGTGTTGTGCCAACACGCGCCGGAGATCAGGGCTCGTCGGACGACAGCCGCGAGTTGCGGCGCATGCGGAGGTTGCGGAGCGCCTCGGCGCGGCCACTCTCCTCGGGCGACGTCCGTGGCAGCACCTCGACGTACGTCTCGGACCCATCCTCGTGGACCGAGGGGGCCTCGGGACGCTCGATGGGCTCCTCCGCAGGCGCTGGCTCGTGGTGGTCGTCGCGAACGACAACATCGCCTTCCGGAACGTCCGGCTCGCTGACGGCGACCGTCTGGACCGCGCCTGCTGGCTCGCCGGCGGCGACGTGCTCCGGCGCACCCTCGGCATCGGCCGCATCAGCCGCCTCGACGATTGTCTCTTCCTCCAGTACCGCATCCTCCGGCTCCGCCGCGACGTACGACGGCTCGACGACGGGTTCCTCGGCGACCGGCGCGGGCTGTGGCGCGGGCGGGCCGATGAACGCATCCTCCCGCGGCCGTGGCCGGGCAGATGCGGACGCCTGGTGCGTTGAGCGCAGCGGTGACGCCGGCTGCGTGCGCGGCGGCAGGATGCCATGCGTGCCGTAGCGCCCGATGTAGAGCCACGCCCAGCCGCAGACCGCGATCAGCATGAGGAAGAAGCAGCTGAGGACGACGATCGTCCCCGTGCGGTCGCTGGGGCCAACGATGACGGTAGCGATCGTGGCGAGGACCATCAACGCACCGCCGGAGCCGAGCACCGCGCCGCAGGCGATGATGAAGCGCGTCCACGAGAGCTTGCCAAGGAGCGCCTCGCCGCTGAGCACCGATTCGCCGTCCTCCGGCTCCCGGAAGCGCAGGCCAGGACCGAACGTGCGCAACGCCCAGCCGAGGAGCACCAATGTCGAGCCGAAGCCTATGCCGAAGACGACGTAATCCACCCTTGCTCCCTGCCACCGCCAGCGATCGCATGCACCGCCGGTTCGTCGTCGCGATTCGGGGATCGACGGTCCGTGCGCTCACACATCTCGATGTGGGTGCCACTCTCTTACCCAGGAAACCGCGCGTGTCCGCACAAGTCTACAGCGAACGACCGCGCGGAGACACGACACCTTCCGGTGCGCCTACCCGGCCGCCGCCTCGCGCGTGTCCAGCCACCAGCCCAGGGCGAGCGTGACGAGTGCCAACGCAGCGATGGTGACCTGAAGCGGCCGCCCGTCGTGGATCATCACCGACTCGACCGCGATCCAGCCGAGCATGATGCCGCCCGCGCCCATCGATACCAGCCCGGCACGCGGATGGCGCGTCCAGACGGCCCGCGCGGCGCCGAGCATGCTTCCGCCGACCACGAGCGAGAGCAGCAGCCCGGGAACGAGAAAGCTGTCGAACGGTGTCCCGGCCAGCTGGTCCTTCGGGATGCCGAGCCCGTTGACGATCAGGCCGACGCCGCCCGCGACCGCGTTCAATCCCGAGAACACCTCCACGCCGAGCAGCGCCCGGCGGACGACGGATGTCGACGCATCTGCACGCAGTGCCTCACCGGCCATCGCCTGGCCTCCCTTCCGCCGCCCAGGCGCCTTCCCGATGGACGCGTCCGCGCCACTGGAATGGGCGTCCCACCAGATCGCGCAGGCTCACGTCTTGGTCGCCTCGTGCGAGCCAGGCGAGCAGCAGCGCATACGGGCCCATCATGATCGTGTAGGGCCAGAGCATCGGGAAGAGCCACAGGCTCCACAAGATGCCACCCCACAGCCCGGCCCTGGCGCGGATGCCCGTCCCGAGCGTCAGCACGCCGATGGCGACCTCGCCCGCGATCAAGAGCAGCGTCCAGGCCACCGGCGCCGCGGCGACGACGTCGCCAAAGAACCAGCGGTAGACCGGCAGAGTCGCGTCCCGCGCGATGCCCTCGTCGCCGAAGAACTCCGTGTGCCGCAGCGTCCACAGCGCGTTGTAGACGGCGCCGGCGATCCAGATCAGCCCGACGACCATCCGCAGGTACGTCTTCAGGTCCGGGCGTGGCCGCGTGTCCATGAGCGTGCCTCCTCGCGATGCGGGGCGAGACGTCCCCGCCTCGCCTGCAGGCTACGCCGCGAAGCATGTCGCCCGCGACACGCTGATCCCGCGCGGCATGACAAAGCCGCAACGCGACGTCGATGAGCAGGCGCCCAAACCATCATCTCGTTCCAACGAATCCAAAGGTGCTCACCTCCTGCGTGTACGGGGGGAGGTGAGCACCTTTGAAAAGACGAGAGCTCGGAATCAAGAGACGTTCACATTGTGGCGTGCGACAACGCCGGTTCTACTCCGCCGGGGGCGCCTCGAACCGGTAGCCCATCCCCGGGTAAGTGGTGATCAGCGCGGGCGAGTCTTCGCCCGGCTCCAGCTTCGCGCGCAGGCGGCTCACCCACGTCCGCAGGTAGTGCGCCTCGTCGCGATACTCCGGCCCCCAGATGCGGCTCAGCAGCTCTGCATGCATCATCACCCGTCCGGCGTTGCCCGCCAGCTGAGCCAGCAGCTCCCATTCCGTCCGGCTGAGGCGGATCTCTTCACCGTCGACGGTCACGCGGCGCCGCTCGAGGTCGATCTCCACGCCGGGATACTTGAGCACCGGCCCCGCGCCGACGGCGACCGCGCCATCCGTCCGGCGCAGCACCGCGCTGATGCGCGCCTCGAGCTCGTCCGGGTTGAACGGCTTCGTCATGTAGTCGTCGGCGCCGCTCTGCAGGCCCTTCAGCTTGTCGGCGTCGCTGCCGCGCGCGGTCAACATGATCACCGGCACATGGCTGTGCTGGCGGATGCGCCGCAGCGTCTCGAAGCCGTCCATGTCCGGCATCATGACGTCGAGCACCACAAGATCGGGCACCTCGTCCTCGAGGATGCGCAGCGCCTCGTCGCCGCGCGTCGCCGTCAACACCTCGTAGCCGTCGATCTTCAGCTTGGCCTTGACCAGTCGCACGATCGGCGGCTCATCATCGACGATCAGAATCAGACGCTTCCGCACGTCCTCTCTCCTCGGTTGCGATCGGCGCGGTCCCGGCGCTCCACTCCTGGGCGATCGGCAGCTCGACGGTGAACGTCGCGCCCTGGCCGGGGCCCGGCGAGCTCGCGTGGATGCGCCCCTCCTGCGCCTCAATGAGCAGCCGGCTCAAGTAGAGCCCGAGCCCCATGCCGCGCACGGTGGGGTCGGCGCCCGGCCGCCGGAAACGCTCAAAAACATGCGGCACATGCTCGGCCGCAATGCCGGAGCCCTCGTCCCGCACGTCGATCGACACCCAGCGGCCATGCGCTCGGGCCGTCGTGTGGATGGCGCTCGCGTTGGGAGAGTACTTCACTGCGTTCTCGTAGAGGTTTCGGAGGATCTGCACCAACAGCGCGGGATCGCCCTCCGCCGCCGGCACGCCCGCCGGGACATCGAGCGCGAACGTGAACGCCGGCGCGCGGCGCCGGAACTCGTCGATCACCGACTGCACCAGCGCACCGATCAGGATCGGCTCGGTCGACGCCCGGAAGCGCCCCGCCATGATCTCGGCGACGCTCAGGAGGTTCCCGAGCATCCGGTCAAGGCGGATGCTCTCCGAGACGATGTCGTCGAGCAATTCGTGCTTCGTCTCGTCATCCAGCACGTCGCCCTGCTGCGAGAGCAGGTACGCGCCGCCGTGGATCGCGGTCAGCGGCGTGCGGAACTCGTGCGAGATGAGTGAGAGGAAATCGTCCTTGATCTGCTCGGCCGCCCGGAGCCGCGAGACGTCCTGAAAGACCACCACGGCACCCTCGATCCGTCCCGCGCCGTCGCGCAACGGCGCAGCCTGCACGAGCACCGGCACGGACTGGCCGCTCGCAACCTGAAGACTCAGCTGCCGGTTCTGCACCACGTCGCCGCGAAGCGCACGCATCCCCGGGTGCTGGTCCCGTGCCAACGGCAGCCCGTCGGCGCTCTGCCAGGTAAAGTCCCGGTTGACGACCGGAATCGCGACCGATGTGGCGCCGGGGCCGAGGATCATCTCAGTCGCCGCCGTGTTGCCCAGCTCGATCCCCGCGTCGGGCCGTCGCATGACCAGCACACCGGCCGGCAGGTTATCGAGGATGACACGGAGCTGCGAGAGCTGGGCCTCCGCCTGCTGCTGGCCGCGCTCGACGTTGCGATACAGATGCGCGCGATCGATGGCCGCGGCGGCGTGCTCGGCGAGCACCTTCAGCGCCGCCAGATCCTCCGGCGTGAACGGCTGCCCGTCAATGCGCTCGGAGAGGTAGAGGTTCCCGATCGGCCTTCCGTTGAGCCCGATCGGGACGCCCACCAGCGAGCGCATGGGCGGATGGTTCGGCGGGAAGCCGACCGACTCCGGGTGTTGCGAGATATCGTCAATAAGGAGCGGCTCGTTCTCGGAGATGATCAGCCCGAGCAGCCCGTGCCCCTGCGGGAACGGGCCGATCCGCTCGATCTCCTCCGGCGTCAGGCCGGAGATGATGAACTGCTCGATGCGGCCATCCTCACCCGTGACGCCGAGCGCCGCGTACTTCGCCGGCACGACGTGACGTGAAAGATCGACGATCCGCTGCAGCACCGGCTCCAGCCGCACCTCGGAGGCGACCGCCAGCGCGGCCTCATAGGCCGCGATCAGCGCAAAGCCATGAATCGGCGACTCGACCGATCCGGCGTTTGTCTCACTCGCGCGCTTGTTCACATCCGCTCCACACGGCAGGCGCGACGGTCGCGCCATCGATTCGTGTGCATAGAGTAAGACAAGATCGGCGAGAAGGTCGCCGGCATCAACCGGCGGCCGGTGGCCATTAGCGGGCATGGGGCGCTCTCCAGTCCACGGTCGGGCCAAGACGGCCCTTCGCCCACGGGCGAACATCCACCAACGCGCCGAGCAGCTTCGCGGTCACCACGGCCAACACGCCCGCCACCGGCAGCACGAACGCGAGCATCGCCGGACTGGAGGCAGGATCGCCCCGCAGCTCCATCGCGACCGCCATCCCGGCGATTGCCAGGGCCATGCAAGTCGCGAACGTCGCCATCGCGTACGCCGCTGGGGTGGCGAGCGGGTGCCGCCGCACCAGGCCGATACCGGTGGCGACCAACGCCGGAATCACGAAGCCGAGGTCCAGCAGCTTGATCAGCCAGAAGAGGGTCGGCCCCTCCTCGTACTCGATCGGCGGCTCGCCGGCATAGACCAGCCGGATCTGCGCCAGCCAGGCCAGCGCGAAGAAGGCGCCGATGACCAGGAACAGCCCGGCGGTGAACCGCCGCAGCCGGTCCGGCACCGGCGGCAGCTCCATGCCCACGAGCGCCGCGCCGGCCATCGTCGCCACCGCCGCGCCACCGGCCATCAGCGCCGCGTAGAGCAGGAAGAACTTCTCGACGTTGCCAGGATATCGGCTGTACTCCTGCCCGAGCACCGCGGTGACATAGGTATAGACCGCGTAGAGCGCGGGTCCGACCGCCAGCGCCGGGGCAACCCGCACCTCGCGGAGCCACAGCACCCCGGCCGTCACCAGCGCGGGCGCGACGACGGCCAGCGAGACGACCTCGCCGCCAATGAACTGGTTCTCGGCGTTGACGGAGGTGCGGAAGCGGATGACGCCGGTCACCAGCGGCCCGAGGACCGCGCCGATGGCAATGCCGGCGCCCAGGGCGATCGATGCCCACCCGGCGAGCGCGTGGCGCGTCATAGCAGCCGCTCCTCGAACGAGGGCCGGGTCGCCCCAGCATGAATGACCGTCAACGCACCGGCGACCTCGGCCGCCCACTCGTCGATCGCGGACCAGTCACGGTAGTCGCCCGCTGGCGCATGCACCGCCTTGGCAATCAGGCGCTCCCCGATGCCGAGCTGCGCCGGCACGAGCCGGCCGGCGAAGATGCGCTCGCCGCGGACCATGAGGGCCTCGCACGTCGTCATGTGATCGCGGGGCACCTCGACTGGCCCGGGCGGGTTCCCGAGCGGCCCGCTGCTGAAGATCCAGACCGGCTTCACGGCGAGCTCGGCGGCGAACCGGGCGACGAAGTCGCGCGATTCGGACGTCCATCGTCCCATGTAGACGGCGCTGCCGATGATCACGGCATCGTAAAGCGCGACGCTGCGAACGCGCGCGGCATCCTGCACGTCGACAGTGAGCCCGGCCGCCCGAAAGCCGGCGGTCAACCGCTCTCCGATCCCCTGCGTGCTTCCATGGCGACTTCCGACGGCGACGAGCACAAGCATGGCGTTCCTTCCCAAGGGGCCACATAGGCCCGTTCATCAGGATCCACGCTACCGGAAGGCCCATCGCAGAGGCATTGCGACATGCCCGGAGGCGTATCAAAACTGCAACAAGGCAAGCAAAAGCTTCAGAAACAGGACGACGCGAGGAAGGTTTCCCCTCCTCGCGTCGTCATCGGGCCCAAGATCGAGGGAACCATCATTCCGAACCGCAACGAAGCAAAGGGGAGGAATCTCCCGGCGAAGCTGCGGACCTACTACTACATCCTCATCCTGAGCGTGAGAGAAGGATGACGGATTGCTTGATGCGCGGTCGAATGGAACACCTGGCGCACTACTTCTTCAACCGCTCCAGCAGCATCGCGTACCCGACGCGGCCGCGGTTGTAGTCCTCCACGCGGTACCACTCGTTCGGCGCGTGGGCCTTGCTGTCCGGCAGGCCCCAGCCGAGCGTGATCGTCTCCACGCCGAGCTCGTCCTGGAAGATGCCGGTCGCCGGCACCGTGCCGCCGGCCCGGACGATCACCGGATCCTTCCCGTACAGCTCCGAGAGGATGTCGCTGACCGCCCCGAACACGGGATGGTTACGATCCACCGCGTAGGGCCGCGCCGAGCCCGGCAGCGGCACGACCTCGACCGTCGCGCCCGGCGGCCGGTTGGCCTCGACGTGGGCGCGGATCAGCTCAACGATGTTCGCCGGATCCTGGTCGGCAACGAGGCGGCAGGTGATCTTGAGATGGGCCTGGCTGGGCGTCACCGTCTTGACGCCCTCGCCCTGGAAGCCGCCCCAGATACCGTTCAGGTCGAGCGTCGGGCGCGTCCATTGGCGCTCGCGCGGCGAGAAGCCGGCCTCGCCCCACAGGGCGTCGACGTCCAGTTTCTGCTTCGCCTCCTCCTCGTCGATCGGCAGCAGGGCGACCTCGTCCCGCTCCGCCTGCGTCAACTCGCGGACCGCGTCGTAGAACCCGGCGACCTGGACGCGCCCGTCCTTGTCGTGGAATGTCGCGGCCAGCTGGACCATCGCCTGCACCGCGTTCGGCACCCACGCGCCGTAGGACCCGGAGTGCAGGTCGGTGTTGGCCGTCGTCAGGTTGACCTGGACGCCGCCGAGCCCCTTGAGGGAGACGCCAAGCGAGGGAGTGTCCTCGCTGAACTGCCCGCCGTCGGCGGAAATGACCGCGTCGGCGTGGAGGAAGTCCTTGTGCTCGCGGATGATGTCGCGGAAATGCGGGCTGCCGATCTCCTCCTCACCCTCGAAGATGAAGCTGACGTTGATCGGCGGCTGGCCCCCGTTGGCCCGGGCGGCGGCCTCGACGCCCTGCACCGCGGTCAGCAGGTTGCCCTTCATGTCGGACGAGCCGCGGGCGACGATCGTACCGTCACGCAGCTCCGGCTCGAACGGCGGCGAAACCCACAGATCGAGCGGCTCGACCGGCTGCACGTCGTAGTGGCCGTAGATGAGGATCGTCGGCTGGTCATCGGCGACGTGCCAGCGCCCGAGGACAGAGGGGTGCCCCTTCGACTCCGCGATTACCACCTCGGGCACGCCGGCCTTCCGGAGCCGGTCGGCCACCCAATCGGCAGTCTCCTTCACGGCCTCCGCATGCTGCGGCTCGGTGCTGATGCTCGGCATGCGGAGAAGCTCGAGGAACTCGTTCAGATGCTCACCCTCTCGCGCCGCGAGGTCGTCTTTCCACGTCTGGTTGGCCATGTATGTATTCCCTTGTTGGATCGATATGGCGACGCGCCTTCGTCGCCGTCAGGCCGACATTCTCGCAAACCGGCGCCGAAGGGGAAAGGCGCCCCCCGGACGACGTGTGTTGCGACCAAAAGGCGAAACCGGCGCTGCGGCGCCGCGTTGGACGTGCTTCGCACGGGAATCCTTCTGCGCTCGGAGTTGATCGTCACACCCATCCTGCCCTTCGCCGTCATCCCGAGCCGCACGTCGAGCGAAGCGAGACGCCGCGTGTCGACGGATCTTTGCGTCTTCGAGGAAGGTACGCAGGCTGTCGCAAAGGTCCCTCGACACGACTCGCTGGCTGCGACGGCTCCTCGGCTCGGGATGACGGGCTGAGATGGCGCATAGTGCTGGAGTCGTCCACAACGGAGGGTTGATGGATTGGGGGCTTGACAGCCGCGTCCGCATTGTATAGAGTGTCCGTACAGTCCCGAGGGGCCGAGCGCGATGCTCGTTCTCTCCACCGGTCCATCGCCGATCGTGAATCTCTTTTTGCGGGGTAGATTCACAAGGATCGACGTTCGGACCGGGAGCGGATGCTGACCGGACACGTTGCGGGGCGTTGTGCGGCACCAGATTCGTTCGCGGAGAGGCAGATCGTCAAGGCTTGTCGGGACTGTTTTATTTTGCCTGAAGATTTCGCGTTGTTGTAACGAAAATGACGCAATTGGCGGTTACGATGAATTACTGGGAACACCTTGATATTCGATTGAGACCGGGTGTAACGGATCAATGCTGCAGATTCCTCCGGCGATCACGCGTGCGCGCACGATGATCGAGCGACCTCAGGACCATCCGCAACCGATCGTCGACGAGCAGGCCGCCGAAGCGAACCGCGAGGATGAGCGACTCGTGCGGCGCGCCCAGGAGGGCAACCTCGACGCCTTCAACCAGCTCGTCGTCCGCCACGAGCGCGCCGTCTACAACGTCTGCCTCCGCCTCCTGCGCGATCCGATGCAGGCCGAGGACGCCGCCCAGGATGCGTTCATCCGCGCATGGAGCGCGATCGAGAGCTTCCGTGGCGGCCTCGTCCGCCCCTGGCTGCTCCGCATCGCCACCAACCGCACCTACGACATCATCCGCGCCCGCAACCGCCGCCCCGCCGACTCGCTCGACGCCGAGCTCTACGAGGTCGAGCCGGAGTGGACGTCGCAGGCGTCCGGCGCCGAGCATCCCGAGACGTTCGCGACACGCACCGAGCTGAGCTCGCACCTCGAGCAGGCGCTCGGCGCGCTGCCGGAGGACCAGCGCCTGGCGATCATCCTCTCCGACGTCCAGGGCTACGGCTACGACGAGATCGCGCAGGTGATGAACGTGGCAGTGGGCACCGTCAAGTCCCGCATCAGCCGCGGCCGCTCCCGCCTCCGCGCCCTGCTGCAGGAGAGCACGCACAGCCGGGAACTCTTCGACCGGTTTGTACGTCTCTCCCTTGAGCAACCGGACGCCCGCTAGGCGCACCACCCTGGCTGCTCCCGATGAACGCTCGGCGCTCGCGCCGGTCAGCTTCGTCCGAGGGACACGCTGTCACTCGATGCTTCGCGCATCGAAACGGTCGTGGCCGCGCCCGCCACAGCACCACGTGGCGACACGCGACTCACCAAAACCTGGGCCCGGCGATCGCGCCGGCCCGCCAAAGGGTCTGTACATTATGGAGACGGCACAGCACCTCAGCATTGACTCGCTCAATGCGTGGCTGGATCACCAACTAACGACCGACGAGCGAGCGGTCACGGAAGCGCACCTGGCGTCCTGCGCAATCTGCCGGCGCGAGGCGGAGGAGCTCGCGGGCGTCAAGACGGCACTCGCCGCGCTGCCACAGTACGATGTCCCCCGCTCGTTCCAGCTCACCCCGGAGCAGGCGCGGCGCACGTCCGCCGCCGGCCAGCCGGCCTCCATGCTGCGCGTGCTGCCGACCGTGCGCGCCCTCAGCATCGCCGCAGTCATGGCCCTCGTCATCATCTCCGGCGCGCTCTTCTTCGGTCCGATCACGGACAACGGCGGCGAAACCAACGGGGGCGCAGAATCGTCCTTGACACGAGAGGCCGCGCCGGGCGAGATCGTCGATCAGGGCCAGGCCGCCTCCAACGACACCGGACCGCTCAGCGCCGCGGCGCCGGCTGCTCAGGAGGCGGAGCCGGCGGAGGGCGAGTCGATCGCCAACGCCCGCCCCGCCCCGGCAAGCGAGGACGATGACGGCCGGTCGCCGCTCGAGCTCACGGCGATCGGACTCGGGGTCCTCGCGGTCGTTCTCGTCGGTCTCTGGTTCGTCCTGACGCGCATGGTCCGCGCGACCCGCTGACACGCCTATCGCCAAAGGAGTTGCTCAATGCTCCGCGCCGTTCGCTCCACCGCCCGATTCGCCACGCTGGTGCCGCTGGTCACCGCCGTCCTGCTCGCCGCCGGCCTGCTGTGGGCGCCCGGCGCCAGCGCCCAGACGCCGGTTCCCGGCCAGGTTGAGCTCAGCACGATCACCGTCTCCGGCACCGGCACCGTCAATGTCACGCCCGACACCGCCTCCGTCACGCTCGGCGTCGAGACGCAGGACAAGTCGCTCAAGGTCGCCCAGGACGACGCCAGCACCCGCATCGGCGCGGTGACCGACGTCCTGACCAAGGCCGGCATCGCCAAGGAGGACATCCAGACCTCCAGCTACAACGTCTACCCGATCCCCCGCTACGACGATAACGGCAACTACCGCGGCGTCCAGGGCTACCAGGTGTCGACGACGCTGACCGTCATCGTGCGCGACACCGACCTCCTCGGCTCGCTGCTCGACGAGGCGGTCGCCGCCGGCGCGAACGCGGTCTACGGCATCTCCTTCTACGTCGACGATCCGTCCGGCCCGGCCAGCCGGGCCCGCGCCCTCGCCGTGCAGGACGCCCGCGCCAAGGCGGACGAGTATGCCGAGGCGGGGGGCGTGGTCATCGTCGGCGTCCACACCATCCGCGAAACATCCGCGCCGGCCCCCAAGGCCCAGGAGTACGCCGTCGGCGCCGCGGACGCCGAGTCCGCGCGAGCCGGAGCGCCGGTGCCGATCAGCGTCGGCTCGACGGAGA
>DATLHE010000324.1:0-3823 GCA_035540335.1 Thermomicrobiales bacterium | reverse complement strand
CTCCAGCACCGTGTGCAGCGGCACGCCGGTCCACTCCGCCGTGCTGATCAGCGGCCCGCCGACGCGGTTGCTGATGCAGGTCAGCGTCGAGACGAACGTGTTTGACCCCAGCGCCTCCAGGTCCTGCCGCGAGAGCGTGATCTCGCTGTCGACCAGCCCGCCGATCGCGATCGACCAGTCCACGCCCCGGTGCGGGTCGGGGTCGACGAAGTTCTTCGAGACGACGTAGAAGTCGTCGGCCGGGGTGATCGCCGGCGGCAGCTCGCCGGTCGCGCTCCCGGCGACCGTCTTGCGCTGGGCGACACGCTTGACCTCCTGCCCGACGACCAGCACCCCGGCGACCGTCGCGGCCAGCAGCCCAGCCCACGTCAGAAACGTGCGCCGGCTCGTCGCGGCCTCAAGGGTGGCCTGAGGGACGGCGTCGACCGCCGCGACCGGCGCCGGGTCGGAGCGCCGCAGCAGCATCAGCGCCGCCGCCATCACGAACGCGAACGCCAGCGAGGCCACGGCCAGGAGGAGCATGCTGCGGAGGAGGTTCGCGCCACTGACCGCGCTCGGCATCCGATCGTTGAGGAAGAGGAGCATGAACCCCGCCGTGCAGAGGAGCACGACCCCGCCGTAGACGGTCGCCTGCGCCCACCTGAGGCGACGGGAACCCGCCGTCTGCCGCGCGAACATCCCGCCCAGCCAGGCGCCGATCAGCAGCAGCACGACGACGAGCCCGACGAGCAGCAGCGTCTTCGCCTGCGGGCCGAAGACGTCCAGGAACCACGAGAAAACGCTGATCGGCAGCACCAGCAACAGCGCGTCGGCCATCGTGTCGAGCAGCGAGACGGCGTCGACCAGCGGCCGCAGGACGACGATGACGGCGAGCATCGCCATCGCGGCGAGCAGGCCGGCGAAGCGGCCCCGCCAGCGGTCGCGCCGCTCCCCGCGCGCGGGATCATCGAAAGCAGCGGTATTGGCCATGGCGCTCACACTTTCGGTTGCCCACACCATGCGCATCGGTCATGTATGCTGGCGTGGGCGACATCGGTCGCTCACCTGACTGTACGCCTCTTTCGCGCGATCGGGGTCACCAGACCCGCCACCGCGCCTGCAGCACAAGGATTCGGTTCACGCATGGCCAAGACGCGCATCGCCTACGGCGCCGCCACGTTCGACGTTGTCCCACAGGGCTGGTACCGGCTGTGGTCGCTGCGCCTGCGCGTCCGTGTTCCGTATGCGAGCGTCGTCGCGGTCGAGCACGACCTCCGCCATGCCGAGAACGGCCCGGTGGGCATCCGCTTCCCCGGCACGAACGTCCCCGGGGTCATCCTCGCCGGCACCTACTGGAAGTTCTGGGGCACCACGCGCATCCGCTCGTTCTGGGTGCGCCGCCACGCGCAGAACTGCATCACGATCCGCCTGCGCGAGCACGAGTACGACTACCTGACGGTCGAGGTCGACGACCCCGAGCACGAGATCGAGCGCCTCACCGACGCCCTCCGCGAGCGCGGCGTAGTGTAGGCCCTCAGGCCCCAAGGCAATTCCCAGTAGCCCCGGCCCAAAGTGGCCGGGGTCGTCCTCTCCCGGTAGCCCTGGACGCTGTGTCGCACATGCGTCCGGGTCCTGCTCGCTACCCCCGCGGTGGTATGCAAGCGCCAACGCTCGCCCCGGTAGCGCCGGGTCTTGTACCCGGCGTGGGTCGGCCACAAGGGCCGACCGTACGAGGAAGCTCGCGCAGCGACAAACCACCCCTCATCCAGCGCGCAGCGTGGGAACCCTACGCGAAGCGGTGGAGTCGTCAGGTGCGTTCCTGCATAGACACCCCTGGAGAGACCGGCGCTGCGGCGCCGGGGGATCCTTCGCTGCGCTCAGGATGACGGAGGGGGTTGCATACTTGCCCCCGAATCCTTTTCCGAACCCGCACGTTGACCCAGTCACGGAGAGCACGCTCCGGACGTGGGGAACATGGGACGAGGGCATGCGATCAGGCGAGCACGTCGACCGCGAACACCCGTTGCTCACCAGCACGCTGACGCTGCTGGCGTCTGCCGACGCGCCCGAACGCGTGCCCTCCTGCATCGAGACGAGCGAGATCGACCTCGCGAAGCGCGACCCGGCGGCGTTCGCGCCCCTCTACGAACGCTACGTCGACGCCGTCCACGGCTACTGCCTGCGCCGCGTCAGCGACCGCGAGCAGGCGGCCGACCTGACGGCCCAGATCTTCACCCGGGCGCTGGCGGCGATGCCGCAGTACGTCGATGCCGGCGGCGGAGGTACGTTCCGGAGCTGGCTCTTCTCGATCGCCCACAACCTGCTCGTCGACACCTACCGCCAGCGGCGGGAGGTCGTCTCCATCGAGCAGAAGGCGCTCGGCGGCGTGCTCGCCGACCGCGCGCCGGGCCCCGACGAGCACGCGATCAGGGGCGACCTCCGCCGCGCCTTCCGCGAGGCGCTCGCGGAGCTCACGGACGGTCAGCGCGAGGTCGTCGAGCTCCGTCTGGCCGGGTTGACCGGCCCGGAGATCGCGACCGTGCTCGGGATGACGCTCGCGGCGGTGAAATCGGTGCAGTTCCGCGCCTACACCCGCTTGCGCGAGCTGCTGGCGCCGCAGTACGGACCGGAGGAGACGACACCATGACGAACCAGCAGGAGGAGCGCTTCGGCGACGCGCTCGACGCCATCGTCACCGGCAGGCAGGCACGTGATCCCGACCCGCTGGTCACCTTCGCGCTTGCCCTGCAGGGAGCGGAGGGTGCGCCGAACGCCGAGCCGCTCGACGCGGCCCGCCGCGCGGCGATCTGGCGAACGCTCATGGCCGGCAATCACCACCCGCCGACGACCGGCGGCCCGGGACCGCTCGCGCAGCCGGCAATGGCCCTCCCGGCGAACCCGTGGCGACGTCGCATCGAGCCGCGCTCGCGCCGGAACGGATTTCTCCCGGTCGCCGCGCACGTCCAGCCGTTCGTCACGGCGGTGGCCCTCGTCGCGCTGCTGCTCGCGGGCTGGGGCAGCTTCGTGAGCATGCGCGAGACCGGTCCCCCCTCCGTCACCCCGACCGCCTTCGCCCACGGCGCCGCGATCGCGTCACCCGAGGCGTCACCGGCGGCGGAGCAAGACTGGATGGCGCCGGTGCAGGCTACCGAGTGCGACGTCGAGCCAATGTCGTTCGAAGCGTATGCGGAGATCATGCGGCGCGAACCGGACGTCTCGGCACGTTCCTACGGCGTGCAGGGTCCGGTCGCCCCGGAGATCGTTGCCGAGGTCGTGCGAACGGCCCGCGTTCACGATGCCTGCACGCAGGCCGGAGCAATCGAACAGCAGCGTGCGCTGGAGACGCCGGCATACATCTTCCTTCGGACGGCCAACGCGAACCGCACGACGTCGGACGACGAGCTCAACATGCTCAAGCTGGAGCACGTTCAGGAGCTCTCGGCACAGCTTCCCACGCTGGCTCCCGAGCAACTCCTTGTGGTCGCCGATGAGGCGCCGGAGAACATCCTCAAGCAGATCGAGGCATCACCAGCGAGCCCGATGGCGCGTTACTGGTATGGCTACAATCCGGCACTTGCGGTGATGCTGGACGATGGGCGGGTGGCGCTCCCACTGGTCAACATGTCGTGGGCGAAAGATCCACATTCCCTGTCACCAGAAGATACCGCCTCGGAACCGGCGATCGTCTCATCCGTGGTGATCTTCTCGAATGCGAGCGGCGAGTGGAAACTCGACGAATGGCTGTTCGACTTCTGCAGTGGCGACTGCAATGCCTTCTGGAATCGGCTGGAATCCCCCGCAACACCGGTCGTCACCCCCATCGCAACGCCAATCGACTGACGCG
>DATLHE010000323.1:0-12260 GCA_035540335.1 Thermomicrobiales bacterium | reverse complement strand
CGCCACGCTCGACATCCGCCGTATCACCGGCGACGCGGAGGAAAGCGGCGACGACCTGATCGTCGACGAGACTCCCGATGCCGATGCGGTAACGCCCGCCTGATACGGGGGCTGCCTCTCGTACGGTTGGCCCTGCCCCCGCGGGCTGTGGCCGACCCCGTGCGGGCTCCCTGTCCTCCCGATCTGCCCGCCGCCAACCTCCGGCATCCCCGCGTTGACCGGTATGACTCGTGCGTGTCATGATGCAGGTCCATATCCACAGCGCATGCCCGGCTAGTGACGTCGGCGGCGCGCATAGCCTTTATCGACAGGAGCCGCACATGACCATGGACAGGCGTGAACTTCTGAAGCGGTCGGGCGTCGTAACCGCGGGCCTCGCCCTCGGCGCGTCGACGCTGCCGCAGGCGTCGTTCGCGCAGGATGCGACCGAGCTCGACTTCTGGGACACGCTGGCCGCGCCGCCCCGCAGCGATATCGCGGAGATGCTGGCCAAGAATTTCTCCGAAGCGCATGACGGGATGAAGGTCGAGCACCGCGGCTTCGCGACACCGGACGAGATCGCCGACACGCTGCCGCGCGCCGTCGACAGCGATCAGGGGCCGGACGTCGCCCAGGTCAACAACGGCGAGGCGCTCGCCGGGCCGATGATCCGCGCCGGGCAGCTCGTGTCGATCCAGAAGTACGTCAGCGAGTATGGCTGGGACAAGCTGATGCCGGAGGGCCTGCTGGCCCGCAACCGCTTCTCCCCCGACGGCAAGACGTTCGGCGAGGGCGACCTCTGGGGCGTCTCGGCGGAGGCGGAGATCGTCGGCTTCTACTACAGCAAGAAGATCTTCGAGGAGAACAGCCTCGCCGTCCCTAAGACCTTCGCCGAGTTCGAGACGCTGCTCGGCGCGCTGCGCGAGGCGGGGATCGAGCCGCTGCTCTTCGGCAACCTCGACAAGTGGCAGGCGATCCACCTTTTCGGCGAGATCCAGGGCACCTTCACGACCCGCGAATTCCTCGACAACCTCATCTACCGCCGGGGCGACGCCTCGTTCACCGACGAGTCGATGGTCAAGGCGGCGGACAAGGTCATCGAGTGGAAGAACAACAACTACTTCCTCGAGGGCTTCGAGGGCATCAACGGTGACGACGCCACACCGCTCTTCACCTCCGGCGGTGGCGCGATCCTGATGCAGGGGAGCTGGGCCGCCGGTCAGGTCAAGGACGGCATGGGCGATGACGCCGGCTTCTTCCTGATGCCGCCGCAGGAGGAGGGCGACACCGTGATGAACGTCGGCGGCGTCGGCATCCCCTACAGCATCACGACCAATGCCGAGGATCCGGACGTGGCGGCCGAGTTCATCAACAGTCTGGTGAGCGAGGACGCCCGCAACCTCTTCATCGACGCCGGCGTCCTGCCCTCGGGCGAGATCCCGGCCGAGGCGATCAAGGAGAACACCCTCTCCGGCGATCTGTACGGCGCCTGGAACGCGGCGCTCGACGCGGACGCCATCGGTCACTACCTCGATTGGGCGGCGCCGGACTTCTACGACACCTTGACGGGCGAGCTGCAGAAGCTGCTGGCCGGCGAGGTGGACGCCGAGGCCTTCACGACGGCGCTGCAAGACTTCTATGCAAAATCGCTCGAATCCTGAGTCCGTCGGGACGTTGACGGGGGCGGCCATTCCGGCCGCCCCCGAGATCACGCGCGCGCGTGGGCGCGGGCTGGCAGGCTCCCGATGGGAGCCCTACCTGTATCTGCTCCCCGCGCTGCTGGTCTTCACCATCTTCCTCGCGGTGCCGACCGTCGGCACGGTCATCCTCAGCTTCACGGACTGGAACGGCATCTCGTGGGGCACGGCCACCTTCAACGGCGGCCAGAACTACATCGACGCCTTCACCGATAGCCGGTTCTGGGACGCGCTCTGGCACAATATCCTGCTCGTGCCCTACTGGGTGCTGCTCCCTGCCGTCCTCGGCATCATTCCAGCAGCAGTGGTGCACCAGCTGCGCTTGCGCGGCGCCCGCTGGCTGCAGGCGGGGCTCTTCCTGCCCTACATCATGCCCGGCGTGCTGATCGGCGTCGTCTGGCGCTGGCTGCTCAACCCGATCTTCGGGCCGGTCAACGCCATCCTCAAGGACCTCGGCTTCAACCCGCCGACGTGGCTCGGCGACTTCACCTGGGCGCTGCCGACCGTCGGCTTCATCGGCGCATGGGCGGCCTACGGGTTCTGCTATGTCATCTTCATCGCCGGGCTGCAGAAGATCCCGCAGGATCTCTTCGAGGCGGCGCGGCTGGATGGCGCGAGCGGCTGGCAGGAGTTCCTCGCCGTCACGCTGCCGGGATTGCGGCGCGAGATCGCGGTCGTCCTCTCCGTCAACCTTATCAACGCCCTCCGCGCCTTCGACGTCATCAAGGCGACGACCGATGGCGGGCCCGGCAACGAGACGTCGGTGCTCGCCCTCTACATGATCAACTCCGCCTTCGGCTCGAACCGGGCCGGCTACGGCACCGCGATCGCGGTGCTGCTGGCGGTGACGACGCTGATTGGCTCGCTGCTGGTGCTGCGGGTGTTTGGTGAGCGCGATGATTAGACGGGTGATCGCCTACGTGGCGCTGCTCCTCGGGTGCGTGATCGCGATCGCGCCCTTCCTCGTCACGATCCTCGCCTCGCTGAAGACGACGGGTGAGCTGGTGCAGGGCATCTTCTCGCTGCCGGAGCAGGCGCAGTGGCACAACTACGTCGATGCCTGGAACCAGGGCCGGTTCGGCCGCTTCTTCCTCAACAGCATCATTGTCGTGATCGGCGTCGTGGTGCCCTCGGTCGTGCTCTCGACGATGACCGGCTACGCCTTCGCCCGCTTCCGCTTCCGCGGGTCGAACGCGCTCTTCGCCTACTTCCTGCTCGGGCTCGTCATCCCGCTGCAGGCGCTGGTCGTGCCCCTCTTCTACATGCTGCGCGAGTTCCACATGCTCGACAGCTATTGGGCACTGATCTTCCCGCAGATCGCCCTCAGCCTCTCGTTCGGCACGCTGCTCATGCGGCAGGCGTTCCTCTCGGTCCCACGCGAGGTGATGGAGGCCTCCATCGTCGACGGCGCGGGCTCATGGACGACGCTCTGGCAGGTCATGTACCCGTTGGCGCGGCCGATGATCGGCACGCTGGCGCTGATGTTCTTCATCTGGACGTGGAACGAGTTCCTGCTGCCGCTCGTGGTGAACATCAACCCCGACTACCACACGCTGCCGGTCGGACTGCTCTACTTCCAGCAGCGCTGGACGTCCAACATCCCGCTCGTCGCCGCCGGCGCGACGATCATCTTCCTGCCGCTCGTCGGCATGTTCCTCGTCTTCCAGAAGCAGCTCGTCGAGGGCATCACCCAGGGCGCGGTGAAGGGGTAGGGCTCGGATCAGGATGATCCGGTACCCGGTAGGGGCGGACCTTGTGTCCGCCCGTTGCGGCTCCGTAGCCCCGGACCCCGGCCGAGCCGAAGGCGAGAAGCGGAGCGAGCCCTTGGTGTCGCACCTGCGGCCGGGGACGGCTGATCGCCAGCGTCGTCCGTTGCTGGAACGGTCCCACGCACCGGTAGCGCCGGCTCTCGCTGCTGCGGGCGGTGGCCGGCGTGCCAGGTCCGCCAGCAGCGTGTCGAGGTTGCACGCCGCGCACCCCAAATCACCCTCATTCCGAGCGCAGCGGGGAACCCGACGCGAAGCGCTGTTCGCGGCCACGGCGTTTCTGATTCGCCAATGCCGCCTTCCTGTCATACCGAGCCCTCGCGTTCGCTCTGGATGATGGGCGGCTTGTTGGTGAGCGGGCGTGCAGCTTCGATGCGCCGTGGCTGGCGGCGACGACACTGGCCGCAGGTGCGGTACAAGACCCGGGGCTACCGGATGGAGCGTCCGTCCCCCAGCCGTGAGAGCGCGGCGCTGCGACGACCTCGCACACCAGGTGCGCGGCTACGGCGACGCGAACCAGCCCGCTCTCGAACCTCACCCGTGCGCTTTGGGGGATTGCCTGTTTTCCCGACCTGTGGTCGTATGGTGAGGCTGGTCTCAGGATTCATAGGGATGATCTGTCGAGGAGAGAAGGCATGAGTCATCGAGCCCCCGCACGCAATGCGGCAACCTTACTGCTGGTCCTGTTCATGACCCTTGGCGGGGTGATGAGCTCGGCCGTCGCCGCGCAAGACGCGACGCCGGTCGCCACGCCGGTAGGTGCCGCTACACCAGTCGCCTCTCCGGAGGCTTCCCCGGCCGCCACACCTGAACTCGTCACCGGCGAAGGCGCGGTCGATCTGGATGTCCTGTTCATCGGCGCGCACCCGGACGACGAGGCGTTCGCGCTCGGCACCTACGGACAGTGGCACGAGTTCAATGACATGGAAGTCGGTGTCATCACCATCACCCGCGGCGAAGGCGGCGGCAACGCCGTCGGGACCGAGGAGGGTCCGGCCCTCGGGCTCCTGCGCGAGGCGGAGGAGCGCAATGCCGTCGGCATGGCCGACATCACGCACATCTACAACCTCGATGAGGTCGACTTCTACTACACCGTCAGCGCGCAGCTGACCGAAGACGTCTGGGGCTACGAGGACACGCTCGAGCGGGTCGTCCGCGTGGTGCGTGAGACCAAGCCCGAGGTCATCATCACGATGAACCCGGCGCCGACTCCAGGCCAGCACGGCCATCACCAGCTGGCGGGCCGCCTGGCGATCGACGCCTACTACTCGGCCGCCAATCCGGATGTCTTCCCCGAGCAGATCGAGAACGAGGGGCTCGCGCCATGGAGCGCGTCCCGCATCCTGCAGAGTGGCGCGGCGGGCGAGAGCTCGCCGGGGCCGGACTGCGCGACCACCTATCAGCCGACCGACCCGACCGACTACATCTTCGGCGTCTGGAACGGCACCGTCTCGGACGCGAACGGCGGCGAGACGTGGGCGACGATCGAGCGCAAGGCGCAGCAGACGTACGCCTCGCAAGGCTGGGCCGTCTTCCCCGACGCCCCGACCGACCCGAACGAGATCACCTGTGACTACTTCACCCTGATCGATACCCGGGCGCCGTTCGACCCGTCCAACACCGAGACGACCGCCATCCTCGACGGCGCGGCGCTGCCGGTCGATGGCGGCCTGCCGCTCGGCTCCGAGTTCTACCTGACGACGGAGACGTTCGACGTCGCTCCGGGCGAGCCGTTCGATGTCACCGCCACGCTTCTCGCGAACAGCATGGAGATGCCGGCCGCGCCGGCGACCGTCGAGCTCACCGTTCCCGAGGGCTGGGAGGTGAGCGGTCCGGGCGAGGCGACGTCCGACGCCGAGGGCGCGCACTGGACGTTCACCGTCACCCCGGCGGCCGACGCGGAGATCGACACTCGCTTCCGGATCGACGCGACGGTCACCGCCGGCGACCTCACCGGGATGACCAGCGAGCCGGTCAACGTCGCGAGCGCCGTCAGCGGCACGCTCGAACCCCTGCCGGAGGTCGCTCACTTCCGCGAGTGGGTCAAGCAGGTCAATGTTCCCCAGCTGGACGCGCTGATCTTCCCGGTCTTCTCGATCGGCTCGGGCGAGTCCCGCGAGATCACCGTCAACGTCGCGAACACCGCGGCGGAGCCGGCCTCCGGCACGGTCACGCTTGAGCTCCCGGCCGGCTTCGAGGCCGAGGCGGCGTCGCAGGAGTTCAGCGATGTGGCCGCCGGTGGCGCCGGCGCCGTCACGTTCACGGTCACGAACACCGACGACACCCTGAAGACGTCCAATGAGGGCGGCGACATGGGTACTTACGCCTTCACGATCACCACCGAGGCGAACGGCGTCACGTCCACGCAGGACGCCGGCATCAACCTCGTGCCGGTGACGACCGTGCCGGAGGCGGCCACCGCGCCGGCCATCGACGGCGTCATCAGCGACGGCGAGTACACCGGCACGGCGCTCGACCTCAGCCGCGTCTGGGAGGGCGACCCGGTCGACTCCCCGGCCGACGGCTCCGGCTCGGCATACGTGACATGGACGGACGAGGGCATCTACGTCGCCGTCGAGGTCACCGACGACACGCTCGGCACGGTGCTCCCGGAGGCCGACGCCAAGCGACACTGGCGGACGGACTCGGTCGAGATCGCGATCGACCCGCTCGGCACCGCCTCGAACACCTCCAGCACCTTCAAGGTCGGCGTCTTCCCAACCACCGAGGAGGGCGAGCCGGCGGCCTACCGTGACGCCGACGCCCATCAGGGCCCGGTCGCGCAGACCGCGCCGGGGTTCGAGGTCGCCTCGACCGTGAGCGACCCCTACAACGGCTACGTCCTCGAGACGCTCATCCCCTTCGACGCGCTGCCGGCGGAGCTTGACCCGCAGAACGCGACGATGGACATCTTCATCTACGACTCCGATACCCGGGACCTGACCGGCCAGACGCGGCTCGGCTGGTCGACCTGGCAGGGCGTGCAGGGCGATCCCTACCGCTGGGGCAAGACGATCTACGAGGACTTCGGCGCGGCGACTCCCGAGGCAGCCTCGCCCGTGGCCCCAGGCGCCACGCCCGAGGCGGCGGCCGTCGCGGAGCCGGTCATGCCGCTCGATGCCGCGCAGAGCGTCGACTCGCCGCTCTCCATCCTGCAGTCGGCGAACGACGGCGTTCCCCTCGGCGGGCATGTGCCCGTGGCGGACGGCGAGGGGCTGACGTCCCAGGGCGCCACGGTCGAGGACGGCGAGGCATCGATCACCTTCGACGCCGCCGCCGAAGGCGCGGTGCACGTCTTCTTCTGGGCCAACGGTGAGGTCATCGCCGACTACAAGGACAACGTCAGCGCGGGCGCGTCTCGCAGCTACGGCGTTGCCCTGCCGGACGGCGTGACAGAGGGCGTCGCGCTCGTCTCCTTCGTCAATGCTGACGGCCAGGTGCAGGCCATCGCCGAGTCCTTCGGCCCCTAGACGGTCCTGGTTCATCCTGATCGGACCATCCAGACGGCCCCCGGCACCTCGCCGGGGGCCGTCTGCGCCGTGATGGCGTGCCGGATGCGAGAGAGGCGGCACGGCGTGCGGCTATACTCGGTGCCGTGAAGAAAGGATCGAAGGTGGCGGAAAGCGGGAATCAGAAGCAACTGGACGAGATCGCGGCCGAGGTCAACGCCTGCACCATGTGCGAGCTGCACCGGTCGGCGACGCAGGGCGTGCCCGGCGAGGGCAGCCCCGACGCGCGGATCATGCTCATCGGGGAGGCGCCGGGCTGGCATGAGGACCAGCAAGGACGGCCCTTCGTCGGCAACTCCGGCAAGTTCCTCGGCGAGCTGCTGGGGAGCGCCGGGCTCAAGCGCGAGGACGTCTTCATCACCAACGTCGTCAAGCACCGCCCGCCCGGCAACCGCGATCCCCTGCCGGACGAGATCCTGGCCTGCTCCCGGTACCTCGAGCGCCAGATCGCGGTCCTTGACCCCGACGTCGTCGTCACGCTCGGGCGTTTCTCGATGGCCAAGTTCTTCCCCGGCGAGCGCATCTCGAAGATCCACGGCGAGGCGAGGGAGATCGGCGGCCGTTTCGTGGTCCCGATGTACCACCCTGCCGCGGCCCTCCACAACGGATCCCTGCGCGGCGCGATCGAGGAGGATTTCCAGAAGCTCCCGCGCCTGCTGGCCGAGCGCGATCGCAAGCGCGAGGCCGACAAGGAGCGCAACACCCAGGCCAGCCAGGGCACGTTGTTCTAGACCCAGATTCCGTACGGGCGGCCACAGTGGTCGCCCGTGTTGCACACCGGCGCCGGTGCGCTGAAAGGACATCATGCAAGCGTGAGTGACTCGGTGCGCGTGATCTTCCTCGGCGGCATCGCCGAGGTTGGCAAGAATCTGCTGGCGCTGGAGACCGACGACGACATCATCGTCGTCGATTGCGGCCTCGGCTTTCCCGAGGAGGACCAGCTCGGCATCGACCTCGTGCTGCCCGACATCGGCTACCTCCGGGGCCGGGCCGGCAAGATTCGCGGCATCTTCATCACGCACGGCCACGAGGACCACATCGGCGGCCTACCCTATCTCTGGCCACACATCCCCGCGCCGATCTACGCCACCCGGCTCACCGCCGGCCTGATCAAGGTCAAGATGCGGGAGGCGGCCCTGATGGACCGCGTCGAGATTCGCGAGTTCAACGCCGACGACCGCCCGTCGCTGCCGGCGGGCGATTTCGTCGTCCGGCCCTTCCGCGTCTGCCATAGCATCCCCGACGCCGTCGGCTTTGGCATCGAGACTCCGGCCGGCATGATCGTCGTCACCGGCGACTTCAAGTTCGACCCGACGCCGATCGACGGCCGCACGACCGACTTCGAGCTGCTCACCGCGTTCGGTGACCAGGGCGTCCGAATGCTCATCTCCGACTGCGTGCACGTCGAGACCCCGGGGCACACGCCCTCCGAGCGTATCGTCGGCGACACCTACGAGCAGGTGATCGGCTCCGCCCCAGGCCGGGTGATCGTGGCGACCTTCGCCTCGCTCATCGCGCGCATTCAGCAGGTCATCGACACCGCCGGCCGTCACAACCGCAAGGTAGCCACGCTCGGCCGCAGCCTCGACAACAACGTCCGCGACGCCCGCGAGCTCGGCTACCTCCAGGATCCCGAAAGCGTCCTCGTCCCCGCCAAGGTCGCAGCCAAACTGCCCCCGGACGAGGTCGTCTACATCGTCACCGGCAGCCAGGGCGAGCCCATGGCCGTACTCAGTCGCATCGCCAACCGCGACCACCCGCAGATCGTCGTCGGTGAGGGCGACACGGTGATCGTCTCCGCGACGCCGATCCCCGGCAACGAGACGTCGGTCTTCAAGATCATCGATCGCCTCTTCCAGTCCGGCGCCGAGGTCATCTACTCCTCGCGCGCGCTCGTCCATGTCTCCGGCCACGCGAGCCAGGAGGAACTGGTGCGGATGATCGAGCTCACCCGCCCCGAGTACATCATCCCGACGCACGGGGAGCACCGCCACCTCGCGCTCTACGCCGATCTCGCGGTGGAGAACGGCATGCCCCGCGAGAACATCACGATCGCCGAGATCGGCGACGTCATCGAGCTCGACGCCGCGGGCGTCCGCGTCCGCGAGCAGCTCGACATCGGCTACGTCTACGTCGAGGGCTCCTCGGTCGGCCAGGTGGACGACGCGGTCCTCCGCGACCGGCAGTCCCTCTCCCGCGATGGCCTCGTGATCATCGCCGTCACCATCGACGCCGTGGGACGGGTCGTCTCCGGCCCCAAGGTGACGACGCGCGGCTTCTCGCGCTTGCTCCACGGCGAGGACCTCGCCAGCGGGATGCTGGACGAGGTGCGGGCCGCGCTGCTGGAGCGCGCGGAGAACGGCGCGAGCGTGGACGGCGCCTGGGCAACCACCATTCGCGAGGCCGCCTCCCGCTTTCTGTATGCCCGCACCCGCCGCCGCCCGATGATACTCCCCATGGTGCTGGAGAGCTGACGTCGGGATCTCGCCGTACGGGCGATCTCTATGATCGCCCCGTTCGGCGCCAGCACCGAGGCCCCCTCGACCTCCCTTGACCCATCGGCATATAATGTACGTACATTCGGGCGGCGTCCGCCCCTTTTGGCATCCCCGCACGCGGGGGCCGCACATGTCAGTCGTGCGTCGTGGTGGAGTAGGGGGCCGATGGCGACCCAGACCCGGGCTCGGGCACAGGGAACAGCGAGCAAGAGCGCGAAGTCCAGGTCGCGCGGCAAGAACCAGGCGACAGGGCTCTCGTTGTGGGCCCTGCGCGGCCGGGCGTTCCTCAGCGGGCTCGTGCCGGACGTCTCCGTCTCTGATCGCCTCAAGCGCGAGATCCTCGGCGTCGCCCTCGTGCTCCTGGCGCTCGCCAGCTCGTGGGCGCTCGGGCGCGGCCAGCAGGACGGCGCCATCATCGCCTGGTGGGGCTCGGTGCTGCGCTCCGCGCTGGGCACCGCGGCCTTCCTCGTGCCGATCTTCGCGGCGCTCACGGCCGTCCGCGCCTTCGCTCAGGATGCGGGCCCGATCCTCCTCTTCCGGCACTACATCGGCGGCGCGCTCTTCGCCGCCGCCGTCACCGGCCTGCTCTCCTTTGGCAACGACACCCCGGGCGGCGCGGTCGGGGACGTGGTCGGCGACATCGCCCGCGGCGCCCTCGGGCAGCTCGCCTCCGGCCTCGTCTTCTTCGCCGTTGGCGTTGTCACGGTCTTCCTGCTCGCCGACACCGATCTCATGACGCTGGATCGCGACATCCGGCGCCTGCTGCCAAAACGAAAAAAAGCCCTCGTTGAACCAGCGCAAGCGGTCGCGGCCACGCCGGAGAAGCCGGTGAAGGTCAAGGCCGTCCTCACCAAGCCGGTGAAGCGGGCCGAGCCCGTCGAGCGGGTGATCAACCTGCCGGAGCGGCCGAAGAAGGGGCCGCCTGCCGAGCCGGCGCTCGCGCAGCCGAAACCGGCGCCCGTCGCCTCCGGTGAGCCCCTGCCGCTGCCGGATATCCACCAGCTGACGTATTACGAGGCCGTGGCGCCCGATCCCGCGGATCTCGAGGCCAAGGCGCGGACGATCGAGGACTCGCTCGCCAGCTTCAAGGTCGAGGCCACCGTGCGCGAGATCAACCCCGGCCCGGCCGTGACCCAGTTCGCGCTGGAGCCGGGCAACGGCGTCAAGGTGCGCCGCATCACCGAGCTGCAGAACGACCTCGCCCTCTCGCTGGCGGCCCAGAGCATCCGCGTCGAGGCCCCCATCCCGGGCATGGCGCGCGTCGGCATCGAGATTCCCAACGCGCAGATCGCCACCGTCGGCCTGCGCGAGGTGCTGGAATCGCCGGCGTTCACCAAGAGCAAGGCCAAGCTGCCGCTGCCGCTCGGCCGCGACGTCAATGGCCGCTACGTCGTCGGCGACCTGGTCAAGATGCCGCACCTGCTCATCGCCGGCGCCACCGGCTCCGGCAAGAGCGTCTGTCTGAACGGCATCATCACGACCTTCCTGCTCACCCGGCGGCCGGAGGACGTCCGCCTGCTGATGATCGACCCCAAGATGGTCGAGCTCACCGGCTTCAACGGCGTGCCCCACCTCCAGTGCCCGGTCGTGACCGAGATGGACAAGGTGGTCAGCGCCCTGCGGATGGTCCTGCGGGAGATGAACCGCCGCTACGAGCTCTTCAAGAAGATCGGTGTCCGCAACCTCGACGGCTACCGGATGCGCGTCGCCGACGAGCCGGACGCCGAGAAGCTGCCCTACCTGGTGGTGATCATCGACGAGCTCGCCGACCTGATGATGACGACCCCGGACGAGGTCGAGACGCTCCTCGCCCGCCTGACGCAGATGGCGCGCGCCACCGGCATCCACCTCATCATCGCCACCCAGCGGCCGTCCGTGAACGTGCTGACGGGCCTCATCAAGGCGAACGTCCCTGCCCGCATCGCGTTCGCGGTGTCGTCGATGATCGACAGCCGGGTCGTGCTCGACATGCCCGGCGCGGAGAAGCTGCTCGGACGCGGCGACATGCTCTACCTGCCGCCGGACGAGGCAAAGCCGGCGCGCATCCAGGGCGCGTTCATCGACGACGAGGTCAAGTCGATCGTCGACCATTGGCACGCGGTGTCTCCAATCCCCCAGTTCGCGCCCGAGTGGCTGGACCTGCCGAGCTCGGATGAGCCGGCCGACGAGGGCGAGAGCGGGGAGGACCCGATGATGCAGCAGGCGCTGGAGATCGTGAAGCAGCAGGGCACCGCCTCCGCCTCGATGCTGCAGCGGCGGCTGCGCATCGGCTACAACCGCGCCGCCCGGCTCATCGAGTACATGGAGGACGACGGCATCATCGGCCCCGCCGACGGTGCCAAGGGCCGCCCCGTGCTCATCGTCGACGAATAGGCTAGGCCATCCGGCGACCGGCCCGGCGCACGCGCGACCAGCGCGCATGACGGGCCCGCCAGGAGTGAGGGAGAGGGCAATGGATCCTGAGGCGATCGTCCGGTTCATTGCCGAGACGTGTCCCGGCGTCGACATCATGGCCCCGACCGAGGGCGTCGCCGCGGGCGACACCTTCTTCATCTATGACCCAGACCATGACCTCGAGCCCCAGCACCAGATGCCCTTCGCCACGATCGTGACGCACGACTACGGGGAGTTCGACAATGCCTCGCGGCTCGACCGCGAGGGGGTCTACCGGCTGAATGTCGGTGTCGGGCGGCAGACATTCCTCGATCTGTTCGGAGCACCATCGTCAGCGGGGGGTGGAGACACGGATCACGAGTTCTACGCTCTGGACCAGCTGATGCCCCATCCGGTCTATGCCCCGCAGTGGTGGGT
>DATLHE010000322.1:0-2136 GCA_035540335.1 Thermomicrobiales bacterium | reverse complement strand
CCGCAGGCGCAGTTCGCGGCCTGTACGGCAGGGGCGAACGGCTTGGTCGAGCCAACAGCGCCTGGCTGCGAGGCGGCTGCGGTTCCGGGCAGGAATGTCGGTGATGGCCACTGCGCATCGTCCGCACCGCACTCAGGGGTTACCCGGATGCCAGTGCGTTCGCCCACGCGTACGTTCGAAAGCAAAGGAGGTGGTCACTGTGCAGCATCGGCATGAACTGACGCCGCATCACGGACCGCGGCTGACGGGCACTGCTGACCTCGTCGTTCTCGCGTTTGCGGTCGTTCTGACGCTCGGAAGCGCTGTCTTGATGCTTGCCGACGCGATGAGCGCCGCGATTGCGATCCCCGTGATTACCGTAGGGATTGCGCTCGTCGCAATCGAGCAGCTCGATAGCCGCCGCGCCTAGATCCGCCGACGAGTCCAAGACCCGCGCGGTGTGTTCGTGATCTTCGCGCGCACGCGTGGTGCCGATCCAGCGGGTCTCGATTCGGGACCGTTCCCTGCGTCGCTTCCGGCTTCGCGGTCGAGCGGACGCGCACGATGCGTGCTACGACCCGTAGTTTCCCGGCCCGAGATTCGGGCCTTCCACCGAAGCATTCGGCGCCTGTACGGCGCACCTTGAAGGCGCACGATCGACGCCACAGAGGGACTGGAGGTCGCCATGTACGGCACGGTGGTCTGGGCCAGGGGTGGTTCTGCCCCCGGCGAGGCGGCGCTCCTGGAGGCACTGGGGCTCACCGTCCCCGGCGGCCGCATTCTCGCCGTCCACGGTGACGGTCGCGTGAACGGCCGACGGTCAGCGGGCGTTGCGCACAGGCACGGCCACGACCCAAAGAGGAGGACGCCGTGAACGCCGAGAAGGTGAACGTATTGATCGCCGGCGGAGGTGTAGCTGCGCTTGAAGCTGCGCTCGCCCTGCAATCGTTCGACGACGATCGTCTGGATGTCCAGCTTCTCGCACCCGAGCCTCGCTTCTGGTACCGGCCCGCGGCCGTGGCCGAGCCGTTCGCACTCGGTCGCGTGAGCAGCTTCGAGATCTCGACCCTCGCAGCGCAAGCAGGGGCCATCAGTACCCCCGGCCGTCTCGTGTCCGTGGACTCCGCGCGCCGCATCGCCTACGCGAAGCCGGGCGGCGCCATGGAGTATTCGATGCTCCTGATCGCGTGTGGCGCCGTTCCGTGCAGGCTGTCAACGGTGCGCTGACGTTCCGCGGGCCGGCGGATACGGGGCTGATCGTGAAGCTACTCGGCGAGATCGGTGACGGCATTGTCCGCCGCATCGCCTTTGTCGTACCGTTCGGTGCCGCCTGGAGCCTTCCCGCCTACGAGCTCGCGCTGATGACTGCCGGGTGGGCGTCGGATCGCGGCATGGATCTGGACGTCCTCCTCGTCACTCCCGAGGACGAGCCGCTGCAGCTCTTCGGCAAGGCGGCCAGTGGCGCGGCGCGCATGCTGCTCGAGGCGCGAGGAGTCGGCGTCCACACCGGGTCGTACGCCGCAGAAGCCCGCGACGGCGAGCTTCTTCTCGTCGACGGAGCCGTTCTGGCCGCCGACCGCGTCGTGGCGCTGCCGCGTCTGCAAGGCACGCGAATCGGCGGTATCTCCCAGACCTTCGATGGCTTCATCCCGGTCGATTCCCACAGTCGCGTCGTGGGTCTGTCGGACGTCTACGCAGCCGGTGACGTCACGTCGTTTGCGGTCAAGCAAGGAGGAATCGCCGCGCAGCAGGCGGATGCAGCCGCGGAGGCGATCGCCGCCGCCGCAGGCATCGGAGTCGAGCCGCGGCCGTTCCGTCCGGTGCTGCGAGGCGTGCTGCTGACGGGCGACGGGCCGCGTTATCTCCGCGGCGACCTTGCCGAGAATGATGAGCGGTCCGAGGTGAGCGAGGAGCCGCTCTGGTGGCCCCCCGCGAAGATCGTCGGTCGTTATCTCGCGCCCTTCCTCTCCCGGCTTTCGGGGGCGCCGGTGGAGACGGAGCGGTCACCCGAGAACGGGCTGCCGGTCGATGTCGCGCTGGACTCCGACAGCGTCCCGGAGCGGCGCGATCGGCTGGTGCGCCGATTCCTGGAGGAGGGTCATCCCGAGCCCGGCACGCCGACGGTCGGGGACGTCATGGAGCGCGAGCCTCTGCTGG
>DATLHE010000321.1:0-13375 GCA_035540335.1 Thermomicrobiales bacterium | reverse complement strand
GCGCCGACGAAGACCCCGAACAGGTCGACCGCATAGAAAATGTCCCCGGCGTCCATCGACGCAACTTCTCCCTATCCTGCGCGGTACGGGCCGCCCTTGTGGCGACCCTGCGCGGGAGGGCACAAGGCCCTCCCCTACCACGAAAGCCGATGCGTCCCGACGGCCGTCCCTTGCTCTCAACGGCCCCTGCCCCGACAATCATCGCGGTCAGATCGTCCGTCGTCCAAGGATGCCACCTCCGGTGTTTCGCACCATCGCCCCCGCCTCCATCAGCCCGGCCCAGCGCCGCCGCGGCATCCACGCGCTGATGATCTCCAATTTCTTCGCCTGGGCGGGCTTCTTCATGGTCATCCCGCTCGTCGCTGTCCATTATGTCGACCATCTCGGCTGGGCCGCCGGCACCGTCGGCATCATCCTCGCCCTCCGCCAGTTCTGCCAGCAGGGCCTCACCACCCTCTTCGGCATCGTCTGCGATCGCGTCGGCCCCAAACCGCTCATCTGCGCCGGCATGCTCGTCCGCGCGATCGGCTTCGCCGCCATGGCCTATGCCGGCACCTTCACCACCGTCCTCGTCGCCGCGCTCCTCGCCGCCCTCGGCGGCGCGATGTTCGAGTCGCCCAAGTCGGCCTCACTGGCGACCCTCTCCACCCCGGAGACCCGCCAGCGCCTCTTCTCGACCCTCGGCGTCATCGGCGGCGTCGGCACCACCCTCGGCACCCAGCTCGGCGCGCTCCTCATCCGCGCCGACTTCGCGCTCGTCTGCCTCGTCGGCGCCGCCGCCTACGTCGTCATCTTCCTCGTCGTGCTGGTCACGATGCCGGCCATCGGCGTCTCCCTCGGCGCCGCGGAATCGTCCGGCCTGCGCCGCGCCTTCGCCGACCGGACCTTCATGGCCTTCCTGATCATCCTCACCGGCTATTGGTTCGCCTGGACCCAGTTCGGCCTCACCATCTCCCTCGCCGCGACCGAGATCGCCGGCACCGACAGCGCCGTCTCGTGGATCTACCTCGTCCAGGCGGTCATCACCGTCGGTCTCGGCTACACCCTCCCCCGGCTCCTCGAGCGCTGGCTCACCTCGCTCCAACTCCTGATCGCGGGCACCGCCGTCATCGCCCTCGGCCTCCTCGCGGTCGGCGTCGCGACCGGCACGCCGGGCGTCCTGATCGCCGCCGCCGTCTTCTCCCTCGGCGCCGTGCTCGCCCGCCCCGGCCAGGAGACGATCACCGCCAACCTCGCCGATCCCGCCGCCCGCGGCACCTACTTCGGCGTCGCCGCCCTCTCGCTCGCCGTCGGCGGCGGCCTCGGCAACTATCTCGGCGGTGTCATCTACGACCTCGGCGGCGACGGCGCCTCGCTGCCCTGGATCATCTACGCCGCCATCGCCCTCTCCTCCGCCACCGGCCTCTGGCTCCTCCGCCGCGATTTCTCCACCGTCCGCGTCGAGGAGCCTTTACCACCAGTCACGCCGGCACCAGCGATCGCATCGGCGGTGGCCGACTAACCCCAGGACGATTGACACGTCCCGCCTCGCGCGCCCGGACGCCATGTACCAGCACAGCTTTGGGGAAGCGCTGGCCGAGAGCATCGCCGAAGGACGGAATCTCGGCATTCACCGGCCGGATCGCAACGAATCGTTCGCCGACGTTGTCGAACGGCTGCGCCGTATGGACGATCCCGCATGGGTGGCACCCGGCTTCGTGCCGCAGTCGGTGTATTGGCTCGTCGACGGGAAGACGTACATCGGGCGCCTTTCGCTCAGGCACGCCCTCAACGACGACCTGCGAAGGATCGGCGGACACATCGGCTACGATGTCCGGCCCTCCATGCGCCGGCGCGGCTACGGCACGCGGGCACGACGCCTCGGACTGGACGAGGCACGAAAGATCGGCCTGCCTCGCGTGCTCCTGACGTGCGACAGAAACAACATCGGATCCCGGCGGATCATCGAGCGCAACGGCGGCGTCCTCGAAGACGATTTCGCCATCCCGGGTATCGACGGCATCAAGCGTCACTACTGGATCGAGCTCTAAGCCGGCGATCTGCCATTCAGACCCCCTTGCGCTCCCGCCCATCTGGTCGCATACTTGGACAGAGAAGTTTAGCACTAGCTAAACTTCGGACCGCCGGGGCGCCCGGTCCCGGCCCGCGATCGACCGATCGCCCCGTCAGCGCACGGCAACCTTCGATCGAGCATCACGCATGGGACGCCCCCGCGTGCCATGCGCCGGCAGAGGTTGCACATCCATGAGCAGCGGCACGCTCGACGGCAAGACCTCCCTCCCCTCCGGCTCGTTCACGATCCACGCGCACGAGGTCCTCGCCAACAGCAGCCCCCACCCCTGGTACCGGCGCATCCTCCCCTTCCTCGGCCCGGCCTTCATCGCCGCCATCGCCTACGTCGACCCCGGCAACTTCGCCACCAACATCCAGGGCGGCGCCCGCTTCGGCTACCTCCTCGTATGGGTCATCGTCGCCTCCAACCTGATGGCGATGATCGTCCAGAGCCTCTCCGCCAAGCTCGGCATCGCCACCGGCATGAACCTCGCCGAGGTCTCCCGCGACCACATGCCGGACGCCCTCCGCTGGTTCATGTGGGCCATCGCTGAGATCGTCGCCATGGCCACCGACATCGCCGAATTCCTCGGCGCCGCGCTCGGCATGTACCTCCTCTTCGGCATTCCGCTCCTGCCCGCCACGCTCCTCACCGGCGTCGCGACCTTCTTCATCCTCGGCCTGCAGAAGCGCGGCGCGCGGCCGCTCGAGGCGCTGATCGCCGTCATGATCGGCGTCATCGCCGCCTGCTACCTCATCCAGACACTCATCGTGGGGCCCAGCTGGGGCGCCGTCGGCAGCTCGCTCGCCACGCCGCGCTTCGACGGCAACGAGAGCATCCTGCTCGCGGTCGGCATCCTCGGCGCGACCGTCATGCCGCACGTCATCTACCTCCACTCCGCCCTCACTCAGCGCCGCATCGTCGCCCCCACGCCCGACGCCCAGCGCCGCCTCTTCCGCTTCGAGCTGGTCGACATCGTGATCGCGATGAGCCTCGCCGGCGCCATCAACGCCGCGATGCTGATCATGGCCGCGTCGACCTTCTACCAGGCCGGCCTTGGCGACATCGCCTCCATCGAGGTCGCCCACCGCACCCTGGAGCCACTCGTTGGACCTGCCTCCAGCGCCCTCTTCGGCGTCTCCCTGCTCGTCTCCGGCCTCGCCAGCACCACCGTCGGCACCCTCGCCGGCCAGACGGTCATGCAGGGCTACCTCCACCGCCAGATCCCGCTCTGGCTCCGCCGCCTCGTCACCATGCTGCCGACGGTGGTCGTCGTCGCCCTCGGTATCGACGCCACGACCACACTCGTGCTAAGCCAGGTCGTCCTCTCGTTTGGCATCCCCTTCGCGCTCATCCCGCTGGTGATCTACACCGCCCGCGCCGACATCATGGGCAAGGCGCTCGTCAACCGCCGCCTCACCACCGTCGTCGCCTCCCTCATCAGCGTCCTCATCATCGCCCTCAACGCCTTCCTGCTCTGGGAAACCTTCCTCGGCTAACACCCGCCCTCGGCAATCACCCGAAGGGGAGGGATTGAACGCGCTCACTCACCCAAAAGGTCAGACCGCGTCGGCGCGTTCAATGCCCTCCCGTCGCTCGCGACCATGGCTGTTCCCCCCGGCACCACGCTTCCCCGTCATCCCGAGCGCAGTCGAGGGATCCCCATCGATGCTGCGCATCGATATGGTCCGGCCGCCAAACCCTGTATCATCTCTCCAGCAGGGCATCCGCCTCTCACCGTTCGCCGCATACCTCACACTGTCAGGCCCATCCCCGTCCATGATCATCGCACCCGCGCCACCCGACGCCCCCATCGGCATCTACATCCACATCCCCTTCTGCGCCCACATCTGCCCCTACTGCGACTTCAACACCTACGCGGGCAAGGACGACCTCATCCCGCGCTACGTCGATGCCGTCGTCCGCGAGCTCGACCTGCGCGCCGCCGAGGTAGATGGTGGCGGCACGCCCTCCCTGCTCGCCCCAGCGCAGGTCGGCCGCATCCTCGACGCCTGCCGCGCGCGCTACGCCATCGCGCCGGACGCCGAGATCACCATGGAGGCCAACCCGAACGGCCTCGACGCCGACCGCCTCGCCGGCTACCGCGCCGCTGGCGTCAACCGCCTCAGCATCGGCGCCCAGACGCTCGACCGGCGCGGCCTCCGCACCCTCGGCCGCCAGCACGAGGCCGCGGACGCCACCCGCGCCGTCCGCGCGGCTCGCGAGACCGGCTTCGACCACATCAATCTCGACTTCATCTTCGGCTGGCCGGGGCAGGACCGCGCCATCTGGCGCCGTGACCTGGAGCACATCCTCGCCATGGGCGACCACGGCCCGGACCACCTTTCGCTCTACAGCCTCATCATCGAGCCGGGCACGCCCTACGCCGACGCCGTCGCCCGCGGCATCCTCCACGTCCCGGACGACGATGCGGCGGCCGACCTCTACGAGGACGCCATCGCGATCCTGAATACCGCCGGCTGGACCCACTACGAGATCGCGAACTGGGCGCGCACTCCCGATCGCTACTCGCGCCACAACGCCATCTACTGGCGGCAGGGCGACTATCTCGGCATCGGCGCCGGCGCCTTCGGCACGGTCCGGGGCCTGCGGGCGATGAACCACCTCCTGCCGGAGACCTACATCCAGGCCCTCGAGCGTGGCGACCTCCCCCACTCCAACACCGAGACGATCGACGCCTCCACCGCCCGCGGCGAGACGATGATGCTCGGCCTGCGCCTGCTCGTCGACGGCGTGGACGCCGCCGCCTTCGCCGCCCGCCACGGACGAACGCTGGACGACGTCTTCGGCGAGCCGATCGCCGACCTGACCCGCCTCGGCTTGCTCGAGCCCACGGATCGCGGCCTTCGTCTCACCCCCCGCGGCATGATGCTCGCCAACGACGTCGCCGCCCGCTTCCTGTAACCCGAACCTCGTTGTCACCCGTACGGTCGGCCCTTGTGGCCGACCCGCCGTCCGAGCCGTCGACCCCTGTAGCCCCGGATCTTGTACCCGGGAGGGCATGCACCCTGCGAGGCACGAGGCTCCGATGGATGTAGCCCGCCAACCATCCAACCCTCATGCTGAGCGCAGCGAAGAACCCAGCGCGAAGCGATGTTTGCATCACGCGTGTTTCGCGTGGATGACCGGCTCCGCCCGTACGAGGATAGAGCGGCGTTTCACCGTCGTAGCCGCGCACCCCGAAGGGTGTGCGCTCGTTCGTCCCGCACAGAAGAAAACCCCGGACCATGTGGTCCGGGGCCATCTGGATGTCCTTTTAGGGTCGGGGTCTACTGTTTGACCGACTCCGGCGCCGGCTCGGCGTCCTTCTTCTTCCCCTGCTGCCGCAGAACCGACTCCGCCTCCATCCCCGTCAGCTTGCTCACCGTCGTCATGATGTAGAAGATCGTCACGATCAGCACGAGCATCACCGGGGCCGTGATCACCGGGAAGCTCAGCGCCGTCATCTTGCCCATCTGGCGGGTGAACTCCTCCGTCCCCCCGTCCGCCGTGACGACGATCTTCGCCAGGATGAAGTTCAGCGCCGCCGAGAGGAAGAACGCGCTCGCCAGCAGCCACGTCGCGATCCCCGTCCGCCGCTCGTACTCCTCGAACGTCCCCCGCTCGTGCAGCGCCGCGTGCACCCGCTCCTTGTCCAGCATCTGATCGAGGAAGACCCGCGCCAGCGGCTTCCCGATCCACGCCGACACCAGGATCGCCAGCGCCAGCACCGCCGGGATCATCGCCTCCTTGACGGCGATCCACTCCGCCGGCAGCTCCAGCAGCCCGACCCCGCCGGAGATCAGGATGCTGACGAGGCCGACGATCGGCAGCCAGCCGACCTTCCGCTCCTTCGCCATGCTGTAGACGCCGTAGACGAACGGGAACGCCAGCGCCAACAGCAGCGCGTTCACGGGACCGAGCTTGTCCTCGTCCGCGAACCGCATCATGACGACGGTCGGCGCAATGACATTGATGAGTAGGCTGAGCATCGCTGTGTCCTGATGATGTGATCCGAGTTCGGTGGTCCCTTGCGCGGTCCGGCCCTTGCGTATCACCATTCGCTCAAACGCTTCTGGCGCGTCGCAAGGACGCTTACCGTGCGATCGACATCGCAGAGTTGGGCATGACCAGCACAATCGAACGATACCACGACGCGGCGTCCAGGCTGGATGCCCTCATCGACCTGACACCGACCCCGACGAACTCCTCCCGCGAGGCCGTCCGCGAGCGCGCCGAGTACCGCATGGGCCGCCTGCGGCGCTTCCTCGCCCGGCTCGGCGACCCGCAGCAGGGCTACCCCATCGTCCACGTCGGCGGCACCTCCGGCAAGGGCTCCACCAGCACGACGATCGCCGCCATCCTGACCGCGGCGGGCTACCGCACCGGCCTCCACACCTCGCCCTACCTGCAGGCGTCGTCCGAGAAGCTCCAGCTCGACGGTCAGCTCATCGCCCCCGATCTCTTCGCCGGCCTCGCCGACGAGATCCTCGCCGCCCACGACCGCTGGATCGCCGATGGCGAGGCGCCCCTGACCTACGGCGAGGCGTGGGGCGCTCTCACCTGGCGCTTCTTCGCTCACGAGCGCGTCGATATCGCCGTCGTCGAGGTCGGCGCCGGCGGACGCTTCGATCTCACGAACATCCTCACCCCCGTGCTGAGCGTGATCACCTCCGTCGGCATCGACCACACCCACACGCTCGGCAACACGATCGAGGAGATCGCCTGGCACAAGGCCGGCATCATCAAACCCGGCCTCCCGGCGCTCAGCGCCGTCCCCAACCCGGTCGCCCGGCGGGTGATCGCCGAGGAAGCGGCCCTCCAGCACGCGCCCCTCACCCAGCTCGACCTCGACACGACGCTCGACGCGGTCACGACCAGCCCGGAGGGCACCTCCTGGCGCGACGCGACCACCGGCCAGGCGTTCCACATGGGCATGTGCGGCTCCTTCCAGGCCCGCAACGGCGCCACCGCGGTCGAGACCGCCCGCCTCCTCCGCGCGCTGGACGTCGCCATCGACGACGACGCGATCGCCCGCGGGCTCCTCCGCGCCCGCATCCCCGGGCGCGCCGAGCTGATCCACGACACCGTGCCGGTGCTGCTCGACGGCGCGCACAACGCCGAGAAGGTCGCCGCGCTTGCCCACGACGTCCCGGCTCTCCTGCCCGCGCGGCCGGGCGGGCGACGCATCGGCGTCGTCGGCCTGCTCGACGCCAAGCAGGGCGACGAGATGCTCCGCAGCATCGTGCCGGTCATCGACGTCCTCATCGCCACCGCCCCGCGCGTGCTCGCCAAGGATCCCAAGGACGCGGCCACGCTCGCGGACATCGCCCGTGCCAACGGCTTCGCCGGCGAGGTCATCGTCGAGCCGGACCCCCCGCTGGCCATTGAGCACGCCCTGCGACTTGCCCATCCCGGCGTCGACTCTATACTGGTGACGGGTTCACTCTATTTGGTCGGCAATATACGGGAACGCTGGTTTCACGAACGGGATATCGTCGCTATGCAGTCGCCCTGGGCCCGGATCACGGCCGGGGCAACGGCAAGGGCTTGAGACATGCCTGGTATCCGTGAAGCGGAAGGGACCCGCGACATCGCGTTTGGACAGGCGATGGCCCGCCTCGCGCAGGCCGCCGCGCACCGGCCATCAGTGGCCGACCTCTCCGCGCTCGTCCTCGACGAGCTGCGGACGGTCCTCCCCTACGAATGGGCCATCATCTGTCGCACGGGCACGGACGACGCGGGCCAGCCGAGCCACGACACGGTGGAGCGCGGCATGGCGCTCCACGGCGTCACCCCGCTCCTCGTTCACACCTCGCGCCCGCTCATCATCGTCGCCGGTGAGGACGACCACCACCCGCTTGTCCCCTTCCTCCGCGCCCACGAGCTCCAGCGACTCGCCCAGGTGCCGTTCGCCCCGGAGCGCGCCCCGGGCTTCCTCGCGGTCGCCTCGCGCGGCGACGCCATCGAGCACGACGACCTCCCCTATCTCGAGGCGTTCGCCAACCTCCTGTCGCTGATGTTCGCCGAGATGGACGCGCGCGACACCGTCCGCCGCCTGACCGGCGACGTCGAACAGCTGCTGCGGATCGGCCGCGAGATCTCGCGCTCCGCCCGTTCCGATGACATCATCATGGTCGCCACCTGCGCCATCGCCGAGGGGATGGGGACAGCGATTGCGATGTACGCGCTCACGGACGATGGGGTTGACCTCCGCGCCGTGCACGCGCCCTCGGGCCACAACCAGCAGCATGTCGAGTTCAAGGCGGCGCGCCTGCTCCAGATGGAGGACAGCCCAATCGACCAGGCAATGGCCCTGGTCGGGAACGCACCCGACGACGCGATGATCGTCATCGACGTCACGCGCGACGAGGCCTATGCTGCCCTGCGCGACCTCAACTGCCTGGGCATCGCTGTCGTCCCGCTGGAGCTCAATGGCAAGGCGATCGGCGCCATGGCGGCCCTCACTTCACGGACGGACGATCCGGCCCGCCCCCACCGCAGCGCGATCACCGTGCTGTTGCCGCGCATCGCGGTCTACCTCGCGCCGGCCATCCACAGCGCCGAAGTGCAGCAGGAGCTCCGCGCGCTCTACCGGGAAAATGGGGCCGTCCGGCGCATTAGTGAGGTTGCCTGGCAGAGCGAGAACGTCGACGAAAGCGTCAACCTCGTCGCCCGCACCGTGAGCCTCCTCTTCGACGCCGACATGGTCACCCTCTACGAGATGCGGGGCGACGTCGCCACCTGGCACCACACCTACGGCAGCCTCCTCCCGGAAGAGCGCAGCCAGCTCCTTGCGCTGCCCAACGCCTGGCTGCAAGACAAGGTGCAGACCCTGGAGGACGTGATCGTCCGCGAGCTGGGCGTCGACCCGCCCATCCCCGCCGCGAGCTTCCCCATCCTTGAGGAGGAAGGGCTCATATCGTTCATGGCGCTGCCGTTCCAGATCGTCGACGACATCCGCGGCAACCTCGTCATCGGCTACCGCTCCCGCCATCCGATCACCGCCGCCGACGTCCGCTTCGCCCGCTCGCTGACCCACGGCGTGGCCTCCACGCTCATGATCCGCCGCCTCCACCAGGAGGCCCGCCTCCCGGCCAGCGATGGCACGACGGCCGGCCACCCCCCGAAAGGCTACTGATCACCACCGTCCGCGCTCACCTCCGTACGGTCGGCCCTGCCCCTGTGGGCGCCCCTGCGGGCGGTTGTCGGCCTCCTCCCCAACGCCGGCCAACGCAAATCGCCCCGCAAGCACCCTCTCCGGGCGCCCGCGGGGCGATACCATGTCATGATGTGTTCCGCGCGGCTAGTCCTCGGCGGTCTGCCGGTAAAGCACCACGCCGACGGCCGCGGCGACGAGCCCGCCGATCAGCATGGCCAGGCCGAGGTTCATCGTCGAGCTGTCCGGGTCGACAAACGCGGCGCCGATGCCGTAAACGGTCACGCCCACGCCAAAGATGGACAGCCCCGCGGCGGTGAGAATGCGGCTGAACTCAAGCATTGCTGTTTCCTCGTCCTCCGACCGCCCGGCGGTCATCCCCATGCGTCGATCGGCGCGACCGGCCCGATCTCCCCCACATCGCTTCTCGCGCATCAAGCCTAGCGGAGAACCGGTGCGCCGTCGAGGCATTCGCCGCACGCGTGCCGCACATCACACGCCACGGGGAGCGGCCGCGTCTGGCCACTCCCCGTTCGCGCCCTGCCGGAGCAGGAACTACTCGATGCTGAACGCAAGCACCAGGCCGGCGTCAGACTGCAGGCCGCCGTTGGCGTCCGGCAGCGAGCTGAAGAACACATACGTGCCCGGCTCCAGCGTCGTGGCGAAGTACGCCGTCTGGCCCGGACCGAGCGTGCCAAGAACGCCGACCACCGTCGCGCCCGTCAGCGCCTCGCCCTTGGCGTAGGAGGTCGCCAGCGCCGCTGCGCCCGCGTCGTCGACTTGCTGATCGGTCTTGACGAGGATCAACTCGTGGACCTGCTCGCCGCTGTTCGTCACCTCGGCCACGACCTCACCGGCAGCCGGCGGCGCACCGGCCGGCGTGATCGCGGTGTCATTGACGTCGATCGTCGACCCGGCGGTCACCCCCGCCGGCGCCGGCGCGCCCGCCGCGACCGGGCTGGCCGTCGGCGTCGCCGGGGCGATGCCGTAGTTGGCCTCCGCCTCTTCCGGCGTCAGGATCGTGAACACCGATGGCGACTGGACCGCCGCCGGGTTGCTGCTGAAGATCGCCCACTTGCCCGGCGTCAGGTACGCCAGCGTCTGCGTCGTCTCGCCGGCCGCGGCCACGTTGCCGCCCGCGAACGTGGCGGACGTCCACCACTCCGGCAGCTCACCGCCCTCGCCCTGGAACGCCGTGGAGACCAGCGACGTCAGGGCGCCAACCGTCTGCCCCTCCGGCAGCATGACCAGGTTCGCGCTGGAGACCGCATCGGTGTCGTTCACCAGCGTGATCAGATACCAGCCCTCGAGCATCGCGCCCGGAACCTTGGGGCTGAAGATCGTCTCCTTGGCGGTCACCGTGATCTCCGGCAGACCGCTGGCGGTGAGCGCGCTGGCCGCCTCGGGCGATGCGACGGGGGTTGCATCCTGCGCCGCGGCGTACCCCAGCGGGAGTGCCGCGAAGATCGCGACGAACGCGCTCACCATCAGGACTGCAAACGATCGGCCGAACCCTCGTCCGGTATCTGCGATCATGCCTCATCTCCTTCGGGCCCCGGGCCCGTTGCGCAAGTAACCTCGCGGCCACGGCCGCTGCTGAGGCCGACACCACTGGTGCCGCCAAATCATCATACCGACCTGTCAAGGCGATTGGGATGCCCCTTGGGGAGCGTCGGGCACCGCGCGAGCACCCCAGCATCCTCAGATCGCGCGCCGGCGCACGCAAATCGGCGTCGCCGGCATCCTTGGCAGACCAGGCACCTCAGCCTATCGACTATACCGTACTTTCCGGCACGGCATTCGGTGGCCGGCCCGAGAGCGTCCACCCGGGTGGACGGCCCCCGGAGCTCCCACCACCTCAACCGATGTGGCATGCTGCAAGATGATGGCCGTCGATGCACAACCAGCGGGAGCATGCACATGACGCGATACTGCCCAAACGGACATGGCCCCTTCGATGACCGGATGCACGCCTGCCCGGAGTGCGGCAGCCGCCTGCGCTCCAGTCCCCCCCATCCGCCCGAGGTCGACGAGCTCGACGAGAACAACGTGCCCATCGCCTGGCTGGCGAACGCCCCCAACGAGGTCGAGGCGTCGATGTGGGCCGATGCCCTCCGCGAGCAGGAGATTCACGTGCTCGTGCGGCCGGGAGGCCCCGGCGCCGGCGCGTGGGCCTCGTCGGCGACCTTCGAGCACAAGCTCTACGTCCGCGAACCGGACCTCGAGCGCGCGCGCGCCGTCCTCGACACGTTCGTCATCCCCGGCTACCCGGCGTCCCACCGCCCCCGTCGCCGGGCCCCACGGATCCACCGGCGGTCGTTGCGCACAGCTGAATGAGCTGCCCGCCTACCGTCGTCACCTGCCAGCACTGGTTCCCGCTCGGGTAGGTGATCTCGTAGCCGCGCCCGTGCCGCGGGATGCTGATCTCCGGTGGCTCCGTCCCGGCGATCCCGACCGTCACGCTCGCGCTGCGCACGTGGGCCTCCGCACCCGGCGGCGGGTCCATCACCGTCACGTAGTCCCCACCGACCTCGACGCCGAGCAGCCGCCCGTTCGCCCCGACGTCGAGGATCCCGTCCATCGTTGCACCGGGCCCGCCAACCGCCCCGGCGAGCCCGGGCACGACGAGGCGGATCGCGTTCGCCCCCAGATCGATCACCACCGCGCTGGCCGCGAGATTCATGCGTGCCCCCTCCCCCGGCGAACCGTCGCCGTCGCCCGCCACCGGCCGCGTCCGTCCTGCTCGACCGCCGACCGCTCCACCACGACGCGCGGCGCGACGTCGCCACCTGCCCCAGGCGCAAGCGTGAGAAAACCCCACGCGCGGTGTCCCTCGTCGGTCGCCATCACCCCTGACACGCCGCATCCAACCACGCCCGCGCCATGCTCCTCCGCCAGCGCGGCGGCCTCCTCGATCGTCGCCCGCAGCAACGCGGGCACGTCCGCCGCCCGGGCCACGAAGCCGGCCAGGAACGCCCCCGCAGCCTCCGGGGTGTCCTCGTCGACGCCGAACGCCGCCATCAGCACCTGCTCGAACAGCGCCGCCAGATCGGCTGTACCCCTCTTCGTTATGTCGATATCGTCCATCCGCCTGCCCTGACGTATCGCCTGCGTACTTGTCGTCAATGGTACCCAACCTGCGATACCGGTCCCGTACGAGAAGGGCCTACCGGGTCCGAAGGAGCTTGCCTTGGGACACTCAGACGACATCAAGACCGAATCGCGATCGATTGCAAAGCAGATCTTCGCCACCGTCAAGGAAAAGGACCTCTCCGGCCTCGCCCAGCAGATCGCCTACAACATCCTGTTCGCGCTCGCCCCGTTGCTCATCTTCATCACCGCCCTCGCCGGCTGGGTGACGCAGATCGTCAACTCCGACCTCCAGAATCCCGCCGAGCCGGTGCTCACGTGGATGCGCGACACCTTGCCCAAGGACGCCGCCACCTTCCTTGAGCAGCCGATGAACAACGCGCTCAACACCAGCCCCGGCTTCCTGCTCTCATTCGGCGCCATCCTCGCGCTCTGGGGCGCCAAGAACGCCATGACCGCCATCATCAAGGGGCTCAACGTCGCCTACGGCGTGGAGGACAAGGAGCGGTCGTGGTTCGCCAACACGATGGTTGCCATCGGCCTCACCATCGGCCTCGGCCTGATGCTCGCCGCCGGTTCGATGATCTTCGTCCTCGGTACCGGCATCGGCGATGACTTCGCGAACGCGATCGGCCTCGGCAAGGCATGGTCGTCCGTATCGACATGGCTGCGCTGGCCGCTGATCGCCGCCGTCGTCATCCTCGGCGTCGCCCTCATCCACCGCTACGGCCCGAACATCGACGCGCCCCTCAAGTGGTACCTGCCCGGCGCCGCCTTCACCGTCGTCTCGATGCTGATCGCGACGTTGCTGCTCGGCATCTACTTCAGCATCAGCGGCGGCTACTCACAGGCCTACGGCACCTTCGGCGCGGTGCTCGCCTTCATCTTCTGGCTCTACATCATGGCGCTCGTCATCCTCATCGGCGGCGTCATCAACGACGCCGTCCAGGAGAAAGTCCCCGCCGCCCAGGCCGACATCGAGGCCATGAACAATCACGACAACGACAACGACGACCACCCCACCGCCTGACCCCGTGCGCCCAGCCCTCGCAATTGCCCCACCCCTCCCGTAC
>DATLHE010000320.1:0-2771 GCA_035540335.1 Thermomicrobiales bacterium | reverse complement strand
CCCCGGAGCCAGCCAGGCGCGCCCGCCGTCGAGCGCGTGGCCGCCCAGCATGACGGTGCCGATCAGCGCCGGGTCGCCCTCGAGGTCGGTGAGGTCGCGTCCGGCGCGGTCCGCGTACGGTCCGGTCACCTGCGCCGAGACGCCGACCCGCAGGTGGTACGTCGAGAAGAGCGAGTCGTACGAGAGCACCAGCGCGTAGCCGCCGTCGGGGCGCGGCAGGACGAACGCGCCCTCGACCGCCCCCTCGACGCTGCGCGGTCGTCGGGCCAGCAGGATCCCTGGCGCCTCGCCGACGGCAAGACCCGTCGCGGGGTCCAGCTCGAGCGCGTGGATGCCGCCGAAGAACGAGCCGTAGACCATCCAGTGGCGGCCGTCGGCGTCGACCACGGCGTTGGCGTCGATCGCGTTGGGGCCCTCGACGTCGTGCTCGCTGGTCACCACGAGCCCGCGGTCCTCCCACGGGCCGGTGGGGTGCGGTGCGACGGCTAGGCCGATCGCCGAGGTGCGGGAGCCGAACGTCGACGCCGACCAGTACATGCGCCACTCGTCGCCCACCCGCACGACGTCCGGTGCCCACAGGCCGACGGCACCCGACCAGGCGGCTCCGTCGCTGGGCACCCCGTCGAGCGCCCAGCCGTGGAACTCCCAGCTGACCAGGTCCTTCGAGCGTCGGACCTGCACGCCGGCCCGCACGGGACCGTCCGACCACGCATCGGTGGAGAACAGCCAGTACGTGCCGTCATCGTCGCGGACCGCCGTGGGGTCGTGCGCGTGCCGTCCGCCCCAGAGGGCGGTGTCGGGGAGCATCTCCGGGAGCACGGTCAGCCCTTCGAGCCGGTGAGCGCGACGGACTCGATGATCTGCCGCTGGAAGATCAGGAACACGATCAGGATGGGCAGCAGGGCGACGAACGACGCGGCCATGATCAGCGGGTAGTCCCGCTGGGTCGCGTACTCCCCGTTGAGGTTGGCGATGACCACCTGGAGCGTCTGCTTCTCCGGGGTGTTCAGGTAGAGGATCGGCGACAGGTAGTCGTTCCAGATCGCCATGAACCAGAGGATGAACTGGGCGGCGATCGCCGGCCGGATCATCGGCATGATCATCTTGCGGAAGATCTGCAGGTAGGACGCGCCGTCGATCTTCGCGGCCTCGATCATGGAGTCGGGCACGCTCGACAGGTACTGCCGCAGGAAGAAGATCATGATGATGTTGCCGAACAGCAGGGGGACGATCAGCGGCAGCAGGGTGTCCACCCAGTGCAGCCGGGAGAACATCACGAACTGCGGGATCATGATCGTCGGGTACGGCACCATCAGACCCGTGAGCAGCCCGAGGAAGATCGCGTTCTTGTAGGGCAGCCGCATCTTGGCCAGCGCGAACGCCGCCAGGGCCGACGTGACCGAGCCGACCACGGTCACGGTGAGCGCGACGATGAGGCTGTTCATGATGCCGGACGCGATCGGCGCCTCGGACCACATGCGGACGAACGTGTTCCACTGCGGCGGGTCCGGGATCCAGACCGGCGGCAGCGCGAAGACCTCGACCTTGGTCTTGAGGGCCGTGGTGAACATCCACAGCAGCGGCGCGAGCATCGCGAGCGAGCCGACCGCGAGGATGAGGAAGACGATGACGTTGCCGAGGCGGTTCTGCGCCGCGGCGCCCATCCGACGCTTGTCAGGAGCTGTCGCCAGCTCCGGCGTGGCGGGCTTCATGAGGGTGCTTGCCATGGTGTCTCTCCTTCCTCAGTCGATGCTGAAGTCGTTGCGCCGGTTGATCCGGAACTGGATGAGGGTGATGGCGAAGACCAGGAGCCCGAGGACGACCGCCATCGTCGTCGCGTAGCCCATCTGCTGGTACTTGAACGCCTTGCGGAAGATGTACCAGACCACCGAGGCGGAGCTGAACTCCGGGCCGCCGGCCGGGGTCATGATGTTGATCTCGGTGAAGATCTGGGATCCCGCGATGATGCTGGTGACGACGAGGAAGAACGTCACGGGCCGGACCATCGGCAGCGTGATGGAGCGGAACCGCTGCCAGGCGTTCGCGCCGTCGAGCGCCGCGGCCTCGTAGAGCGAGGCGGGCACGCCCTGGATGGCCGCCAGGTACAGGAGCATCGAGTAACCGAGGCCCTTCCAGATGGCCATGATGATGATCGCCGGCTTGACGGTGGCGGTGTTCTGCAGCCAGTCGGGGCCGTCGATGCCGAACCACGCGAGCACCTGGTTGATGAGGCCGAAGTCGCCGTTGTAGGCGAACTGCCAGACGATCGCGATGGCGGCGAGCGAGGAGATGACGGGCACGTAGTAGATCGCGCGGAACGCGGTGCGCCCCGGGATCCGACGATTGAGCGCGAGCGCGAGGACCAGCGACAGCGCGAGCCCGATCGGGATGCCGAGCATGTAGAAGAACGTGTTGTACAGGGCGATCCGGAAGTACTCGTCCTGGAACAGCGTCACGTAGTTCTCGAGCCCGATGAACGTCATCGGCCCGAGCCCGTTCCAGCTGGTCAGGGACGCGTAGACCGCGAACCCGATGGGGTAGAGCGTGAAGAGCAGGAAGCCGATGATCGGGGCCGCGACGAACGCCAGGGCCCACCGGTGCTCGGACCGGTGCAGGCGGTGGGTGCCGCCTCCGGGCCGTGGTGCAGCCTTGCTCCTCCGCCCGGTCGTCGGGGGCGCGACGTCCGCGGTCTGCGTCATGGGGGTTCCTTTCCAGGGGCTCCCGCCGCCCGGGGGCGTGCCCGGGCGGCGGGAGCGGGGAGGAGGGGTCGG
>DATLHE010000319.1:0-11403 GCA_035540335.1 Thermomicrobiales bacterium | reverse complement strand
GCCACATGCTGCGGACCGCCGTCGACCACACCGGGGGCCCGGTCGCCATCCGCTACCCGCGCGGCGCCGGCGTCGGCGTCGATACCTCGGGCGCGCTCCACCCACTTCCGATCGGCCGCGCCGAGGTCCTCCGCGAGGGCGCGGACGTGGCGCTGGTCGCCGTCGGCTCGATGGTCCTCAACGCCGAGCGGGCGGCCGACGCGTTGGCCGCCGAGGGCATCAACGCCACGGTCGTGAACGCCCGCTACGTCAAGCCGCTGGACGAGACGCTCTTGCTGCACCTCGCGGACGAGGTCGGCGCGATCGTCACGATCGAGGAGAACGCGGTCGCCGGCGGCTTCGGTGCTGGCGTCCTGGAGCTCCTCGCCAGTCACGACAAGCGCATCCCGGTGCGCACGCTCGGCGTGCCCGACCATATCTTCGAGCAGGCTTCCCAGAACCGCCTCCGCGAGCTGGCGGGCCTCGGCATCGCCGGCATTGTCGAGGCCGCGCGGCACGTGATCGATGCGCGCGGAGGCGCGTCACTCTCTGTGGCGACTCGCCCCGACGCGATGGTCTCCTGATTGGCGCATATGGAGCAGCAGGCCACCGACGCCAGCACGAATCCGGAGTCCGATTCGGTCCCGAGCGACCTCGAGACGTTTGCCGCGCTCCTGCGCTCGGTGGTGCCGGACCTGAGTGACGAGCAGGTCGCGCAGCTGATGCGCTATCGCGATCTGCTGCACGCCCGCAACCAGGTCGTCAACCTGACCGCGGTCCGCGACTTCGACGGCATCGAGCGGAGGCTCATCCTCGAGAGCCTCCGCCTCCACGCCCATATGGCCGAGCTCGCCGCCCCCGGCGCCCGCGTCATGGATCTCGGCAGTGGCGGCGGCATCCCGGGCGTCATCCTCGCGATCGCGTTCCCCGACCGCACGTTCTCCCTGCTCGACGCCACCGGAAAGAAGGTCGCCTTCCTGCGCGACTGCATCGACGAGCTCGCTCTGGCGAACGCCGGGGCCGTTCATGGCCGCGCCGAGGAGCTCGCTCACCAGTTCGAGTGGCGAAGCGCGTTCGACGTCGTCACCGCCCGCGCCGTGACCTCGCTCTCCGCGCTGCTCGAGCTCGGGCTGCCCTTCATCCGCCAGAAGGGCTGGATGCTGCTGCCCAAGGGAGCCGACATCGACGAGGAGCTCCGCATCGGGCGCAAGGCGGCCGGGAAGCTGGGCGGCACGATCACAGAGGCATCGTTCTTGCCACAGGTCGGATCATTAGTGGATACCCGGCTGGTGCTCGTGCGGAAGGATGCTCCAACGCCAGGCAGCTTTCCTCGGCGGGCGGGCTTACCCGCTCGTTCACCACTCGGGACCGACCAAGACCGCCCGGACAAGCGTGTGCGGCGCGGTAAATCGAAACGACCATGACCACTCCCTCGAGCAAGTGCTCGGTCGGTCCGCCGGGCAGGTTGTTCTACCGCAAGGAAAAGCTCCGCGGCGCGTGCTGGGAATACGAGATCTCCGGCGGCTGGCTGGAGGTGCCCGTGGGTGACTCGGTGCGCCACATCCTCCGTCACGCCTTCTCCTTCTACCGCCCCCGCGACGCGACGATCCGTACCCCGTCCGGCATCGAAATCGTCCAGCGGGCCGGCGCCGAGCAATGGTTCTTCCCCGACCGCTGGTTCTCCCTCCTCCGTTTCACCACGTCCGACGACCGGACCATCGGCTATTACGTCAACTTCTCTCGCCCGCTTCAGCTCGTCCGCGAGAACTACTACAGCGACACCGACCTGGAGCTCGACCTCTGGCTGGATCTGGACGGCACGCTGACCGAGCTGGACCGCGACGAGTACGAGGAGGAGATCGCCTCCAACCGCCTCACCCGGGAATGGGCGCAGGCCGTCGAGGTGGCCGCTCGCAACGTCACTCGCGCCGTCGAGCAGTGCATCGCCGAGCACGGCCACGACGTCGAGCAGACCCGCGACCCCCGCTTCGGCATCCCCGAGTTCATCCTGCGCGCCTGACAGTCCGCCCCAGGCGCTCATTCCTTCGTAGCCCCGCACCCTGCCCCTGCGGGCCGCAGGGGCAGGGTGCGAACCCGATCATCCCCGTTCGAATTCAGACGCCTCTGCCCCCGGTAGCGCCGGGTCTTGTACCCGGCGTCCGCACGCCACCACGGCGCATCGATGCCGGAAGCCCCGCCCAAAAACACCGTCATCCTGAGCGCAGCGAAGGATCCCCCGGTGCCTCAGCGCCGGTCTCTGCTGGCGTCTGCATGCACGACGCTCGGGAATGGGACCGCGCTTCGCGTCGGGTGCACCAGCCGATCCCCCAGGCCGATAGCGGAGAGACCCTTTCGTGCACTCAGAATCAGGGATTGTTCAGAGTGCGTACGGGCCGGTCTTGTGCCGGCCCTCCGTTGCCAGCTACGACGCCTGGGAGGAGAAGCCAACCCTTGTCACCCAGGGCCGGGGCGACCATATCGTGCGCGGGATGCCTACACGTCCTCCGGCCGCAACGCCTCCACCCGCCGCACGATCCCCAGTGACCGGTCATACGCCGCCCGCCGCACCTCGTCGAGCAGGATGTCCCGCGCCTCCAGGATCTCGCGCATCCGGTACGCCGCGTCCGGCGCCGTCGAGCGGTCAGGGTGATACCGGAACGCCAGGCGCTTGAACGCCGCCTCGATCACGTCCCGCTCGGCCTCCTGGTCGACCTGCAGCACCTGGTAATACGTCCGCGCCCGGGGCGGCTGCGGCGCCGGCGTCCGCTCCCGGTGGATCCGCTCCGAGATCTGCTCCTGCGTCATCAGGCTGCGCTGCACCGCGTCTTGCACGTCGTCGGGGATGCCCCAGCGGCCGTGACAGGTCGTGCACTCCATGACCTGCTGCGAGCGCACGTTGAGCGTGGGGATGAAATAGAGCGTCAGCTTGCGGCGCGTGTCGTACACCGAAAAGACCCGGGACGCATTGCACGCCGGGCACTCGTGGATGAAGAACCCACGCGGTTCGATATAGTCTCTCGCACCGATGATGGGGAACACGTGTGATGCAGGCTCCGTGGCGGCTCAATTCGCTGGGTTCACTGTAGCAGGCGGGTCAAGCCGGCCCCGTCTGGTACGGCCCGTGCGAGAATGGGCGGCATCATGGACCTTCCTCCAGCAAAGGATGCTTTCACATGCCCACGGCAGACACGTTGACACCCGAGTTCATCACCGACTGGCTCGCGACGCTCGAGCCATCGACGCTGGCCGAGCTCGTGCCCGACCCGGACACGGCCGCCTTCTTCTCCGCCGACGTCATCAACGGGTTCTTCCGCTTCGGCCCCCTCGCCTCCCCACGCGTCGACGCCCTTACCCAGCCCATCGTCGAGCTCTTCACCCGCGGCTGGGAGCACGGCATCCATGAATTCGTGCTCTTGCAGGACACGCACACGCCGGACAACCCGGAGTTCCGCTCCTACCCCCCACACGCCGTCGCCGGCACCGACGAGTCCGCGATGATCCCCGAGCTTGCCGGGCTGCCGTTCGCCGAGCACTTCACCGTCATCGAGAAGAACTCGCTGCACCCGGCCATCGAGACCGGCTTCGACGCCTGGTGGGACGAGCACCGCGACCTCACCCGCGCCATCGTCGTCGGCGACTGCACCGACCTCTGCGTCTACCAGCTCGCCATGTACCTGCGCATGCGCGCCAATGCCCTCAACCTGCGCGACGTCGAGGTCATCGTGCCGATCAACGCCGTGGACACCTTCGACATCCCGCTCGGCCCCGGCGTGGACGTCGGCTCGGCCCACCCCGGCGACTTCTTCCACGACGTCTTTCTCTATCACATGGCCAGCAACGGTATTCGCGTCGTGCCGATGCTTACCTCCGGCACCTGACAGGAAACGGAAGGAAACTCCCACCCGATGACGATCATCAATCGCGGATTGCTGACGGAAGACGCCGGCGAGCTCGACCCGCCGGACAGCGAGCTGCTCCGCGCGCCCTGGAGCGTGCCGGGCACCGCCCTCCACACCGACCTCTACCACGTCGACGCCGCCTACATCGCCTGGAAATCCGGGCATAACGGTCGCGCGACGTTCGACCTCTACACCCGGTCGGCCCCGTTCGCCGGCGGCTTCATGCTCGTCGCCGGGCTGGAGCCGGCGCTCGATTACCTGCGCTCGTTCATCTATACGGACGACGACCTCGCCTACCTCGAGCGCATCAAGGGATACGAGTCGGACTTCCTCGACTACCTGTCGTCCATCCGGTTCACCGGCGAGATCCTCGCCATGCGGGAGGGCGAGATCGCCTTCCCGAACGAGCCGCTCATGCGCGTGACCGCGCCGTTCGCCGAGGCGCTCCTGCTCGAATCCGGACTACTGCGTGCGATCGGCGTTTCCACGCTGCTCGCCACCAAGGCGGCGCGGATCCACATCGCCGCCCAGGGCCGCTCGGTCAGCGACTTCGCCTTCCGCCGCGCCCACGACCCCTACCTTGCCGCCCGCTCCGGCTACATCGGCGGCTGCGACAGCACGTCGTTCGTGGCCGCCGCCAAGGACTACGACATCCCCTCGGCCGGGACGATCCCGCACGCGCTCGTGCAGGCCTTCCCCGACGAGCTTGCCGCCTTCCGCGCGGTCGCCGAGGTGATGCCAACCTACACCCTGCTGCTGGACACCTACGACGTCCGCCGCGGCATCACGCACGCCATCCAGGTCGCCCACGAGGCGCGCGCCAGCCACGGTCACCGGCTCGCGGCGGTGCGCCTCGACAGCGGCGACCTCGATGAGTACAAGATCGAGCGATTGCTGACCGCGGGCGCGCCGATCGACGGCTTCGGCGTTGGCGGCAACCTCGGCGTCGGCCTCGGCACGATCGCCAGCGGCACCGTCGGCGGCGTCATCGGCGCGGTCTACAAACTGGCGTGGTACGAGGGCGACGGCGCCGCCCCGGCCCGCATCAAGCTCGCCGGCGGCAAGAGCACCTGGCCGGGCCGCAAGCAGCCCTACCGGATCGGTGCCTTCGAGCGCGACGTCATCGCGCTGGACGACGAGACGCCGCCGCGCGACGGCCGGCCGCTGCTCCAGCCGTTCATCCGCGACGGCCACATCGTCGGCGAGATATCGGACCTCAAGGCGATCCGCGCCCGCGCGCTGGCCTCGCTCGACGCGCTCCCCGAGCGCACCCGCGCCCTCACACCCGAGGAGCCCTATCCCGTCGACTGGAGCCGCGGCATGATCCAACTCCGCGACGACACCATCGCCGCCATCAGCCGCACGAACGTGTAGGCCCAGCCTCGGCGGGTAGGCGCGCTATCGTCGTTCCGTCGGCCCTGCCCCTTCGGCTGACCCCCCACCTCTAGCCGCTCCACCGCCGGGCAGGGACTGACCGCGCTCACCCATTCAAACGACCAACCACCGAATGCGCGTTCAATGCCCTCCCGTCGTACGCTCCAACCCACCCCTCATTCAGAGCGAAGCAAGGGCCCGCTCTGCTTCTCGGCTTCGCCTCGGCCGGTGAACCCGACGCGAAGCGCTGTCCGCCACCAGGAACGTTCCCCGTGGCACGGCCGTCCCCACCACCCGTCATCCTGAGCGCAGCGAAGAGCCTGTCCTGAGAAGGCGACGGAGTCGCCGCACGAAGGAATACCCCTGCGCCGCTGCGCCGGTCTCTCCCCGCGCCTCTCTATGGCGCTGCGCGCCCGCCGGCGCACAACTCGCGAGTTGCGCACTACGACAGGGGGCCCAACACGCCCCTCATTCTGAGCGCAGCGAAGAACCCTACGCGGAGCGGAGTGGCACGCAACGGCGATATGATCCTGCGGACCACCGGGCCAACACTGCTTCGCAGGTACGGCCCCTCCGCTATTGGAACACCCCTCGACCGTCGTAGCCGCGCACCCCGTAGGGTGTGCGCCCTCTGCCCGTCCGGACGGATCAGGCGCCCCACATGGCCAACACCCCTCTACACCTATTACTTGGCCATCTGGGCAGCCTTCCATAACATCCCCCAGGTGGCCACGTTTCCTCAACAACCTGGCCACCTGGAAAAGCCCGCCAGATCAACCAAACCGCCCTAGGTGGCCACCGGCCAAGTTGTTTGCGTTGGCAGCCTGACAATAACAACGATAAAATGGGAGGGCACATGGCCCTCCCCTCTCACTCGCGCGTCTCTACCCCGAGATCGCGTCCGCGATGAACGACGCGACATGGTCGCGCAGCTTCACCATCGCGTTGAAGTCGATGTAGATCATGTGCCCGGTCGGGTACTCCTCGATCCGGACATTCCCGCGCACGTCGCGGTCCAGCCCCATGTGGCTGAGCGTGTACTCCGTCGCGTAGTACGGCGTCGCAAGGTCGTAGTAGCCCGAGGCCACGAAGAGCCGCATGTACGGGTTCTTCGCGAACGCCGCCCGCAGGTCGTCGCTCGTATCCGCGTAGCCCGCCTTGGCATCGCCCCAGTTCCAGTCCAGCCCACGCAGAATGTGATACTCCACGTCGCTCTCGTATCCGAGCTCGTTGCGGAAGTACGCGTTCAGCACCGACGTGAACGGCGGCCGGATCGCGGCCATGCTCGGGTCGAACTCCGCCTGGTCGGCGACCCCGTCCTTGTCCGCGCCCTTGAAGCGGCTGTCGAGCCGCCCCACCGTGCGCATCTCGTCCCGGCAGAGCTCCTTCACGAACTGGTAGATGTTGATCCGCAGGTTCGCCTGGTCGAGGTAGGCGCGGGAGAGACCGGTGTAGCGCTCCAGCCCATCAAGCACGTCGCCGCGGCGGTCGTCCGGCAGCCGGTCGCCGAGCGACAGCGCCGGAACGTAGACCTCCTCGACCCACGCCTCGACCTCGTCGAGGAACGCGCGGACGTCCTTCTTCTTCAGGTCCTTCGGCACGCGGTTGTGGAACCACGCCGTCGCCGCGTACGTCGGCAGGAAGAGCTGGTACGGCAGGTCGTTGCCCAGCGTGAAGCGCGCCGTCTGCATGTTGAGGATCGAGCTGATGAGGATGATGCCGTTGAAGGCGATGCCCCGCTCGATCAGGTACCCCGCCAGGCCCGCCGAGCGGAAGGTGCCGTAGCTCTCGCCGCAGAGGAAGAGCGGCGACGTCCATCGGGCCGTCCGCGCGAGGTAGAGGCGGATGAACTCGCCAACCGTCTCGATGTCGCCCTTGACGTCCTTCGCCTTCTTCGCCTCCTCGTCATCCACGGCGCGGCTGAAGCCGGTGTCGACCGGATCGACGAAGACGAGGTCGGTGTGCTCCAGCCACGTGTACTCGTTGTCCACGAGCGTGAAGGGCGGGCGCGGCATGCCGCCGTCCTCCAGCATCTCGACCCGCTTCGGCGCCAGACCGCCCATGTGAAGCCAGACGGAGGCCGAGCCCGGCCCGCCGTTGTAGGTGAACGTCAGCGGCCGGGGCGTCTTCGACTCCGGCTCATCCAGCGTATACGCGGTGAAGAAGAGCCTCGCCTTCAGCTTGCCCTTGTCGTCGCGAATCGGCATCAGGCCGGTCGTGGTCGTGTATGTCAGCGTCTTGCGGCCGGCCTTCAACTCATGCCGCCGCACCACCGGCTCCGGAATCTCGACCTCGGGCGCGTTAGCCGTGACCTCGGTGTCCTTCTTCACGTCTTGTACGTCTGATGACATGGAGTGCTTTCCTCAAACTATGTAGGGAGGTGTGACCGTCGTAGGGGCCGATCCCCGAAGGCGAGAAGCGGAGCGGGCCCTTGGCCCAATGGCCCGCAGGGCCATATGTCTCGGCACAACGTCTCTCGGCGCGATCCAACATCCGGCAGTCTATCCGACGATCGGTCTCCATGGGCACCATACCGGCACAACGAAACGGCCCTCCCGGTCTCCCGGGAGGGCCGTCGCGAGTCACTCTAGCTGAGCAGCCGCTCCGCGCGCTCGCGGATCGTCGCCTCGATCGTGCCCTGGAACGGCTTCGCCGCCCACGGGAACTCGGCGTCGATCATCACCTTCGAATCGGTAACGGCAAGGTCGCCGCTGATCTTGAACCCCATCGCCTTGAACGAGAAGTCGCCGCCGTTGTCGTGCCAGTTTTCCTGCAAGTCCGAAACCTGGCTGCCGTAGTTCTCCTTGACCTGCGCCAGCATGCCCTTGAGTCGGCTCAACGCCTCTTCCTGGCCCAGCTGGTGGTCGATCGCGATAGACGTCTTCGGCACTCGTCAGCTCCTTCGTTGACCGGGGAGGAGAAGAATCCGGCCGCGCCGCCTCGCCTTCCTCCCGTCGCTGTCAGACGTTATACCGCACCGGACGTCACTCGATGGCGACGGCGACAGGCACACCCGTTGTCGGGCTGGACGGGTTCGCGTAGCCCGAAACCGCCATCCGGCCGGCGAGGAACGAGTGACGCCCCGCCTCCACGCCCAACCGCATCGCCCGCGCCATTCGCACCGGGTCCTGCGCCTTCGCGACCGCCGTGTTCACCAGGACGGCGTCCGCGCCCAGCTCCATCGCCAACGACGCGTCGGACGGCACGCCGATGCCGGCATCGACCACGACCGGCACGGAGACCGCCTCGACGATCCGCTCGATGCTCCTCCAGTCCTGCATCCCCGCGCCGGAGCCGATCGGCGACGCCAACGGCATCACCGTCGCCGCGCCCGCTTCCTCCAGCCGCAACGCGGCGACCAGGTCCGGGCTGGTGTACGGCAGAACGACAAACCCCTCCTGCGCGAGGATCTTCGTCGCCTCGATCGTCGCCGCAACATCCGGCCACAGTGTCCGCTGGTCGCCGATGACCTCCAGCTTGATCCACTCGGTCCCCGTCGCCGCCCGCGCCAGCCGCGCCATCTTCACGGCATCCTGCACCGTGTAGGCGCCGGCGGTGTTCGGCAGCAGCCGGTATCGCCCCAGATCCAGCCGTTGGAGGATCGACGCCTCGCCATTGCCGGCAGCGTTCAGGTTCATGTAGCGGATTGCAACCGTCACCATCTCCGTGCCGGAGGCGTCCAGCGCGCGGACCATCGTCTCGCCGTCGCTGTACTTGCCGGTGCCGACGAAGAGCCGCGAGGCGAACCCCTGCCCCGCGATCGTCAACATGTCCTCGTGGTCGCCTCCGGAAACGGCCTGGACGATCTCCACCGTGTCACCCTCCTCGAGCTCATGCGTTGCCCAGGCGGCGCGGGGGATGATGTCGTCGTTGACGGCGATCACGATCGACGTCTCCGGCAGCTGGCGGGACGCGATGAACCCCGCGATGGTGCAGGCGCCGTCGTCGAGCGTGATCGCCTCGTTGTTCACGGTGAGCTTCATGGATTCTCCTCTCGTGCGGGCGTGGAATGCAGCAGGATGGGGCGGTCGAGCGCCTCGCGAAGCGACCGCGCGGCGGCCTCCGGGTCCGACGCTCCGCTGATCGCGCGCATCACCGCGATACCAGCCGCGCCGGCGGCGACCGCGTCGGCCATGTTGGCGGCGGTGAGGCCGCCTATCGCGACGACCGGCACCTCCACCGCCTCCACGACCGCGCGCAGCGCGTCAAGACCGCGGCCTGGCTCGCCGGGATGCGACGGCGTCGCGAAGACATGCCCGAACACGACCCAGTCGGCCCCGTGCGCCGCTGCCTCGACGCCCTGGTCGACGTCGTGGACCGCCACGCCGACGTGACGTCCGGGCGCAAGCGCCCGGGTGAGCCCCGGCGGCAGGCCACGTTGGCCCAGATGCACGTCCGCGCCGAGTGCCAGCGCGATGTCTACCCGATCCGCCACGATGAGCGGCGTCCGCAGATCGTCGAGCATCTGCCGGAGATGCACGCCGGTCTCGTAGACGTCAGCCGCGCTCGCCCCGGGCATCCGCAGCAGCACGTGGCTGACGCCACCGCGCACCGCCTCGGGAACCACCCGATCCAGGTCGCCCAGCGAGACATCGGGTTCGGTCACCAGCACCAGGGGTTTCGGCATGCGCGCAGTCACCTCGACCTCCACCCGCCCCTCGGGTCTCCATGCAAAACGCCGCGCACCCGAGGGGGCGACGCGGCGGAACCAAGCGGCAATGGCCATCGGTGGCGCGCCTCCCTCCGCCGGTATCGACCGGATCAGGTTCCAAGGGTGTGATCTCAGCCCATCGCAACGGGCACCCCTGGCGCATGTCCCGCCAGTCTAGCATGCGATCGTTCGACAGACCCGGTGCCGTCGGGTACGTTTGCATCCTGTACTCGCTTCGCGGAAAGGTCCATCGGGCACATGAGATTCCTCACAAGCACCGTCGCGCCGCTGCTTGTCCTCGCGCTCCTGCTCCCCGCCCTCGCGACCGCCGCCCGGACGCCGGAGGCCCCACCATCTCGCGGTGCGGACGATTATTTCGGCGCGATCCCATGGGCGCTGCCGGACGACGCGGAGAAGAGGGTCGTCGACTCGGTCGTCGACGGCGACACGGTGAAGCTCACGAAGCCCAACGATGACTGGTGGGAAAGCTACCGGCTGATCGGCATCCAGGCGCCGGAGATGGATGGTCCCTATACCGATGAGGAGTGCTACGGGCCGGAGGCGAAGGACTTCCTGAAGGAGCTCTTGCCCAAGGGCACGGAGGTCTACATCCAGCGGGACATCTCCGACAAGGATCGCAATGGTCGCTATCTGCGCCACATCTTCATCGTGGACGAGGATGCCGGCGGCGCCATCCTCGTCTCGGAGATCCTCGTGCTCGGCGGCTTCGCAAAGGCGCGCCCCTACGAGCCGGACGACCTCTACGACGACATCCTCGCCGATGCGCAGCGCATCGCCGATCGCAAGAACGAGGGCCTCTGGGACGCCTGCGCCGCGTAATCGGATCACTGGCGGACGTTCATGAGTTGGGAGGCGTGGTGGAATGTCTGGGTCGCGTCCTGCAGTTGTTTGTCGTCCTTGTGCTCGCGATGTCGAGCGCGCTCCCCATTCCTGCCGTCGCCGATTCTTCTCCGCAGACCTACATCGGCCACGCTGCCCGCCTCACCGCCGAGATCCCCGCTCACTGGCGTGTCGACCCGACCGGTCGGTTTGACTACGTCGGCGATGACGGGTTCGTGCGTAGCGATCCTCTCGCTGCCATGACGCTTGATGAAGCCTGCGTCGCCCTTTCGAAATCATCGCGCTTTGATAGCGATGCAAGCGTGATGACCGCGAGGTTCGAGGATCACGCCGCCTGCCAGCTCTCCGGCCAAAGCGGCGGAGTCGATGTCCAGGCGCTTGTGGTGCATCTCGCTCGTCCCTTCTCCGTGTCAGGAGAGTATTTTGCTTACGCGGCCTTCTTTGCCGATCCGAAGCACTTCTTCGCCATTGAGCAGACACTCGACCTCTCCCCCGAGCGCGTGACACCCGAGGCATATGTCGACAGTATTCTCGACCTCGTGGAGGCCCGGGCCCATTGGTCCGATGAGGTCGATTGGGAGCTGGCCCGCCTTGACGCGATGGCTCAGGTGGACGGCATGACGGAGCTCAGCCAGACAC
>DATLHE010000318.1:0-29187 GCA_035540335.1 Thermomicrobiales bacterium | reverse complement strand
CCATCTCGGGCGTCATGACAGCGGCCGGTTCGCGGGCGGGGAAGTCGAACAGCCCGAGGATGAGCTGCATGGGATACTCCGGCGCCTGATGCAGTGTCCTGATCAGCGTGCCGTCGATCAGGAACTCGACCCTCTCCGGCTGCCATTTCACGGCATAGCGATGGTCAACCCCGACATCGATCCGCAGGCGTTGCGTCGAGAAGTCCTCCACGAGGCGCGGGTCGCGAAACGCGTGCACGCCCATGCCGACCATCGCGGACGGCCCAGCTGGCCCATCGCGCTCGACGGTATCGCCAAACACTTCCATGATGCAGACCTCTCCGCATCGCTCCGGCTCATCCTCAAGTCCGATCATCCACGCGGACATCATCGACCGAGGCGTCAGTGTGGCCCGGCACTCGACCTCCAGATAGCCGAACCACGGCGTGAAGCCCCAATGCGCTTCCTGCACCTCCCGGACACGCAAGCCCTCCCGGAACGGCTGCTGCCCCCGCGTGCCGCCCACGGGCCCGGACCAGTTCCCGCTCTGGATCGCCGAGACCCTGAGCGGCTCAGGATGGAGCTCCGCGCACCACAACGGCTGTTCGGGGGGGATGGTCAGACGCAACCCGCCGGCATCCACCACATAGGTGGCGGCCGCCTCCGCCCGGGAGCTCCAGGCGGGCAGGTAGGCATCAGTCCAGACGGACGTGTCGAGACGTCCCTGGTCGAAGCGCTCGTCGAGCGTCGTCCTTCCCCACATCGCGCTGCTCCCGCCCTACCCGGCCAGCGCCGTCACCCCCAGCACCCGCGCGTGCTGCGCCAGCGCCTCGCGCACGTGCTCGTCCCAGTAGTCCCACGTGTGCCCGCCCGGGTGCTCGGCGTAGTGATGCGCCAGCCCGATCCGCTCCAGGTGCGCATGCAGCGCGCGGTTGTGCTCGATCACAAAGTCGTCGACCCCGCAGTCGAAGGCAATCACCGGCCCGCCCTCGCCCGCGTCGAGCCGCGCCCGCAGCCGCTCCGCCTGCGCCTCCACGCTCGCGTCGGCCGGGTTGTCGAGCAACGCCAGGAAGTCGTCGCCCGGGTCCCGCAGCCCCGCCGAATGCGCCCAGATCGACGCGAAGCGGTCCGGATGCTTCATCCCCAGGCGCAGCGCGCCGTACCCACCCATCGAGAGCCCGCCAATCGCCCACGGCCCCGGCCGCAGCTGGAACATCCGCTCCACCTGCGCCGGGATGTCGCGCATCACCAGATCCTCGTAGCGCTGCGGGCCATACCGGTCGTGCACCGGCAGGTTCAGGTATCGCGCCGTGCCGCCGTCCGGCAGCACGACGATCAGCGGGTATTCGCCGGCGTGCCGCACGAGGTTGGAGTTGTAGAGCCACGAGAAACTGTCATCGCTGTACCCATGCAGCTGCATCAGCACCGGGAACGGCCCCTCGCCCTCGTCCGGATGGATGACGTTGAAGCTCGTCTGCTTGGCGAGCGCCTCGCTCGTGAACCGGACCGTCAGCACACTCATGCACATCCCCCTCTTCGCTCGCCGGAGCACACGTCACCACCCCTGCTCCCGCATCTGTCGCGCCAGCGAATCACCGAACACCGTTCGTGAAATCCTTGACTATCACCCCTCTTCGGCGTATGATTAGTAAGGAACCGAGCGACGTGCGCCCGCGCGCCGCTTCCCGCCACGATCGACATTGCGGCTCTGACGACGGCCCCGAGTGCGCGACGCATTCCCGGCACGTCGCGCTTCGCTGCGCCCGCTACCCACGCTTCTTCGTTCGACGGCGACCCCGCCGCGCCCCCGGCGCGGTGCGCTCGCCATGGATTCAGAAAGGATCCCCGTGTTCATGATGCCGACGACCTACCTGCTCCCCTCGCTCGACGCCCAGGAGTGCACCCGGCTCGAATCCGGCCGCCCCGCCAGCCGCGCCGAGATCATCGCCCGCCATCTCCGCGAGCGCCGCGACAATGAGCCGCTCTTCGCCCCGGAAGAGACCATCGTTGCCCACCCGCGACCTGCCCTCACGCGTCCGGTGGCGACGCTGCGGCACAGCCTCGGCCGCGCGCTCGTCTCGGCCGGCCAGCGCCTCGACCGCGAAGCCGCCTGACCCGCGTCTCACCCTACGCAAACGAGCCGCCCCGGGATTTTTCCGGGGCGGCTCGTTTCGTGCACACGCATGACCACTCACGGCCCGATCGTGAAGGTCGCCTCCGCGTGGTCGTTGGCCGGGTTCGGGTCGTTCTCCGTCGCGCCGGCGTTCGCCCAGACCGCGCCCGGTCCCTCCGCGCGCGGCGTGACGGTGACCGCGAACGTCCAGCGCGCGCCGGCGGCAAGCGTCGCCGTGTCGCAGCGCACCCGGTCCTCGTCCTCGAAGTACGAGCACCCATGGTCCATGTTCACCGGCTCGACCAGCGCCGTCCCGCCGAACTGCGCGTCCTCCGGCAGGTACGCGTCGACGACCAGCCACGTCGCCTCGTGCGGCCCGTTGTTGGTGACGGTGACGTTGTACGTCAGCTCCACCCCGGCGGTCACCGTCTCCGGCACGTCGACGCTCACCGACAGGTCGGTCTCCGGCAGCGTCAGCACGTCGCCCGCCTGGCCGGCCGGCGACGACGCGACATCCGCCTCGCCCATGCCGTCGACCACGGTCACGGAGACGGCCTTCGACATAAACCGCCGCGGCTGGCCGCTGCCATCGGCCGCCATCTCCCAGGTGTCCTGGCCGTCGCCGTAGAGCACCTCGTCGTTGTCCAGCCACATGATCTGGTCGTCGATGCTGCGCGTCTCCGCCAGCGGCGTCTCGGCCATCGTCGCCAGGTCCAGCACGTGGAACCGCCAGATCGGGCCCGCCAAGTCGCCGCCGACCTTCTTCTTGAACGCGATCCGCGTGTTGTCGGGCGAGATCGACGGGCACTCGACGTTCTCCCGCAGCACCTCCACGGTCCGCTCCGCGATGTCGCCCTGGACGAGATACGTCTTGCCGCCCGTCCCGAGCGAGGCGTAGAAGCGGTTGCTGTCCTCGGTGAACGTCACGCCCCAGTAGTTGAAGTCCTCGTTGGCGAACGCTTCACCGTTCCTGTACGCGGTGAACTCCTCGAGATTCGCCAGCTCCTTGCCGTTGGCGAGGTCGATCAGCAGCGTCTGCGTCGAGTACCCCTCCTCGGCATAGGAGTGGCCGGACACGAAGGCCGTCGTCGCGCCGTAGCGCGCGTCCGGCGAGACCCGCGTCCGGCTCGGCAGGCCGGCGAGGTCCACATCCCCCGTCACCCGGAGGTCGCTGTCGAAGATGTACGCCGCGTAGGTGCCCGGCGGGCCGTTGCCCTCGGCCAGGCACAGCCCGCGCCCCGCCGCGAAGTGCACTCGCCGGCAGCGCAGCGGCATCATGCTCCGGCTGCCCTCCGGATGCCCCATCGGCACGAGCCCGACCTGGTTCCAGTAATCCCCGGACACCACGTTCTGGAACATCAGCGCGCCGGAGGCGCCGCTGACGCCGGCAAGGCTGCCCGGCGCCCCGCCGTCGCCGATCGGCCCCCCGACCGACGACCCGGCGCCCCCGTCGCGGATCACGGCCCAGGCAATGAACCCGCCAGCCACCAGCACGCAGACGGCGCACAGCGCCGCGAAGAGCACCCTCCGCCGCCGTGCGTCCGTCGCCACCGGCGGCGCCGTCACGGTCTCGTTCGCGACGGCCACGACGGCCGCCTGACGCGCCGCGCGGACGCGCTGCGCCCGTTTCCGTTGTTTGCTAGATGCCACGAGCGGCCCCCCGGTGTCGTGGAAGCGCGAACAGCCAGCCGGTGAGCAACGTGGCCACGCCCAGCCCCACGATGAAGATCCAGATCGCGACCGACATGCCCTGCCACGTCCAGAGCAGCCCGAACAGCGCCGAGGCCGCAAGGCGGCCAAGATTCGTCACGGTCGTCAGCAACGCCAGCCCGCTGGTGCGCAGGTCCTCCGGCAGCAGCGCGCTCGCCAGCGCCATCAGCACGCCGTCCGTCGCCGCGTAGTAGACACCGAGCAGCACGAGAGAGACGATCACCTGCGCCGCGCCATACCACGGCAACAGCAGCAGCGCGTAGACGGCCAGCAGGACGGCGTAGCCGCCGAAGAAGATCCGCGCCCGCCCGAACCGGTCCGCCAGCTGCCCCATCGGGATCGCCAGCAGCATGAAGACCAGCGCCGTCGCGACGTAGAGCAGCGGGAACAAGCCGACGTTGAAGTCCAGCCTCCGCTGCAGCGTCAGGTAGAGGAAGCCGTCGCTCATCGTCGCCAGGCTCAGCGCCCCGCCGACGATCAGCAACGGCCCGAAGCGCGCATCCCGCGCCAGGCTGAGCGCCGCCCGCAGCGAGGGCGTCGCCGCCGGCTCGTCCGCCTTCGCAGCCACGTTGGGCGGGTTCTGCACGAATAGGCTGATGACACCGACGCCGATCACGGCGAAGCAGAGGCTGACGATAAAGATCGTGTCGTAGGAATCCGGCGTCAGCGTCAGCAGGCCGAAGGCGATCAGCGGGCCGATCATCGCGCCGGCGGTGTCCATCGCCCGGTGCACGCCGAACGCCGTCCCCAGCTTTTCCGGCTCGGTGCTGAGCGAGATCATCGCGTCGCGCGGCGCGGAGCGAATCCCCTTGCCCAAGCGGTCGAGGAGGATCACCGACGCCAGCAGCGTCCATACCCCGCCGACCACCAGCAACCCGATCCGGGACACGGCCGAGAGGGCATACCCCGCCGCCGCAATCTCCTTGTGCCGCCGCGACTTGTCGGCCAGGAAGCCGCTGATCAGCCGCACGAACGCCGCCCCGCCCAGGTAGATGCCATCGAGGACCCCGAAGGCGAACGGCGACAGATGCAGGTTGAGCACCAGGTACATCGGCAGGATGCTGCTCACCATCTCCGACGAGATGTCCGTGAACATGCTCGTCAGCCCGAGCATCAGCACGACCTGGCTCACCTGCGGCCTGGTGAGGCGCAGCCGGGCGCGCTTGTCCCGGGAGCGCAGGACCTGCCCCGACCCCTCGATCTGATACATCGGCCTTCCCCCCGGTCACAGATGCACGGGCACCCCGCGCCAGCCATCCAGACGTTGACTCAACGCCGAGTCCGCGGCGCCGGCGCTCGCCCGCCGGGCACGCGATAGGACCTTATGGCTAGGAACAATGAACCCTCTCGCATTGTAGAGCACGGGGAACATACATGCTGAGTCACGACTAACTCAAAGAGGCCAGGGAACGCGGATACCGGCCAACCGATCGACGCGATGCCACACGGCCCGGAGTGGCCAGCTCCGGCCGGTCTGTCATGGGACTGCGACATCCAGCAACCGCCTGCGACACGGCTGAGATGGCCGAGGGCCTACGCTCGTGACATGGATTTGATCGCATCCCGGGACTCGCGCCCCGCCGCGCGACAGGACGCCCGCCTCCGGAAAGGAGCTCACGCGGGCCTTCACCTCCCGCGTCCCGGTCACCGTCGACCGGGCGCAACACCCTGACGGCGCGCCATGCGCCACCACGAAGGGAGCAATCCCATGACCCGATCCATCACACGATCGTCCAGGCTGCTCGCCAGCCTCCTCCTGGTCGTCTTCACCGTCATGCTCGCCGGCGTGCAGCCGGCATCGGCTCAGACCGGCGCCGATATCGCCGCCAGCATCGCCGGCAACCGCCAGGTTCGCATCGGCGAGAACATCACCTACACCATCACCGGCACCAACGTCGGCGACGAGGTCGCCACCGGCGTGGTGCTCAGCGGCTGGGGCCCCGACTGGTTCGGCGAGAGCACCATCGACTGCCTGACCGGAACGCCCGGCGAAGGTGGCTGCATCTATGGCGACGTCCAGCCTGGCGCGAGCGTCAGCATGACGATCACCCTCAAGGCGACCGCCGGCAACAAGCGCGAGCGCCACATGTACGAGCTCGGCTGGGCGACGGCCACCAACGACGTCAACCCCGCCAATGACGAGGCCCGCATCGACGTCATCATGACAGGCCCCTGCCGCGGCTGCCCCAACTGACGCGACGGCCCGGCTCGGCCACGAGCCTGTCGCGTCACCCGCCGCGAAAGGGCCACCGAGCATCGGGATGACCGCCCTGCGCCGGGTGTACGCTCGGCGCAGGGCACATCAGTGCGTCGCCCACGAGGGGCGTCACTCCCTGTGCACACGGCGAAAGGACATCAGCCATGATCGTTGTTCGCACAGTCTTCCAGGCGACGTTTGGCAACGGCGGGGAGCTGGCCGCCCGGATGAAGTCGGGAAACACCCAGATCGCGGGAGAGTTGGACCGCATCCTCGGCGGCAAGCGCCGCTGGCGGGTCCTCACCGACCTCTCCGGAGCGTTCGACACCGTCGTCTTCGAGGTCGAGGCCGAGAGTCTCGCCGAATGGGAGCGGGCGCGGTCCGCCATGTTCCAGCTCCCGGACTTCCACGAATCGATGGCCCAGACCCGCGACATGATCACCGGCGGCCGCAACGAGCTCTGGACCGTCGAGGCCGAGGGCTAAGACATCCTTTCCCAGAATCGCCTCGCCATTCCTTACGGCCCGCCCTGCGACCATAGCGCCATGAACTCAAATGCCCGGTTGATGACCACCAACGCGTAGCACGTGACGAGCACGGCGATCACAATGGCGATCCACGCCAGTCGGATACTCATGTTCATCGTCCGACCTCTGGCGTGGCCGGATCAGGCGTGCCGAAGAGACTTGGGACGGCCCCTCGTCGCGTTCGCATTCTCTACCCGACGCCCACCAGCCCCAGCACCCGCGCGTGCTGCGCCAGCGCCTCCCGCACGTGCTCGTCCCAGTAGTCCCACGTGTGCCCGCCCGGATGCTCCGCGTAGTGATGAGGAATCTCCAACGCGTCCATCCGCGCGTGCAGCGCGCGATTGTGGTCGATCAGCCCCTCGTCATCCACCCCGCAGTCGAACGCGATCGCGGGCCGGTCCGCCCGCCGCGCGATCTGTTCCGCGTGCACGAGGACGTCCGCGTCCGCGGCGTCCTGGACGAGCGCCGGGTCGACCAGGTGGTCGATGTGGAACGCCGACGAGTGCGCCCAGATCGAGGCAAACATCTCCGGATGCTTCAGCCCGAGCCGCATCGCCCCGTAGCCGCCCATCGAGAGCCCGCCGATCGCCCACCGCCCGTCGGTGACGTTGAAATGCCGCCGCACATGCCGGGGGATGTCGCGGACAATCAGGTCCTCGTAGTTGTGCTTGTGCAGCCGGTCCGAGGGCGTCCAGTTCAGGTAGCCGGAGGTCCCGCCGTCCGGCAGGACGACGACCAGCGGGTATTCCCCCGCGTAGCGCACGAGGTTCGAGCGCTGGACCCACGCGTGGTGGTCATCGCTCAGCCCGTGGAGCTGGATCAGCACCGGGAACGGCCCCGTCCCGATCTCGGGCAGGATGACCGTGTACGACGTCTGCTTCCCAAGCGCCTCGCTGTGAAACTGGACCTCCGCGATCCCCATGACCGTGCTTCCCCTCGCTCCATCCCTGCCGTTCGTCCGATGCTGCGCGCATCATGCGGCCGCCGGGGCGCAGCCGGCAATGGGTCTCACCCCTTCACGGCCGCCGACGTCTGCCCTTGGATGAAGTAGCGCTGGAAGACGAGGAAGAAGAGCGCGATCGGCACCGTCGTGATCACCGACATCGCCATCAGCGTCGGCTGGTCGGTGTAGTAGGCCTGCTTGAAGTTGGCGAGGCCGACCGGCAGCGTAAACAAGTCGGGCCGGTCGCCGCTGATGAAGATCAGCGGCTCGAGGAAGGCGTTCCAGCTGCCCTGGAAGGTGAAGATCGTCAGCGCCGAGATCGCGGGGATCGCGTTCGGCACCACGATCTGCGAGAAGATCCGGAACCGGTTCGCGCCGTCGACCCGCGCCGCCTCCTCGATCTCGGTCGGGAACGACTCGAAGAACTGCTTCATGAGGAAGATGCCGAAGGCGTCGGTCAGGAACGGCAGCGTCAGCGCGCCGTAGCTGTTCAGCAGGTGCAGATTCTGGAGCAGGATGAACTTGGGAATGATGGTCACGATGCCCGGGATCATCAGCGTGCTCATGATCGCCAGGAAGACGACCTCGCGCCCCGGGAAGCGCATCCGGGCGAAGGCATAGCCCGCCATCGTGCAGCTGATCACCCGGCCGATGACCCACGCCGCGGCCACGACCGCGCTGTTGAAGAACCAGCGCCCGACGTTGGAGTCCCACGCGACCCGATATGCCTCGGCGGTCGGGTTCTCGGGCCAGAACATGTTGCCGAAGGCGATCTGCAGCGCCTCGGGCTTGCTCTTGAAGGACGTCGCCACCGCGTAGGCGAACGGCACGAACATCAGCAGCGCCACGAGCACGAGCACGACGTACGCCAGCACCTTGAGCACCGTGTCGGTGCGCGTGTTCGCCCCCACTAGCTCGCTGGTCGTGCCGATCGGCGTGGTTCTCGTCATCGTCGCCATCGCGAACCGTCCCCTGTCACGTCACGCCGCTGCACATGCGTTTCGCCTGGACCATTTGCGCCTTCGCGGCGGCGGGCCGGCACAAGGCACGGCCCGTACGAGAGGCCCTTGTGGCCGACCTCCGCCCCTCATTGCTCCGTCGCCCCCACGATCCGCCGCTGGACCAGGAAGATCGTCATGATCATCGCGAACAGCACGATCGCGATCGCCGACGCATATCCCATCGCGAAGTTCCGGAAGCCCTCCAGGTAGATCAGGTAGCCGAGCGTGATCGTCGTCTTCGCGGGCCCACCCGAGGTCATCACGAAGATCTGATCGAAGACCTGGAACGTCCCGATGAAGCCGAGCGTCAGCACGAAGAAGATGACCGGTCGCAGCAGTGGCACCGTGATCTGCCAGAACTGCTGCCCGCGCGACGCCCCGTCCAGCGCGGCCGCCTCGTAGACGTCGTTCGGGATGTCCTGCAGGCCGGCGAGGAAGACGACCATCATCGTCCCCATCGTCGTCCAGATGTTCATCAGCATGATCGAGAGCAGCGCCACGCTCGGCCCCGCCAGCCAGGGCGAGACGTTGTCGATGCCGGCGCCGTTGAGCAGCATCTCGAGCACGCCCTTCGGATTGCTCAGCCACGGCGGCCTCGGCGTCGGGAAGCCGAGCTTCAGCAGGAAGAAGTTGATCAGCCCCCGCTGCGAGTAGAGCCAGAGGAAGATGATCGAGATCACCACCGACGAGCTGATCGACGGGAAGTAGAACGCCGTCCGGAAGAACGCCTTGCCGCGAATCTTCCGATTCGCCAGCACCGCGAGGATCAGCCCGAGCGCCGTCTGGGTCGGCACAACGCCGAGCGAGACCCAGAGCGTGTTGCGGAGCGCGATCTGGAAATCATCGTTCCGGAAGACGTTGGCATAGTTGTCCAGCCCGACCCAGGGCTTCTCCGGCGTGATCACGCTCCACTCGTGGAAGCTCAGCCAGAAGATGTTGAGGATGGGCCAGAAGATGAACGTCCCGAAGATGACGAGCGCGGGCAGCACGAAGAGCCAGCCCGCCACGGCATCCTCCGCGGCCAGCGGATCACGTGAGCGCCGCCGCCTGGCAATCGCCACCATCCGTCCCACCTCCTTGCCCGCGACGATGAGGGCACGCGCAACACCATCATCGCGTGGCCGGCGTTGCGCCCCGTTCAGTAGGGAAAGGCTCGCCCGGCCGAGGCGAAGCCGAGGGCCCGCTACCGCTTCTCGCCTGCGGCTCGGCCGAGAAGCGAAGGGCTCGCTCCGCTTTTCGCCCCTGCGGGGCTCACCCGAGCGAGCCCTTGCTGCGCTCGGAATGAGGGGGGTTTGGGTGCGGGGCGGTTGGTGATCGTGCGGGTTCGGTAGGGCGCCGCGCGACACCCCGGACACAAGGTCCGGGGCTACGACGCCCACGTCGTGCGCGTATATACGGGAGGACACAAGGTCCTCCCCTACGAGTTCATGAGATGTGTGTTGATCAAAAGGCCGGGACGTAGTCCGGGTCGACGGGGCGGATGCCGCCTTCGGGCGGGGTGAAGCCGCGCTCGGCGAGGAAGGCGACGACCTGCTCAATGACGTCGTCCGGCGTGGAGGCGCCGGCGGTGATGCCGACGTTGCCGGCGCCGACCTCGGCCAGCCAGGCGTCCTGGATGTCCTCCGGCCGCTCGATGTGGTAGGAGGCGACGCCCATCTGGTTGCCGACCTCGGCCAGACGCGCGGTGTTGGAGCTCTTCTTGCCGCCGATGGCGAGGATCAGGTGCACCTCGCCGGCGAGGCGCTTGAGGGCATTCTGGCGCTCGGTCGTCGGCTCGCAGATGGTGTTGCAGAGGCGGAACTCGCCGCCCTCGGGCATGACCATCCGCTGCAGCTCGTTGGAGAACGCCATCAGCTCGGCGATGTTCTTGGTCGTCTGGCTGACGAGGGCGACCTTGCGCGGCGGGGCGATCTTGCCCTCGCCCTTCTCGCCGCGGGCGGCGTTCCAGGGCAGATCCTCGACGTGCTTGGCGGCGCACGACTTGGAGGTGTTCGCCCAGCCGAGGACGCTCTTCACCTCGGGGTGGTAGCTGTCGCCGTAGACGACAAGGTAGTAGCCCTGGCGGACGAGCTTCTGCGCGAGCCGCTGGACCTTGGTGACGAGCGGGCAGGTGGTGTCGATGAGCTCCATGCCGCTGGCCTCGGCCTGGACGGCGAGATGCGGACCCATGCCGTGGGCGGTGATGGCAACGCGGCGGAAACCGCGCTCCTTTGCCTCGTCGACGGACGCGGCGCCCTCGACGCCCCGGCCACGAAGTCGCTCGACGACCTGCGGGTTGTGGATGATGTCGCCGATCGGGGCGACGCGGTTGGCGGGATCGGCGGCGTCCTGAATGATGTCGAGCGCGCGCCGGACGCCCCAGCAATACCCGAGCTCCTCGGCAACGATGATCTTGTGCTCGCCGGTGGGCTTGTCGGATAGGGCGGGGGTGGGGGCCGAAGCCATAGCCATAGCGGTCTTCCTGTACGAACGCGAGAGCGAGGTGCGTGCACCCGCCGGACCAGGCCGATCCGGCGCTTACCGGCTCAAGTATACCGTCCCGGCCGCCCGCGCTGCGGACCCGGCCGGGCGCGGGAGGACGGCGCGGGGCGCGGCGGGGAGAATCGCGGCCTCATTCGTCTGCCGGCCGGTGGCGGGGTCGTATTGCACGAGTGTCTTGCCGTCGGCGGCCAGCGCCGCGGCATCGAGCTGGTCCGCGAGGGCGTTCGGGAGGGGATCGGGCACCGTGACCGTGGCGGGGTTGCCGTCACTGACGTAGAGGGGCACCTCGCCGCGCCCGAAGGCGCCGAACCACTTCGTGACCTCGTCGTCGAACATCTGGATGCGGGGGATCCAGAGGGGCTCCCACTGGGTGCTCGCGGGGGAGACGGCGGGGTTGGCGCCGACGAGGAACGCCGCGCTGATGTAGAACGGCTCGCCCTCCAGCCAGAACCCCTCGCGCATGAGCTTGCGCTGGTCGGGATGGAGGTCCTTGTCGGGTAACGATCCGTAGGGCAGCGTCAGGACGTCGGACATGTTGAGCTGGACGTTGCCGACCCGCTCGCGCATCCACTTCATGGGCCCGCCGACCTCCTCGATGAACGTCTCCGTCGGGATGTCGGTGAGGTTGACGTGGGTCATGGTGTGGTTGCCGACTTCGTAACCGTGGTCGACGAGCCACTGGATCTTCTGGTCGCAGTACGGCATCTGCTCCTCCTCGGGGAAGGCGAAGCAGTTGTAGGGCAGGAGGGCGAAGTGGGCGGTGTGGCCGAAATCGGGGTGTTTGGCGAAGAAGGCCTCGAGGATGCCGACCGCGGAGTCCGGATCGGGCACGAGGGTGCCCTGCTTGTCCTTGATGAAGCGGAACTGGCTCGACGTGCCGTCGTCGAAGGTGAGCACCACCGGGCGCTTGCCGGCGGGGGCGGAGATCTGGTTGATGATCAGCTCGCGGACGGTGATGACGTAGAAGTCGTGGTCGTAGAGCCACTGAAGGTCGGCCCGCATGTCGTCGGCGAGGCGGACGAACTGGGCTTCTTCCTTCGGATCGGTGGTGATGACGTGGTATTCGAGCACGGGCACGAGGCCGAGCTCGTTGGGCTTGAGGGCCTTCAGCTTGTCGGGCGAGAGGGTGACGCTGGCGGCCGAGGTGGCGTCCGGCAGGGGGGATGTCTCGCCGCCGACGCCGGCGGGCGGCGTGGCCGGAGGGGTGGCGGCGCGGGCAGTTGGGGTGAGGGTATCGCTGGCATGCCAGGAGATCTGCCGGTCACCGGAATCGGACGAGCCGCAGGCGACCAGGATGGACGACACCAACAGGAGACACAGCCCCACTCGTAGCCGTGCCGGGAGGCAACGTTGCCACGACACTCTTTCGTACTCCCCACCACAAACCGGGCATCCGGCCCGGGCCTTGACGCTCGAAGATGATGATCTGCCGTAGGGTCCCAGGGTGTACCGCGAAACGCACCGGTGAAGGGTACGGGGTGCGGGGGCGATCGCGCCAATGTTGTCCGTACATTATTGACAATGATGGCGGGAAGGGCAGGAGTGCGTGGGGATGATGGGGTGCGCGGCTACGAAGGAGGCGCTTCGCGGTTTTGGACGTGCCCTCGCTTCGCTGCGCACGGGGGTTCCCACGCTGCGCTCTGGACAGGCTCTTCGCTGCGCTCAGGATGACGTGGAGGTTTTTGGCGAACGGCAAGCCAGGTCGGCCACGAGGGCCGACCGTACGGCGGTGGGGCGAATGTGCGGCGACGAGGGGTGAGGCGGTTAGGGGAGGAAGTAGATCCAGTCGCGGGTGCCGAAGCGGGCGTCGGCGCGGTGGCGGGCGTCGGCCCATTCCTCGTCGGTGAACTGGTCGTCCTCGAGGCCGAAGCGGGAGCGGAAGTGGCCGATGAGGTGGTGGATGATGACATCCCGGTCCAGATCCGTTTGCTGGCGGAGGGGGCCGACGCGCTTGTCGGCGGAGGCGATCCCCTTGTCGCTGAGCTTCTCCTTGCCGATGCGGAGGATCTGGGTCAGCACGCCGGGGGTCATCTGGTAGGCCATGGTGGTGTGGTGCAGGACCGCGCCGCCACGGCGGGCCTGCGCCGCGCCGCCGACCTTGCCGCCGCTGGAGGTGATGTCATTGAGAGGCAGGTACCAGGCGTCGACGCCGAGCTCGCGCAGCGCGTCGATTACCCAGGAATCGAAGAACTGGTAGGACTCGGCGAAGCTCATGCCGGCGACGAGGTCATCCGGGGCGTAGATGGAGTAGGTGATCGCGCCCTCGGGCTCGATCAGCATGGCGCCGCCGCCGCTGATGCGGCGGACGAGCTGGACACCGCGCGCGGCGGCGATGTCCTCGTAGACCTCGTTGCGGACGGACTGGAAGCGGCCGAGGACGACGCAGGAGTCGGTCCACTGCCAGAAGCGGATGGCGGGGCCGCGCGTGCCGGCGCCGACGGCGAGGGTGAGCGTCTCGTCCATGGCGGTCTGCATGACCGGGGAGAGGGGCACAGCGGGGAGGAGCGTCCAGTCGCGACTGGCGAAGCGGGCGTTCCAGTCGCGCCGGGTGATGGCGTCGGGCTCGGCGGGTCGTGTCGCGGTCATGACGCCTGCGTCTCCCGGCCGGCGTTCAGGCCACGGCGGACGGCGGTCGCGATCGCCTCGGGGGAGGTGCCGAGCAACTCAGTGTCGGGGTGGAGGTCCATGCGGATGCGCTCGGCGAAGCTCTCGTCGTCGAGGTCGGCGTCGACGCCCTCGAGTGCGTGGGTGAGCGGGGCGAGCTCCTCCTCGGGGTAGAGGAAGAAGTCGCCGGAGATGACCATGTTGCGGAGGCGGCCATCGATGACGTCGAAGTCGACGACGACGAGCTTACCGCCCGGTGTCTTGTATTCCCCGTGCATCGGCACGTTCCTCCTGCTGCTGATGCGCCGTCGTGGCGACTCCGCGGGCGGGTCCGGGCGCTGACCCAGATGAGTCAGCGCGGGGCGCCTGTGCCCACTTGTCACCGTACGAACATTTGTGCTACTATGAGGGCGTCATCACCGGTGGGGCGTTCCCCACACTCGCGCCCGCCGGGACTGTTGACCCACACCCCATTCCCCCTCAGTTGGAGCCGCCGGCCGCTACACCGGCGGCTCTCCCCTTTTTCGGAGGAGATCATCGCCTGTGGCGATGCGGGAGGACACAAAGGCCCGCTCCGCTTCTCGCTCTGCGGAGCTCGGCCGGGGTCCTCCCCTACGGCCGCGGGCCATCGCCGAGAGCGGGAGGGCATTGCTGCATTCCTGCCCTGCCACGCCTAGGTGGCACCGCAATCCCTCCCCTACGGGATACGGGCTACCCTGCCGCGAGGGCGCCGCGGAAGCGCTCGAGCATGTCCTCTTCCCACGTCAGGTGATCCTCGATCTCGTCGGAGAGCGTCGTCTCGCCGAGGACGCGGTGGTGGACGGGGCGCTCCCAGTCCTTGAGCGTCAGGTTCATCAGCAGCGAGACGAGCTCGCCGCGATCGTGGACGAACGCGGACATCAGCGCCTCGGGCGCCTCGCCGGCATCGGCCGCGTTGGCGACCTCCGGCTCGTCCTCGATCGGCCGCAGGTTGACGTTCTCCTTGCGCATGACCGACTGTGACCGCCGCAGGACGGCCGCCTCGCGGCCGCGCACCTCGCGCAGCAGCGCCAGGACCTCGGGCGCGAGGTCGTCCGGCACGGGGGTGCCCAGCAGCTCGCGCAGAGTCGTCGATTCCTCGGTCAGGCCGTCGATGAGATCGCGATAGGAGTCGAGCATCGGTCAGCGCCCCTCTTCCGGGAGGCCCAGCAGCGACCAGGTGTAGCCGAAGGGATCGCGGAAGACGAAGGCATCGGGGCGAGAGTCGATGACGTTGTAGGAGCGCATGAGGACGAGGCCGCGCACGCGGTTGAGCGACGCCTCGTCGACCGTAAGGCGGATGGGATCCGGGACGTTGGCGTAGTCGAGCGGGTAGCCTCGGCCCTCACGCTGGACGGCGACCGAAAGCGGGCCGTTCTGGAGGAAGGCGACGTCCGGCTCAACGCCCCACTGGGCCTCCTGCTCATGGTCGTAGGCGGGTGGCAGGAAGGTCCAGCCGCCGCCGGGCTTGCGCACGCCGCGGCCGACGAGCTCGAGGCCGAAGAGCTCGCCGTAGACGCGCTCGGGGGCGGCGAGGTCGTAGACGTGCAGCAGGACCTGGGGGACGCCGCCGACGGTGATGCCGGCGTTGGCCTTGGCCTCGTCCGCAGCGAGGATGGTGATGGTCGGGATGCGGACGGCGACCGCGGCGCCGCCATCGATGGCGATCTGGTCCGGCTCGTCGACGACGACGGCCGACTCGATGATCTCGGTGCCGCCGGTGACCTTCGTGTCGTGCTCGCCGATCTTGGGGATGCTGCGCTCGACCCACGGCTGGTCGCGGCGGATGGCAGCGATCATCTCGGAGCGCGAGAGGTCGTGGACGCTGAGGCGCTCGCCGCTGTGGAGGACGATGCGCAGGTTGATGCGGCTCTCCGGGGTGTGGGCGCCGAGGTCGGCATACCAGGCGTAGACGGCCTCGATGACGCGGAGGGAGTGGGCGGCGACGGTGAGATCGACGTAGGGGTCGTCGAAGCCGAGCCCATGGGAATCCCGCGCGAGGACGACCTGGGCGTCATCGACCGCGTTGACGACGACGTTGGCGTCTTCCGCCAACATCTCCGGAACCTCGAGCAAGAACCGGTAGGCCATCCGTTGCCTCTCCTGTGTGCTGTCCCCGGCGGGGCGCGACTGCGTCATTGGAAGCCGGCGGAAGGTGCCGGGCAGGGTGCGCATGCAATGCTGCCAGCGATTGTACCAAGGGTGGGGCCTGCGGCCCGCATGACAGGGAGTGAGGCATCTCCCCTGCCTTGACAGCATGTGGTAGCCTCTCCGAGTTGTCAGGAAGGCACGTACGCAGCATGCAGCGTGCGTCCGAGACAACCATCGCGTCCGGCGCCGTGGCTGGAGGTTTGGACGTGGTGTGGCGCGAAACGACGCGGATTTTCGCCGCGTCGTGGCTGTGCCCGGGGCCGGCGGCGTTCGGCCGGCGTGGCCCCGATCGGATAACGACGGGTTCGTCGCCTGTGTCCGCGCGGGCATGGCGCGAGCCCAGAGGGAAGGTTTTCTCCATATGTCTCAGCTGCCGCCGTCCACCCGGACGGTCCTCAGCACCGTTGTGCCCGGAAGCTCGCTGCGCTCGCGCGTCGCCAAGGGCGTCGCCGCGCTGGCGGTCGCCGGCGGGCTCCTCTTCACCCCCGTCGTGGGCGCGATCGCCGCCCCGTTCTCCGCCGATGGCGCGACCGAGCAGGTTGCCGCCGCGCAGGATGCCTCCGGGCAGTCCATCGCCGACTTCGCGCTGCAGTTCCAAGGGTACCCGTATGTGTGGGCGGGCAACACGCCGGGCGGGTTCGACTGCTCGGGCTTCACGCAGTACGTGATCCTGAACACGGTCGGCATCGACATCGGGCACGGCACGGCCGGGCAGATGAACTACGGCGCGTGGGTCGACTGGGGCGCATGGGAGCCCGGCGACCTGGTCTACTTCGCGGGGACCTGGGACGCGGGGATCTCGCACACGGGCGTCTACATCGGCGACGGGATGTTCATCCACGCGGAGAACGAGTCGACCGGGGTGACGATCTCGAGCCTGTATTCGGACTACTACGCCGGGCATTACTACGGCGCGATCCGGGTGCGGTAGGACTAGCGCGCCATGGGGCAGACATCAGCGTCTGCCCCTACACGAGCCCGTACGGGCCACCTTCGCAGCTGCGAGGGTGGCCCCTTTTCATATTCTGAGGCAAACGAGGGCGATTCTCAGGCCCGGGGCTACTGGGCGCGATCGTCAGGAGGGGAGAGATGGCGACCTTCGTGCTGGTCCAGGGCGCGGTCGTCGGCGGCTGGTGCTGGCGCTGGGTGGCGCCGCATCTGCGCGACGCCGGCCACACGGTCTACTCCCCGACGCTCACCGGTCTCGGCGAGCGTGTGCATCTCGCGAGCCCGCAGGTGGACCTCGACACGCACATCACGGATGTCGTCAACGTCCTGCGGTACGAGGACCTGCGCGGGGTCGTGCTGGTTGGCTGGAGCTACGGCGGCATGATCGTCGCCGGCGCGGCGGACCGGACGCCCGAGCGGGTGGCGCACATCGTCTACCTCGACTCCGACGTGCCGCGGGACGGCGACACGAGCGCCCCACCGAGCTCGCACGCGCAGCGGAAGGCGCTGGCCCGAGCCCACGGCGACGGGTGGCGCGTGCCGCCCGAGGTGACGCGCGCTCCCTCCCTGCTGCTGGTGGGCCTGCCCGACGAGCAACGGCGCTGGATCGAGGCGCGGCTGGCGCCGCACCCGGTGCGCACCTGGACGCAGCCGATCCGGCTCACGGGCGCCGCAGCAGAGATTCCGACCACCTACATCCGGTGCACGAGCGACTACGATCCGGACGACGAGGACACTCAGCGCCAGGATGCCCGCATTCGCGGCGAGCCGGGGTGGCGCTACCGGGAGCTGGCGGAGCGCCATGCAGCGCCCTTCACGGCCCCGCGGGCGGTAGCTGAGATGCTCCTTGAGGTGGTTTCCGGCGAGTCGACGTGACCGCGGGTGCCGACCGCAGGCGCGACGGATGCCGACCCGGGCGGGGCGACGGGACGACCCATTCGACTGCGCTCAGGGCAGGCTATTGAACGCGCGTTCGCGGCAGGAGGCGATGGCGCGGGGCGCGTTCAAGTCGTCCCCTACGAAACGGGGCCCTCGCGCGCCGCTGCCGGGCACAAGACCCGGCGCTACCGGGATGGGCGACCGTTCCGGGATACAAACGCCGTTGTGGCGAACGGCCCCCGCACACGGCCCGCAGGGGCAGGTGCGGGGCTACGAAGGCATTGCCTAGTCTTCGCGGGCGGCGAGGAGCTCCTGCTCCTCGATCTGGGCGCGCTCTTCCTCGCGGGCGAGCTCGTCGTCGCCCTTGAACTGGCTGGCGTAGAGGCGGGCGTAGAAGCCGTCCTCCTCCAGCAGCGAGGCGTGGGTGCCGCGCTCGACGACCTCGCCGTGGTTGATAACGAGGATCTGGTCGGCCCCGCGGATGGTGCTGAGGCGGTGGGCGATGACGAAGCTGGTGCGGCCCTCCATGAGGCGCAGCATCGCCTCCTGGATGTGCTTCTCGGTGCGGGTGTCGACGCTGCTTGTGGCCTCGTCGAGGATAAGGATGCGCGGGTCGGCGAGGACGGCCCGGGCAATGGCGAGCAGCTGCCGCTGTCCCTGGCTGAAGTTGCCGCCGCGCTCCGCGAGCTCGGTGGCGTAGCCGTCCGGCAGGCGGCGGATGAAGGCGTCGGCGTTGGCGAGGCCGGCGGCGGCGTGGACCTCCTCGTCGGTGGCGTCGAGGCGCCCGTAGCGGATGTTCTCCATCACGGTCCCGGCGAAGAGGAAGGTGTCCTGGAGGACCATCCCGAGCTGGCGGCGGAGGTCGTCCTTGCGCATGTCGCGCAGGTCGACGCCGTCGATCGTGATCGTGCCGGCGTCGATCTCGTAGAAGCGCGTCAGCAGGTTGATGATCGTCGTCTTGCCGGCGCCGGTGGGGCCAACGAGGGCGACGAGCTGCCCCGGCGCGGCGTGGAGGTCGACATGCTTCAGCACCGGGACCGTGCCGTCGTAGGAGAAGCTGACATCGGTGAAGCGGACGTCGCCGCGCAGCGCGGGCGGTGTGCTCGTCTCGGGGGCGTCGATCTCGGGCTGCTCGTCGAGCATCTCGAAGACGCGCTCGGCGCCGGCCAGCGCCGACTGGAGCTGGTTGTAGAGGTTGGCGATCTCGTTCAGCGGGCGGCCGAACTGCCGGGTGTAGGAGATGAAGCTGGCGATAACGCCGATGGTTGTGCGGCCGTCGACGACCATCCAGCCGCCGACGCCGGCGACGATCGCGAGGCTGAGGTTGCCGACGAAGTTCATCATCGGGCCGACGAGGCCGGCGAAGGTCTGGGCGCGGGTGGCGGCGGCGCGGAGCTCGGCGTTGGCGGCCGCGAAGTCGGCCAGCACGCGCGGCTCCTGATGGTACGCCTTGACGACACGCTGGCCGGTGACGGTCTCCTCGATGATGCCGTTGAGCGTGCCGAGGTTCTTCTGCTGGGCGCGGAAGCCCTCGCGGGTGCGACTGCCGACGAAGCGATTGAGGCCGAAGGTGAGCGCGATGGTCGTCGCCAGCGTGACGATCGCCAGCAGCGGCTCGAGCGCGAGCATGAGGATGATGACGCCGACCGCCGTGAGGACGCCGGAGACGATCTGGGTGGTGCCCTCGGTGAGCACCTGGTTGATGTTCTCGACGTCGTTGGTGAGGCGGCTCATCGTGTCGCCGTGCGGGCGCTGGTCGAAGAAGCGCAGCGGCAGCGACTGGAGCTTGGTGAAAAGGTCGCGCCGCAGGTGATGGACGGTGCGCTGGGCGACGCCGGCCATGATGTACGCCTGCAGCCAGGTCAGCGCCGCGGCGGCGAGGTAGACGATGAGCATCAGCGCCGCGATCCGGGCGAGGCCGGGGAGATCGCCAGGAATGATGTAGTCGTCGATCGCGCGGCCCATCAGGTAGGGGCCGGCGAGCATGAACAGGGTGGAGGCGGCGACCAGGAGGGCCGTGGCGATCAGCCCGGCGCGCTGCTGGCGCAGGTAGCCCCAGAGCCGCCGCAGCGTCTGCCGCGTGTTCTTGGCGCGGACCTTCTCGCCGGTGAAGCGGGCGCCCGGCCCGCCGCCCCTATGCTGTGCCATAGACCACCGCCCCGCTCTCCATCTGCGACTCGTAGATATCCCGGTAGACGGGGCTCGTCTCCATCAGCTCCGCGTGCGTGCCGTGGGCGATGATGCGGCCGTCGTCGAGGACGAGGATCGTGTCGGCGCCGACGACGGCGCTGATGCGCTGGGCGACGATGATGCAGGTCTGCTCGACGGTGGCGAGCGCCTCCTGGATGCGCCGCTCGGTGGCGACGTCGACCGCGCTCGTGCTGTCGTCGAGGATGAGGACCGGGGCACGCATGATGAGCGCCCGGGCGATCGCGATGCGCTGCTTCTGGCCGCCGGAGAGGTTGACGCCGCGCTGGCCGACCTTGGCGTCGTAGCCGTCCGGCAGGTCGCAGATGAACGGGTGGGCCTGCGCCATCGTCGCGGCGGCGATGACCTCCGCGTCGGTCGCCTCCGGGCGGCCGTAGCGGATGTTGTCGCGGATGGTGCCGCTGAAGAGGACCGACTCCTGGAGGGCGATGGCGACAGTGCTCCGGAGCGTGGTCTCCTCGAGGTCGCGGACGTCGACGCCGTCGATCAGGACGCGGCCCTCGGTGACGTCGTAGAAGCGGGGGATGAGGCCGACGAGCGTGGACTTGCCGGAGCCGGTGGCGCCGAGGATGGCGACGACCGAGCCGGGCTCGGCGACGAAGCTGACATCGCGCAGGACGGGGTCCGTGTCGTGCCCGTAGCGGAAGGAGACGTGGTCGAACGCGACCCGGCCCTGCGGGGCGAACGCCGTCGCGGGTGACGCCGCGGGCGCGATGTCCGGCGTGCTGTGGAGGATCTCCTGAACGCGCTCGGCGGAGGCCTCGGCGCGGGAGAAGCGGATGACGAGCATGCTGACCATCAGGAGCGCGAAGAGGCTCTGCAGCAGATAGTTGATGAACGCGATGAGCTGGCCGACGTGGAGGTCGCCCTGCTCGACCTTGACGCCGCCGAACCAGAGGGCGGCGACGAGGCCGGCGTTGACGGTCAGCATCATGATCGGCATGACGATCACGACGACGCGGATGGCCTCCATGTTGGCGTCGCGGAGGGCGTCGTTGACGCGGCCGAAGCGGCCGATCTCATGATCGCGGCGGGCGAACGCCTTGACGACGCGGACGCCGGCGAGGTTCTCCTGCATGACGCCGTTGATGCGGTCGAGCCGCTCCTGCACCTTCTTGAAGAGGGGGTAGGCGCGGCGGAAGATGAGCGCGATGGCGACGACGATGACCGGGATCAGGGCGAGGAAGAGCAGCGCCAGCTGCGGGCTGGTCAGGACCGCCATGACGAGGCTGCCGACGAGCAGCAGCGGGGCACGGACCATGATCCGCAGCAGCATGGCGACGACATCCGTGAGCTGCGTCACGTCGTTGGTGAGGCGGGTGACGAGACCGCCGGTCTCGAGGCGGTCGAGATTGCTGAACGAGAGCTGCTGGACCTTGCCGAAGAGGGTGCCGCGGAGGTCGGCGCCGAAGCCCTGGGCGGCGCGGATGGCGAAGATGCCGCAGAGCATGCCGCCGGCCATGCCGATGAGGGCGAGGACGACCATGAGGCCGCCGGTGCGGAGGACCACGTCGAGGTCGTTGGTGGCGATGCCTTGGTCGATGATGCGCTGCATGAGGCGCGGCTGCATGAGGTCCATGGCGACCTCGAGCGCCATCATGAGCGGCGCGAGGATGACCCACAGCCGGTATGGGCGCAGGAAGTTGGCGAGTTTGCGCGTCGCTCGCACCGGTGCTCCCTCGATGACGATGGAAGGACAGAGAACGGTCGATTGGTTTTCCCGACATTCATCGTACAGGATGGGGCATCGACCAACCGAACGGTTGGTAGGATAGCCGATGCATCGGCCATTTTGCCTGCAAAGGGCCGCCACCGCGTGCGACTGCGGCCCTCAGGGGCGGGGCCGACCGTATGAGGATTGACGCCCTTCGTGTGAAACCTCGTCATTCCGAGGGGGCCGATCTCGTCTCCGCCAAAAACGTTCACGGCCGGGCGCTGGCATGTGGACTGCACCTGCACAGCACCGGGACGATGCGTCCCGACCCCATCAGGAGAGGCAGGCTCACATGAGCGACCGCACACCCGACAACGACCGTCCGAGCGAAGAGACCATCCCGCCCGTCACGACCGGGGGCGCCGGAGGGATCGGCGCGGCCGACCTGGACCCGACGGACGAGGACGCGGCGCCGACCGCCGCCGAGGAGGACCTGGCCGAGGAGCATGACGTGGACCCGGCGGAGGGGGACGCGGGACTGCTGGACACGGATTCGCCGGAGTTCCAGCACCTGCGGAAGCCGGGGAGCAAGGAGTAGGGGCAGAGCGCACACGCTGCGAGGTGCGCGGCTACGACAACGGAATGGGCGTCCCACATCGTCGGGGCCGACCCCGGAGGGTCGTTGGCCAAAGGCCCGCTCCGCTTCTCGCGTTGACCCGCTCGGCCGGGCCGTAGGCGAGAAGCGAAAGGCCCGCTCCGCTTCTCACCCTGCGGGTTCGGCCGGGCGGGCCCTCGGCCCGCTGCCCGGAGGGGCAGATGGTGCGTGCGAAACGTGTGTGGTGCGCGCATCGCATCGCGTAGGGTCCTTCGCTGCGCTCAGAATGAGGGGCTGGTGGCGGGCGGAGGTCGGCCACCGCCCGCAGCTGCGAGGGTCGACCGTACGGGCCGGGTACAAGACCCGGCGCTACCGGGGTAAGAGGCCGCGCCGGAGCCGATGCGCCGAGGTGGGGGGACAGACCCCGCACACGATGTGCGGGGCTGCGAAGGCGAGGGCGTGCCGCATCGAGACGCCGTGGTTGCGAACCGACGCCGGCCACAGGTGCGGCACACGAGACCCGGCGCTACCGGGGCCACCCTTCGCGCAGGGGCGGACATGAAGGGCTCGCTCCGCTTCTCGGCTTCGCCTCGGCCGGGTCCGCCCGTACGATCGATATCGCCCCGGCCACAGGTGCGGCATCGCAGCCCGGGGCTGCTGGATTGGTCAGCTTTGGGGCTTCCACTCCTCGCGGGGCATGGCGCGCCATTCGTCGGCGAGGAGGTCGAAGAGGACGAAGCTGTCGAACGTGCCTTCGTGCGAATAGAGCCAGTGCATGCGGCCCGCCTCGCGGTAGCCCTGCTTGCGGAGCGCGGCGGCCGAGCGGGTGTTCGGGAAGTAGACCCACGACTGGACCATGTGCAGGCCGAGCACCTCGAACGCGTACTCCAGCAAGAGCTGCTTCGCCTCGGAGCCGTAGCCGGCGCCACGGTACTCGGCGCGGTGGAAGAAGCTGCCGGTCTCCGCGAAGAGGCTGACGTAGTCGACGTCGATCAGGCCGACGGCGCCGATCAGTTCATCGGTCTCGCGCAGGCAGACGGAGAACCAGATCCACTCCGGCGGATCCTTCTCCTGATGCTCGTCCGCCCAGTGCTCCTGGATGACCGAGCTCGTGAGGTGGCGCCCGATATCGAAGAAGGTCTCCGTCTCGCGGCGGGCCCACTTGGCGTATTCCTTGGCGTCCGCCTTCTCCTCGGGCCGCAGGTAGACACGCTTGCCAACGAGCATCGCGTTCTTCGGGGCGTCACCCTCGACGGTCACCTTTGGCGGTACCGGGCGCGGCTCGCCGGTGCCGGTGCGAGGCAGCTCGATATCCTTCGGGTCGCCCAGCGTCTTCATCCACGCCTTGTTGAGGTACTCGTACCAGACGCGATCGACGCGCTGGCCGTCGATCAGCAGCATCTCGCGGAGGCGGACGCACTGGCGCATGCCGAACGCCTCGGCGGCGGCGATGACGATGTCCTCGTTGGCGGCGAGGGCGATCTGCATGCCAGGACGGTGCTGCTCGTCGACGAGCCACTGGGCGAGGAGCCGGAGCGCCTCGGCCTTCCAGCGGGCGCCGGTCTCCCGGTAAAGGGGATCGATGGAGATGCCGATGTCGCCGGCGACGGCCTCGAAGGAGACCCAGGCGGACCCGACCACGACGTCGTCGGCCTTGCGGACGACCGCGTAGTGGCCCGTCTGGTTCTGGCCGGCCTTCGGGAGCTCCTCCTCGATCCACTTCTCGATGCGGTCGGTGGACTGCGGGAAGACCGTGCCACGCCAGGACATGCCGTTGGCGGCGTCAGCCTTGACGAAGGGCCGGATGTAGACCTCGTCACCGACGAGGAAGGTCTGCCCCTCGTGGCCGGTGCCGGGCGTGGGCGTCGTTTCAGTGCTCGCCGCCACGCCGTTGAGGGAGGCGGCGGGAGTTTCGGTTGCGGTCATCAGCGTGCATCCTTGGTCGAGGCCCACTCCGCCCGCGGCATGGCGCGCCACTCGGCGGCGAGCAGGTCGAAGGTGGCGAAGTTCTGGTACGTGCCCTCGGCCGCGAGCAGCCAGCTCTCGCGGCCGGCATCCGTGTAGCCCTGCTTGCGCAGCGCCGCGGCGGAGCGTGTGTTCGGGAAGAAGACGTAGGACTGCAGCGAGTGCAAGCCGAGCGTGTTGAAGGCGTAGTCGAAGAGCAGATGCTTGGCCTCGGAGCCGTAGCCGCCGCCGCGGTACTCCGGGCGGAAGATCTCGCTCTCGGACTCGGCGCTGCGGTGCTGGTAGTCGATGCCGTCGATGCCGACGGCGCCGATGATCTCGTCGTTCTCGCGCAGGCAGACCGCGAAGCGTACCCATGACTGCGGGGTGTTCTTCTGCAGGTCGTCGAACCATTTGACGAGCGACGATGGCGTGTAGAGCGAGCGACCGTTGTCCCAGAAGGGCTCCGTCTCCCGGCGCGACCAGAGGGAGACGACGTCGGCGTCCGCCTTTTGCAGCGGTCGCAAGTAGACCCGGGCGCCGACCTTCATCGCGTTCGCCGGGGGCGTCCCCTCGACGGTGACCGGCGCGGGCACCGGGCGCGGCTCGCCGGTGCCGGAGCGCGGCAGCTCGATGCCGTTCGGGTCACCGAGCGTCTTGACCCACTGGGGGTTCGGCAGCTCGTAGCCAAAGGCGTCGATAAAGGCGCTGCCACGACGGATCTTCTCGCGGTGACGGATCGTCTCCCGCGCGCCGAGGGCGGTCAGAGCCTCGCGCACGATCGTGCGGTCGGCGGGGACGTTGGGGACGTAGGCGATCACCCGGTGCTGCTCTTCGACGAGCCACGGCAGGACAAGCGTCAGCGCCTCGGCCTCGGCGCGTTGCCCCTGCTCACCGGCGATCGGGCTGCTGTACGAGGTCACCCAGACGGCGTGGTTCCAGCGCTCGGTGCGAATGGAGCCGACCGGGCGGTCGTCCGCCTTGCGGAGGATGATGTAGGTCGCGGTGCGCCGCTCCTTCTTCATGTCGTCCTTGATCCACGCCTCGATGCGGTGCGTGGAGCTTGGGAAGACGGTGTTCTTCCAGGACATGCCGTACTGGGCGTCCTCGGGCTCGACGGAGCGGAGATAGACGTGCTCGCCGACGAGGAAGGTCTGCCCCTCGTGGCCGGTGCCGGGCGCGGGCGTGGTTGCCGCGTCCTGGGCGGTTGTTGATGACATGTGTGTGCTCCTCAGCCGCGCGCAGACGGCGGCCGCGAGCGCGGCGCGAGCCATGGGGGGCATGCGGGCGACGTCGGCGGGCCGGACGGTCGCGCAAGCGCGTCCGTCACCCTGCACGGGCGTGTGATGTCGTGCGTCGTGAAGCGTCGTCCGATCGGCGGTGAGTGCACCGACCGCCGGAGGTGTTAGGTGTGGGCTCCGTGGCCCGCTCGGGTGTTCATGGTGTCAATCAACGTCATCATGCCCCACCCCCTTTCTCACAACGAGCCCAGGACGGCGCCATCGGGGAGAGGGCGTCCGGGGCGATGATGCCGGCGAGGTCCGGCGTCATGCTGGTCTCCGTAGGCCGCGAGCGGTGCGGCATGGCCGCGCGTCCTTGTTCTCCGAACGGCGTGCCGGACCCCAGCATACAGGGTGGGCGGCGAATTGTGTGGCAAAAGTGTGTCCGACTTTGGGCGGAGGCGGCCGCATCCGGATAGGTGGCCGGCGCCGGTCGGGGGAGATCGGACTCTCGCCAATGATTACGTCAAATGACGTATTGCCCGGGATCACATATCGCCCTACGATGCTTGTGGGGCCATGCCAATCGGTTTCATCTCATCATTCGGCGGCGCGCGCACCGCGGGGATGCACCGTCCCCTGCGCGCACCGGGACTGCTTCGTGCGTTGGCCGTTCGTTGTCCACGTCTGGATTCGACACAGGAGAGCCAACAGATGTCCTCCACCATGTCCCGTCGCACGTTTTCCGTCGCCAGCATCGCCAGCGTCCTCGGCGGCGCGGCCGTGCTTGCCACGCCGGTGGGCCGGGCGCTCGCCCAGGGCGCGGCCACCGCCGCCGCGCAAGGCGGCGCGGATCTCGCCAGCGCCGGCCTGCCCACGCTCGACATCACCGTGACCAAGGATGGTTTCGACGGCATGACGGATTCGGTCGCCGCCGGTCGCTATCTCGTCACCGTCACCGTCGCCGAGGGCCTCGAATCGGGGGCGGTCGGCTTCGTCTCGCCGGGTCCCGGCTCCACCGTCGATGACCTGCTGATGGTGATGGGCGGCGGCGCCATGCCGGAGGGCTCACCGCCGGCGGCCGACGCCTCGCCCGCGGCGGAGGGCGAGGGCGGCGGCGAGGAAGGCGCGCCGCCAACGTTCGTCTACCAGGCGCATTTCGCCGGCGGCGCCTCGGCCATGCCGGGCATGCCCGCGCAGGTCGCGCTCGATCTCACGCCTGGCGACTGGGTCCTCTGGGCCGACGAGCCGGGCGCGGCGCAGGCGCCGATGACCTTCACGGCGACGGGCGACATGCCGGCCGATCTGCCGGAGCCGGCCGCGGACATCATGGTCACCTTCATCGACTTCGGGATCACCGTCGAGGGGTCATTGACCGCCGGCGATCACATCCTGCACATCGAGAACCAGGGCGCGCAGCCGCACTTCCTCTTCCTGGCCAAGGGCCCTGACACGATGACGAACGACGACATCGCGACCATTCTCGATGCCGAGATGTCGGGCCAGATGACGCCGGAGGCGCTGCCGTTCAATCCGGATACCGACCTGATGCCGGTGCTGGCCAGCGGCACCCAGTCGATCGGGACGGTGACGTGGGTGCATGCCTCGCTGGAGGCGGGCACCTACGCCGCGCTCTGCTTCTTCCCAACCGCCGGTGAGGGCCTGCCCCACGCCTTCCACGGCATGCACACGGTGTTCACGGTGTCGTAGGCGGGCACGCACGCCATCGAAAACGGGAGCCGGCAGATGTTGCCGGCTCCCGTTTTCATGTGGCCGCAACAGAGCGGAATTCTTTACACGAATAGGATGCTTATTGCCTCGACCCGGCCTCAGGAATAGCATGTTGGGCGGGACACTTCATGACATGCGACGGGGCAGAACCGCCTGGGGCCTTCCTTTTCCACAAGATGCATGCGTTGTGCATTTGCATGAAGAAGGCCCGGGCCGTCTCAGGGAGCTGTGCCGTTGCGCCAAGGACACGCACGTCGTTCCGCGATCCGGCAAGAGAGGCCTGCCATGTCTCGCACCATGTCCCGCCGCGCCTTTACGGCCGGCAGTGTCGCCACCCTGCTCGGGGGCGCGACGGTCATTTCGCTTCCTGTCAGTCACATCGCCGCAGCGGCCGCGCAGGACGTCGATCTCACCAGCCTCGGGTTGCCGACGATCGACGTCACCGTGACCACCAACGCCTTCGAAGGGGCGCCGAGCGCACTGGACGCGGGGCGCTACCTCGTCACCGCCACGCTGGCGAGCGGCGTCGAAGAGGGCGCGGTCGCCTTCGTCCAGCCGCCGTCCGGCATGGCGGCGGCGGACTTCCTGGCGGCGATCGGGGCCGGCGGTGGCGGCACCCCCGAGGCGTCGCCGCCCGTCATCGAGGCGGAGGCGTCGCCCGCCGAAGAGGAGGCCTTCCAGCCGGAGGTGCTGCCGACCTTCATCTACCAAAGCGTCTTCGCGGGCGGCATCAACACCGGCGGCGGTCCCGCGATGGCGGTGGTCGACCTCGGGCCGGGCGAGTGGATCCTGTGGGCTGATGGTCCGGACTCCCCCCAGGCGCCGGTGACCTTCATGGTCAACGGCGAGCCGCCGACCGATCTGCCGGAGCCCGACGCGGACGTCATGGTCACCTACATCGACTTCGGGATCACCGTCGAAGGGTCGCTGACCGCAGGCGACCACATCCTGCGCATCGAGAACCAGGGCGCGCAGCCGCACTTCCTCGACCTGGAGAAGGGACCGGACACGATGACCAACGAGGACATCGCGACGCTGATCGACGCGTTCTTCGGCGGTGGATCACCGCCGGCGTCCCTCCCGTTCGACCCTGACAAGGACCTGCACACCGTCCTCAACACGGCGGCCCAGTCGATCGGGACGGTGATGTGGACGACTGTAAGCCTGGAGGCCGGCACCTACCTGGCGGCGTGCTTCTTCCCGACCGCAGGTGAGGGCCTGCCACATGCCGCGCATGGCATGCATACGGTGTTCAAGGTCACATAGCGCATCTCATCGCGACAGGAGGTCGTACCATGTCCACCACCATCTCGCGGCGCGCCTTCACGGCCGGAACGATCGCCACGATCGCCGGCGGCGCGGTCTTCTCGCTACCCGTTGCGCAGGTCGCCGCGCAGGCGACACCCGCCGCCGATCTCGCCAGCCTTGGCCTGCCGACGATCGACATCCTGGTGACCGCCGACGCGTTCGAGGGCGCGCCCTTGAAGCTCGACGCGGGTCGTTACCTGCTGACCGTCACACTCGGCGGGGGCGTCGATACCGGCGCCGTCGGCTTCATCAGCCCGCCTGGCAGCATGTCGGCGCAGAACTTCTGGAGCTACCTGACCGCCGCCACCGGCACGCCGGAGGCGTCGCCCGAGGCGATGCCAGTGGCCTCCCCGGTCGCCGAGGAGGGAGAGGAGCAGCCGGTCGTCCTGCCCTCGATCGTCTACCAGGCAATCTGGGCTGGCGGCGCCTCGCGCGAGTCGAGCCAGACGAGCCCGGGCGCCGGCCAGGCGGTGATCGACCTGCCCCAGGGGCAGTGGATCCTGTGGGGCAACGATCCGGAGGCGGCCCAGCCACCCGTCTTCTTCAGCGTCAGCGGCTCGATGCCGACCGATCTCGCGGAGCCGGCATCGGACATCGACGTCACCTTTGCCGACTACACGATCGCCTTCGACGGCGCGCTGACGGCGGGCGACCATCTCCTGCGGATCGAGAACACCGGCGCGGAGCCGCACTTCGTGGTGCTCCTCAAGGGGCCCGACCAGATGACGAACGACGACCTCGACAAACTGTTCAGCCCCGGGATGGAGGCCGGCACGCCGCCCGACCTCGGCTGGGATCCGGATAAGGACATCACCTTCATCCTGGACACCGGCATCCAGTCGGCGGGCACCGTGAGCTGGGTGCCGGTGACGCTGGAGACGGGCACGTACGCGGGGCTCTGCTTCTTCCCCGCCGCCGGCACCGGCGTGGACCATGCCTCCATGGGCATGCACACGGTGTTCACGGTGACGTAGGC
>DATLHE010000317.1:0-5093 GCA_035540335.1 Thermomicrobiales bacterium | reverse complement strand
TTCATCCAAAGGGTGTTTAACAGACAGACTCCTAGGGATTCAGCACGACCTTGATGCAGCCGTCCTTCTTGTCGCGGAAGGTCTTGTACATCTCGGGCGCCTTGTCGAGCGGCTCGGTGTGGGTGATGACGAACGAGGGGTCGATCTCGCCGTCGACCACCTTCTGCATGAGCATCGGCAGGTAGCGCTGAACGTGCGTCTGGCCGGTCTTGATGGTGATGGCCTTGTTCATCAGCGTGCCGACCGGGATCTTGTCGGCGGCGCCGATGTAGACGCCGGGGATCGACAGCGTGCCTCCCTTGCGGACGCACCGGAGCGCCTCGCGCAGGACGAAGGGGCGATCCGTCTCGAGGCGGACTTTCTGCTTCACGGTGTCGTAGGCGTTCATCAGCGTGTTGATGAGATTGCCGCCCGCGTGCGCTTCACTTCCGACGGCGTCGATGGCGCGGTCGGGGCCGCGGCCCTTCGTCATCTCCTGTAGCGTCTGGTAGACGTTCTGCTGCTCGTAGTTGATCGTCTCGGCGCGGCCCTTCTCCTCGGCCATCTTCAACCGTTCCGGCACGCGGTCGATCGCGATCACGCGGCCGGCGCCCATCATCCACGCGCTCTGGATGGCGAACTGGCCGACCGGCCCGCACCCCCAGACGGCGACGGTGTCGCCGGGCTCGATGTCGGCATTCTCGGCGCCCATCCAGCCGGTCGGGAAGATGTCGGAGAGGAAGAGGACCTGCTCGTCGGCGAGCCCCTCCGGCACCACGATCGGGCCGACGTCGGCAAAGGGGACGCGGAGATATTCCGCCTGGCCACCGGGGAAGCCGCCCAGCAGGTGGGAGTAGCCGAAGAGGCCGGCGGGAGAGTGGCCCATCATCTTCGCGGCCATCTCCGCGTTCGGGTTCGAGGTGTCGCAGAGCGAGAAGAGCTGGTGCTCGCAGAACCAGCAGTGGCCGCAGGCGATCGGGAAGGGAACGACGACGCGGTCGCCCTGCTTGAGCTTCGTGACGCTGCCGCCGACCTCGACGACCTCGCCCATCGGCTCGTGGCCGATGATGTCGCCCTCCTTCATCGCCGGCATGAAGCCGTCGTAGAGGTGGAGGTCGGAGCCGCAGATGGCGGTGGCGGTGATCCTGATGATGACGTCGGTAGGGTCCTTGATCTCCGGATCCGGAACGGTATCGACCCGGACATCTTCCTTGCCGTGCCAGACGACTGCTTTCATGCGGGGTTCCTCCTTCGCCGGATGACGGCGTACGCCGGTGGCGATGCACGGGGGATGCCAGCGTTGTGGCGGGGTGCGGGTGTAGCATGAAATCCTGATCCCATTGCGTCGTCTCGCGTGCGGAAAGGAGCGTTCGATGGACGGTTCGGCATATACCCATGCGCGTTGGGTCGTCCGGCCGGGGCAGGAGGAGGCGTTCGTCGCCGCGTGGCAGGCGGTGGGCGAGGTCTTCCTGCGGCTGCCGCACCCGCCGCCGTGGGGCGTGCTGCTGCGGAGCGAGGCCAACCCGCGCGAGTTTGTCTCGTTCGGGCCGTGGCCGGACGCCGGCGCGGTCGGCGAGATGCGGGCGAGCCCGGAGGCCGTCGCCGCGCTGGACCGGGCGCGGGCACTCTGCGAGGAGGCGACGCCCGCCGCGTACCGGCTGGTGGCGGCCGCGGGGCGGCCGCCCGACCTGGGGTGAATATGGGATCATGCAACGACACATGTGGCGTCGACGGCACATCAGCAAGGAGAGAGCGATGACCCAGCGAACGGTGAACCGGCGGGATCTGGCGAAGCTGGCGGCGGGCGGCGCCGCGCTCGCGGCGGTTGGCGGGAGCTTGGCGGTCAGCCCGGCGATGGCCGCGGCGCTGGCGCAGGACGCGCCGGCGGGCGATCTGGTCTACGGGAAGTCCGAGGAGGCGGTCGGGTTCGACCCGGCGGTCGTGACGGCGTCGTCGAGCTTCGACCTGATCGCGGTCGTCTACGAGCAGCTCGTACAGTTCGATGAGAACGGCGAGCCGCAGCCGATGCTGGCCGAGAAGTGGGGGGTCGTCGAGGGCGGCGCGGCCGAGGCCTCGCCGGCGGCGGACGGCGCGACGCCAGTGGCCGGTGGGCCGCGGTACGTCTTCACGCTGCGCGAGGGCGTGACGTTCCACAACGGGCAGCCGCTGACGGCGAACGACGTGAAGTTCACGTTCGACCGGATCAAGAACCCGGACACCGGCTCGGCGTGGACCAGCCAGTTCGACCCGGTGGCGTCGATCGACGTCGTCGACGACCGGACGGTGGCGTTCAACCTGAGCGAGCCGTATGGGCCGTTCCTGGCGACGCTCTCCTCCAACTACGCGGCGATCGTGCCGGCGGACGAGAGCATCGACCTGCAGACGACGATGGTCGGCACCGGCGCGTTCAAGATGCAGGAGTACACCAAGGACACGCAGACGATCCTGGCGGCGAACGCGGACTACTACGAGGACGGTGTGCCGAAGCTGGCGACGGTGACGCACAAGATCCTGCCGGATGAGTCGGCGCGGGTGGCGGCGATCCGCACCGGCGAGATCCAGCTGACGACGCTGGTCGACCCGGTCTCGGTCGAGTCGGCGAGCGGTAGCGAGGGCGTGCAGATCATCGAGCAGGACACCGCCGACTACTACCTGCTGGGGCTGAACTGCAAGGTCGCGCCGTTCGACGACGTGAAGGTGCGGCAGGCGCTGAGCATGGCGATCGACCGGCAGGCGATCATCGACTCGGTGTTCTTCGGCAAGGGGCAGGTGACCGGGCCGGTGGTGCCGACGCTTGGCGACTGGGCGGTGCCGGTGGACCAGCTGCCGAACTACGCGGTGGACACGGACGCGGCGAAGGCGCTGCTCGAGGAGGCGGGCCAGGGCGGTCTGTCGTTCAAGATCACGGTGGGCGCGGACCGGACGGAGTTCGTGAACATCGCGCTGGTGATCCAGGACCAGCTGAAGGATATCGGCGTCACCGTCGAGCTCGATCAGGTGGAGTGGGGCACGTTCATCGAGAAGTGGAAGGCGCGCGACTTCCAGAGCTTCGTGAGCTACAACGGGTCGGGGAACGACCCGGACCGGGCGCTCTACCCGGCCTTGTACACGGGTGGCTCGGTGAACGCGTTCCAGTTCAGCGACCCGAAGGTGGACGAGCTGCTGGACAAGGGACGGACGCTCTCCGATCGCGAGGAGCGCAAGCCGGTCTACCAGGAGCTGGAGGGCGTGATCGCGGAGCAGGCGCCGCTGATCTTCATCAGCACGCGGGTCGGGCAGTTCGCGGCGCGGGACACGGTGCAGGGGTTCGCGCCGACGGCGTTGGACACGTGGAGCACGCTGGAGGACACGACGGTCAGCCAGTAGGGGGATTCTTGGCGGCGTTGTGGCGGGGCGACCACGCAGGGTCGCCCCTACGCTATCGGACACGCGGCCAGATGTAGCCGCGCACCCCGAATGGTGTGCGCCTCGTGGCGAGCCGGGTTGTCGTGTGGCCAGGAGAGACCTGCGCCGCGGCGCCGGGGGATTCCCACGCTGCGCTCTGGACAAGCTCTTCGCTGCGCTCAGGATGACGTGTTACAGGGAGCGTTGGCGCCAGCATCGAACCGACGTCACGTCCATCGACGCCGGCCACAGGTGCGGCACACGAGGGCTCGCTCCGCTTCTCGCCCCAACGGGCTCGGCCGGGGCCCGGCGCTACGGGGCGGACGGCGCTTCCGGCATCGAATCGCTGTGGTTGGCGAGAACCCCGGGTCTTGTACCCGTGGCGAGCGGAAGTCGGCCACCGCCCGTAGGGGCAGGGCCGACCGTACGGGGCGGCCCCTGGATGCAAGGTCCGGGGCTACGAAGCGTGTGTCATTTCCGTCGATCATTTGATAGGTCTCCTTGATGCTCAGTTTTCTTGCACGGCGGATCATCACCGTCTTCCTGCCGACACTGCTCGGTATCTCGATCCTGGTATTCGGGGCGATGCGGCTGATTCCGGGCAATTTCGTCGACGTGCTGATCGGCGTGGGGCCGGACGTCAGCCAGGAGCAGCGTGACGACATCGCGCGCTCGTACGGGCTGGACAAGCCGGTGCCGGTGCAGTACCTGCTGTGGCTCGGGAACACGCTGCAGGGCGACATGGGGACATCGCTGCGCTCCGGGAAGCCGGTGGCGGAGGAGATCGTGCGCCGGCTGCCGGTGACGCTGGAGCTGGCGGGGCTGGCGACGCTGTTCTCACTGGTGCTGGCGCTCCCGGCGGGGGTGCTGGCGGCGGTCTACCGGGGGCGGTGGCCGGACAGCGTGCTGCGGGTGGTGGCGCTGATCGGGCTGTCGGTGCCGAACTTCCTGATCGCGACGATGCTGGTGCTGTTCGTCTCGACGCAGTGGTCGTTCTTCCCCACCACCGGCTACGTTTCAATCGCCGACGGAGTCGGCGCGAATCTCAAGTCGCTGGTGCTGCCGACGATCTCGCTGGGGGCATTGCTGGCGGCGTCGGTGATGCGGATGACGCGCTCGTCGGTGCTGGAGGAGCTTGGCAAGGAGTACCTGACCGTCGCGCGGGCGAAGGGGCTGTCGAACCGGGTAGTCGTGCTGCGGCACGCGGTGCGGAACGCGCTGGTGCCGGTGATCACGGTGGTCGGCATCCAGACCGGGTACCTGCTGGGCGGGACGGTGATCATCGAGCAGGTGTTCGCGATTCCTGGCATCGGGCGGCTGGCGCTGGACGCGGTGTCGCAGCGGGATTACCCGCTGGTGCAGGGGACGACGCTGTTCATCGCGGCAGCGTTCGTGTTGATGAATCTGATCACGGATCTGGTCTATGGCCTGGTGGATCCGCGTATCCGGGTGCGGGGGTAGACACCATGGCGACCATATCCGCGGAGCAGGGGACGCTCGCGCATGCGCGGCGGCCCTCGTTCCTCACGATTCTCGCCCGCGGCAACCGGCTGGGGCTGGTGGCGGGGGTGGTGCTGCTGCTGTTCGTGGTGGCGGCGATCGCGGCGCCGCTGATCGCGCCGGGGGACCCGGTCGACATGTCGCCGGTGGACCGGCTGAAGTCGCCGGCGGAGTCGGGGCTGATGGGGACGGACGTCTTTGGGCGGGACGTCTTCAGCCGGATCCTGTAC
>DATLHE010000316.1:0-17380 GCA_035540335.1 Thermomicrobiales bacterium | reverse complement strand
TCAGGCGGCTGCCTTCACGTCCCCGACGCGGGCGGTGTCGTTGACGCGGACGATCGTGCCGAACGGCGTGCGGTAGAACGGCTGGGAGTTCGCATCCCCGAGCTTGAGGATCAGCCAGTCGACGTCGAACTCCTGCCCCTGGAGGATGTCGGGGCCGACCCGGCCATCCTCACCGTCGAACGTCCGCAGGCGTGGCGTGTCCCTGGTCGCCTTGACCCGATCACCGACCCAGACCGCCCGGAACGCGTTCGGCAGGTTGACGAAGCCGGGAATGGTATCGGTATGACTGCCCTTGTATCGATCGAGCTCCGGAAGGCTGAGCGTGGGCGGGAACTCGTCAGCCGCCGGAACGTCCGGCTGTTGCCCCTGCCCCTGCATGCGGGCCGTTTCCGCGGCCTTGTGGGCGAGCCACTGCGCCTCGTACGCCGCCCACAACCCGAGGCTCATCAGCTTGTTCGGGCAGTGATGTCGATCCGGGTCGGCGGCGTTGAAGTCCCAGTGCCGCTCGGGGCGCTCGATGTCGAGCCGTGCCGCGATCTTGCCCATCAGCTCGGCGTTGTTCGCGATGCAGGCCTCCCGTCGCGCGTCGTCGGCCCACAAGGCTTCATCCTCGACCATCTCGCACGAGACACCATTCATGTTGCCCGGACCGGCGCCGTCGGCGGCCTGCCATGTCACCTCGTCGAGCGGCACCATGCACCAGGCTTCCTTGTCGTCGCAGGCGAGGTGGTAGGAGGCCTGGCGGCCATCGGCGCCGTTGAAGAGGTAGGTGGCTTCGCCGGCGGCGGTGCTATTGGGGTTGCCGTTGCCGTGCTGGACGCTGCGCCGAGGCGTGCGCGCCCGGATGCCCGGCCGGTTTAGTGTCCGCCACGCGGGGACGATCTTCAGCTTGATCGGGAATGACGTTTCGAGCGGTCCGCCCGGCAATCCGGGGAGCTCGGTGGAGAAGGTGGTCATTTCATGCTCCTCGTGCACGTCGCCTGGCTCGCCCCAGTAGGCGAGGTAGCGCGATCGCAGCTTTGATGCGTAATCGGGATCGGTGGCCCAGCGGCCGTTGCCGAGGTCGGCGGTGGTAGTGACGGCGCCGACGAAGCCGGCGTCGGCGACGGCCTGCCAGCGGGCATCGGTGGCGATCCAGTCGGCGGGCATGGCACCCATCCCCAGGTAGCGCGCCATGTGGGTGACGTGCGCCCGCGCCGCCGTCCGCGGGCTGAAGGCGAGGCCCAGATGGGAGCCATCGTCGAAGACCCCCAGGCCGGCCGGGTTCCCTTCCTCCTGCCAATGCTCGGAGGTCCCATCGCCCGTCTCCAGCGACCATTGCGCGACGAGGACATCGGCGTCGATGCCGCGCGCCGCGGCGTCCTGGTAGAGGGCGACGAAATAGTCTCGGGTGAAATCCAGTTGCCGCGCGCCGCGCGCCTTGGCGGTTGCGCAGGCAGCGTCGGCCGAGCCCTTTGCGTGGCCCCGGATTGGGATGCCACTCATGGCGTTCCTCCAGATGTAATCGAACGAGCAGCGACGTTTGGTTCGAGGGTCCCGGGCGGTGATCGGGGCGAGCGGGTCTGCCGGTCGGTGAGCCACGTCGCGTGGTCCCGGCCCCGGCAGTCCGCCCGCTCCGATAGGTGATGCGGCGGATCGCCCGGCGATCGCCGGCGTTCAGGCTTGCGCCGGCGCTGGGATCTCCGGCTGCGGATCAGTTGGTGGGGTCCCGGCCGCGTATTGCTGGTTGGCGATCTTCTCCACGCTGTCCGGGGCATAGACGTGGAAGCGGGTCACGATCGCGGCGATGATGAACGGGACGACGAGGACGAGCAGGTCCTTGAGCTCGGGCGTGAGATTGAAACCGTACGAGCCGAGTGCCGCGATGGCCGCGGCGACGATGACGCCCCAGGCGACGGGCTCCGCCCGCGGGCTGAGGTCTTTGCGATGTGGTGCGCCCATGCGGGCACCTCCCTGTGTGGATCAGGACGCGAGCCGATCGCTCGCGTCTCCGGGGGCGTGTGACCGTCGCGCGGGCCGGCACGGCGTGCGGTCGTTTTTCCCCTCGACGCGTCCCATCCGCATGGTGCGCCCGCGTTGTACGAATGCATATTGTGGAAATTACGGATTTCGGGGCGGCCGGTGGGAATGCCATACGTAGGTATTCTTCGCAATGTCGGCGCGCCGCTTCCGGTGTCGGCCCTCGTCCGCCGGGAGCCAGGTGAGGAAGTGATGTCGTCGGGCCGAGCGACGCACACGGGAACGGGCCGCCCTGCACCTGCGGCCGCAGCTGCGACCGGTGGCGGCCCGTACGGGGATGGTGGGTGTCGGTGGTGCGCTCTAGTCCGCGACCATGCCCTCCGCGAACGGGTTCGGGATCGAGCTCAGGAGCAGTTGCGTGTACTCGTGCTGGGGTTGCGCGATCAGCGACGCCGCCGCGCCGCTCTCGACCACCCGCCCCTTGTTCAGCACCAGGATCTCGTCGGCCAGCATCCGCGCGCTCAGCAGGTCGTGCGTGATGTAGAGCATCGCGATCCCCTGGTCGCGCACGAGGCGGTTGAGGATCTCCAGGATCTCGGCGCGAATCGAGACATCGAGCATCGACGTCGGCTCGTCGGCGATCAGCACCACGGGGCCCGGCGCCAGCGCCCGCGCCACGACCACCCGCTGCCGCTGCCCGCCCGAGAGCTGGTGCGGGTACTTGTCGACGAAACGGCTCGACGGCGTCAGCCCGACCTGCTCCAGCATCTCGTGCACCCTGTCCCGCGCCGCCCGGCCCTTGAGCCCCTTGAAGTTGGCCAGCGGGCGGCTCAGCGAGTGCATGATCGTGTGCGCCGGGTTCAGCGCCGAGTAGGGATCCTGGAAGACGAGCTGGACGTGCGTCCGGTAGTCCTTGAGCTGGTCGCGCGAGAGCTGGTCGACGCGGGTCGTCTCGAACGTGATGGTCCCCTCGTCCGGGCGCTCGACGCCGGTGATGAGGCGGCCGATGGTGCTCTTGCCGCTGCCGCTTTGGCCGACGAGCGCGGTGATGTACCCCTTGCGGAGGGTGAAGGAGACGTCGGCGACGGCGTCGACGCGCGTCTTCTGGAACCCGCGGCGGCGGATGTAGTGCTTCGAGATGCCGTCGGCGACGAGCACCGGCGCCTCGCCCTGGTGCGTGGCGGCGTAGCCGGCCCGCGCCGGCGTCAGGTGCGTCTGCCCGGCGTGATGCTCGGCCGCCGCACTGGCGACGTGGGGACGCTCCGGCGGGGTGGTGGCCGTGCCGGCCCGCGCCGCGATGACGGCGTCGACCTGGCCGTCGGTCGCCGTGGCGGGCTTCCAGAGCTCCTCGTAGGCGCTGATCAGCATCTTCGAGTAGTCGTGCTTCGGGTGGAGGAGGACGTCCTGCGACGGCTGGTCGTCGATCAGCTCGCCGTTGTACATGACGATGACCCGGTCGGCGACCTCCATGATCGCGCCGAGGTCGTGGCTGATGATGAGCACGGCGAACCCGAGCTGCTGCTGGATCTGCTTGAGGTTCTCGAGGATCGAGCGCTGAACGACGACGTCGAGGCCGGTGGTCGGCTCGTCGAGCAGCACGAACCTGGGCGTCAGGGCGAGCGAGAGGGCCAGCGCGACGCGCTGCTTCATGCCGCCGGAGAGCTCGTGCGGGAAGAAGCGCACGAACGAGGGGTCGATGGTGACCATCTCCAGCAGCTCGGCGGTGCGCTCGGCGATCTGCCGGTCGGTCATGTCGGTGTGGGCCTCCATGACGTCCTTGAACTGCTTGCCGATGTTCGTCACGGGGTTGAGCGAGTTCATGCTGCTCTGGAAGACCGTCGAGATCTCCGTCCAGCGCAGCGGCCGGATCTCGTCCTCAGGCAGGCGGGTGATGTCCTTGCCGTCGAAGACGACCTGCCCGCCGGTGATCGTGCCCGGCGGGTCGAGCAGGCGGATGACCGCCGTGCCCAGCGTCGACTTGCCGCTGCCGGACTCGCCGACGAGACCGACGATCTCGCCGGGATTGATGTGCAGGTTCGCCTGCTTGACGGCGTGGAACGGCGGCCGGCGCCTGGTCAGGTAGGTGACGTCGAGATCCTTCACCTCGAGGATGGCCATGTCTATTCCTCCCGCAGGTGAGGGTTGCTGATTGCGTCGACGCCGAAGTTGATGAGCGTGAGCGAGGTGATCAGGAGCGCCAGCGCCAGGCCGGGCGGGAAGAGCCAGCCCCACTGGCCGGTGAGCAGCGCGCCGGAGTTGTTCGCCCAGTAAAGCATCGTGCCCCAGCTAATCGTGTTCGGGTCGCCGACGCCGATGAAGGCGAGGCCGGCCTCAGCCCCGATCGCCGCGCCGGCGGCCCCGATGTAGCCGGCGACGATGAGCGACGTCATGTTCGGCATGATCTCGCGGAAGACGATGCGCCACATCGGCTCGCCGGCGAAGATCGAGGCGGTGATGTAGTCGCGCTCCCGCAGCGTGATGATCTGCGAGCGCTTCATGCGCGCGCCCCAGGCCCAGCCGGTAAAGCCGATGACGGCGATGACGGTGATGACGCCCTTCACCGGCGAGTAGGCGGCGATGGTGATCATCAGCGGCAGGGTGGGCACGACCAGCGCGAGGTTGATCAGGAACGAGAGGATCTCGTCGGTCCAGCCGCCCGCGTAGCCGGCGATCATGCCGATGATGAGGCCGATGATCGTCGCCAGCCCGCCGGCCAGAATGCCGACGATGAGCGACGTGCGGGCGCCGTAGATCAGCTGCGACAAGATGTCCTCCCCGGCCTGCGTGGTGCCGAGCCAGTGCTCGCGCGTCGCGTTTTCCAGCGGCAGGAACGAGGTGTCGTGCGGATCGTAGGGGGCGATCAGCGGCGCAAAGATGCCCATGAGGGCGATGAGGCCGAGGATGATGAGGCCCGTCCGGCTCTTGCGGTTCTCCCAGAGGATCCGGAGGCCGTTGGGGATCGGGATGCGGGACGCGCGTTCGGGCTCGAGCTCGTCGGGCGAGCGGTCGACGACGGCGTCGCCGAGGCCGATGACGTGGCCCTCCTGCATGGACATCAGTGCTCACCTCCCCGGCGCACGCGCGGATCGATCACGCCGTAGAGCATGTCCACCATGAAGTTGGCGACCAGGACGCCCACGGTCGTGAAGAGGAAGATGGTCTGCATCAGCGGGAAGTCGCGGTTGCCGATCGCCTCGAACATGAGGCGGCCCATGCCGGGGTAGTTGAAGATCTGCTCGACGAGGATGGCGCCGCCGACGATGCCGCCGAGCGAGATCGCGAAGCCGGTGAAGTTCGGCAGGATGGCGTTGCGCGCGCCGTAGGCGAGGGCGATCCGCCGCTCGGGAAGCCCCTTGGCCTTCGCCAGCCGGGTGTAATCCTCGCCGAGCGTCTGGACCATCGTGTTGCGCATGCTCATGATCCAGCCGATCGGCGCCGTGATGAGCAGCGAGAGCGCGGGCAGGACGCTGTGGTAGGCGGCGTCCTTGATGAACGCCCAGTTCCAGCCCGGCGGGGTGTCGCCGCTGTAGCCGCCGCCGTCCGGGAACCAGGGGAGCTGGAACGCGAAGAAGTAGATGAGGAGCAGCGCGATCCAGAAATAGGGGAGCGTGCCGAAGAAGCTCGATGTCGTGGTGACGAACGTGTCGAAGGTGCCGTTGCGCCGCCAGGCGGCCCATGTGCCGAGGAGAGTGCCGATGACGAAGGCGAGGATCTGCGTCACGCCGACGAGGAAGAGCGTCCACGGCAGCGTTTCCTTGATCATGTGGCTGACGGTGTAGGGGAAGTAGCTGTAGGAGACGCCGAACTCGCCGCGCACGATCGTTCCCAGGTAGTTGAAGTACTGGGTGACCAGGTTCTCGTCGGGCACACCCAGCATCAGGCGAATGGCCTCGACCTGGCGGGGATCGACCGCCTGGCTTTGGCCCGAAAGGCGCGAGACGATCGCCTCGGCCGGATCACCGCCCTGGACGCGCGGAATCAGGAAGTTGAGGGTGATCGCCGCCCAGAGGGTCAGGATGAAGAAGCCGATTCTTCTGAGAAAGTAGACCATACCCAACGATCCTGTTGTGTGACGGCCACCGCCGTCATGCCCCATTAGCCTCGCACCAAAACTTCCTCGTCATCCTGAGCGAAGCGAGGGCTCGCTGCCGCTTCTCCCCTGCTGCGCAGGGTCGGCCATGGGAACCCCCGGCGACGCAGATAGTGTTGGCGGTCGCCCTTGCCGCGCCCGTGGCGCGGCGCGCTTCGCGCGGGGATCCTTCGCGTTGCTCAGGATGACGGGAGGAGGGCGGTCGTGGCGCCCCCCACACCCGCGCGTTCCTAGGCCGGCGGCACCAGCTTCTGCAGGATCAGCGGCAGGTCGCCGGACGCCGCGTACGGGTCGTCCTGGTTCGGCCAGCCCTCGGCGTTCTCGGTCCGGTACTCGAACCAGATCGCGCCGTACCAGAGCGGGATCGTCGGCAGCGAATCCCACATGATCTGCTCCAGCTGGAAGGCGATCTCCTTCTGCTCGTCCTCCGTCTGCGCCGACAGGAACTGCGTCAGAAGGTCGTCGGTCTTCTTGTCCTCCCAGCGCACGAAGTTCGAGTCGGCCGGCTCGCCGACCGGGGCCGAGGCGGCGCTTGCCATGTGGTCGTAGAAATTGCGGTACATCGAGCAGCTGCCGCCATGGACGCCAAAGACGAGGTCGTAGCTCCCATTCTTGCGGTCCTGGTCGTTCACGATCGTCGGGTCGGGCGTCTCGACGTTGACCTTCATGCCGATGTCTTCGAGGTTGGACTTGATGATGTTGCCGGCCTGGATCCAGTCGCTCCACCCGGCCGGGATCTTGAACGAGAACTCGACCGGCTGCCCGGCGGGCGTGAGAAGCTTGTCGCCGTCGTAGGTGTACCCGGCATCGGTCAGCGTCTTCTTCGCGGCATCCTGGTCGAAGGCGATGTTGCCCTCGTTCGGGATGTCCGGGTTCAGCCAGTCCTTCTGGCCGGGCAGCTTCAGGCCGGTCTGGCTCGCGGTCGTGACGTAGCCGAGCTGCGCCTTCTGGGCGATCTCGTCCCGATCCACGGCCGAGGCGACCGCCTTGCGGAAGGCGACGTCCTTGAACGGGTCCTTTGTGAGGTTGAAGTAGAGGCTGATGCACGCGCCCTGCGCGAACCAGTACTTGTTATGGTCGGGATCCTTGGCGACGTAGACCTTGTCGACGTTCGGGATGAACTGGGCGTCCCAGTCGTACTCGCCGTTGGCGAGCCGGAGCATGTTCGCCTGGCCCTCGGCCGGCTTGCTGTAGCCGATCTCCTGGACCTTGATGCTCTCGCCGTTCCAGTAGTCGTCGCGCAGCGTCCAGACGACCGCCTCGGAGTTGAAGCTGCCGAGCGTGTACGGCCCGGTGCCGACCGGGTTGTCGGCGTTGACGAAGGTGACCGGGTCCGCCTCGCCCTCCCAGACGTGCTTCGGCACGATGAAGGTGTCGACGATCGTGAAGAACGACGGGGTCGAGGGCTCCGTGAAGGCGAACGTCACGGTCGCTCCATCGGCGGTGATGGTGTCGAGGCCGTTCGTGGACCCCTTGGTGTCGAGCGCCGGGAACTTCTTGAGCAGGTCGAAGGTGAAGGCGACATCCTCGGCGGAGAAGGCGGTGCCGTCGTTCCAGGTCACGCCGTCGCGGATCGTGAAGATCAGCGTCTGCGGATCCTTCCATTCATAGCTCTCGGCGAGCCACGCGTTCTCTTCGCAGTTGTATCCGTTGATGAAGTAGAGCTTCTCGAAGAGCAGCCCTTCGGTGCCGCTGATCTTGTTCGGCGAGTACACGTTGAAGTTCGCCTGCGGGTTCGTGCCGCCGCCCATGCCGCCGCCGTTGAGCCGCGGGATCATCCCGCTGCTGTCCTGGGCGAACGCCTGGTCCGGCAGGCCGGCGAGGGCGATGCCGCCGGTAAGGAGCGCGGCGCTCTTCAGCAGCGTCCGCCGGCTCACCTGACAGGAGTCTCCGCTGCACGCATACGCGTGGCTGTACCGGGGTCGGGATTGATCACTCATCGTCGTGTGTCTCCTTCCTGTGTACCGTGCGTGCCGTTGCTGCGGGAAGACCGTCGTGTCCCTCCGTGTATGCGTCGCGGGCGGCCGCCGGGCAGCCGCAGCTTTCCCGGATGACCAGCTCGCAGGGCAGGACCAGCTCGTCAATCGTGCTCGATTGACCGTTGATGCTGTCAAGCAGCATTCGTGCCGCGCTGCGCCCGAGCTCGCGCGTCGGTTGCCGGACGGTCGTCAGCGGCGAGGAGACGACCCGGGCCATGGCGATGTCGTCCCAGCCGGTGACCGCGATGTCCTCCGGCACGTGGACACCCCGCGCCTTGAGCGTGTCGATCACCCCGATCGCCATCTCGTCGTTGCCGCAGACCAGCGCGTCCGGCAGGCGATCGCGCGCCGCGAGCTGGGCCCAGATCTCGGCGCCGGAGTTGGTGCTGAACGGGGCGTGCAGGGGTTCCGCGGGCGGCTCCAGCCCGGCCTCGCGGTGCGCCTCGACGAACGCCTGCCAGCGCTCGGTCGCGTCCGGGTTGCCGTGGATCCATCCCGCGAACGCGAGGTCCCGGTGCCCGTGATCCGCGATCAGGTGGTGGACCAGCGCCTTGGTCTTGGTGATGTTGTCGACGCGGACGGTCGGGATGCCTTCGATCCTGGCCTGGGAGACGAGCACGAGCGGCAGCCCGAGCGACGTCAGCCGGTGGAGGAGCTCGGGCTGGATCGTGCCGCCCATGATCGCCAGCCCATCGCCCCGATCGGCGAGCCCGAGCACCTGCTCGTCGGCCTCGCCCAGCAGGTGCGTGCCGAGCAGCAGCAGGCTCATCCGGGCGGCGAGCGTCTCCTCGGCGAAGCTCTGGACGACGTCGGCGAAGTAGGGGCCGGAGAGGCCGGGGGTGACGATGCCGAGCGTGTCGTTGCGGCGGTTGACCAGCGCGCGGCCGAGGTGGCTGGCGCGGTAGTTCAGCTCCTGGATGGCGTCGAGGACCTTGCGGCGGGTTTCCGGGGCGACCTGGTCGACGCCACGCGCGACGCGGGAGACGGTGGCGATGGACACGCCCGCATGCTCCGCGACCTCGTAGAGTGTGGCGCCCTGCTTCGTCATCGGCCCGCCGTTCCCCGTAAACGTTTACAGTATGATGAATGCACTGTACCGCCGCGCGGAATGTTGTGCAATGTTGGCCTACCGGGGGCGGAAGGCGCGGAAGGGGGGCGGACCTTGTGCCGGCGGAGACAAAGGCGAGAAGCGAAGGGCTCGCTCCGCTTCTCGCTTCGCTCGGCCGGGAGCCTTCGGCCATCCGCCCGTACGAAGGGCGTTGTCCTCTCGCAGACGGATGAAGGGACCCATGATCGAGCTCCGGAACAAGCAGATCCTGATCGACGGCCAGCCCCGGCTGCTCATCTCCGGCGAGGTGCACTACTTCCGCCTCCAGCGCGCCGAGTGGCGCGACCGGCTCGAGAAGCTCAGGGCCGCCGGCGGCAATACCGTCGCCTCCTACATCCCCTGGCTCTGCCACGAGCCCACCCCCGGCGACTACGACCTCGACGGCCACACCCGGCCGGAGCTCGACCTCGGCGCGTTCATCGACCTCTGCGCCGAGCTGGACCTCTTCTTCATCGCCCGCCCAGGCCCGTTCATCATGGCCGAGATGAAGAACGAGGGCGTGCCCTACCGCCTCTATGAGGACCATCCGGAGATCGTCCCGGTCGGCTGGGACGCCCAGCCCGCATCCACCCGCACGCTCGACTACCTCGCCCCGGCCTTCCTCGACGCCTCCCGCGACTGGTACGCGCACGTCATTCCCGTCATCGCCGCGCGGTTGCAGCCGAACGGCGGCAACGTCATCGCCGTCCAGCTCGACAACGAGATCGGCATGCTCTCGTGGGTCAGCAACACGCCGGACCTGACCGATAACGTGATCACGGATTTCTGGGGCTGGCTGGAGCGCACGCTCGGCGCGGACGAGCGCGCCCGCCGCTACCCGTTCCCAAGTGACGGCATCGCCGCCTCGATCCGCTCGCCCCAGGAAGCGTGGGCCGGTGTCCTGATGCAGGATCTCGGTCGCTACATGCGCGACCGCTTCGCCCGCTACGCGGCGGCCCTGCGCGGCTACGCCGAGGCGTTCGGCGCGCGCGACGTGCCCTTCATCATCAACATCCACGGCACCGAGGCCGGCGGCGGCGCCAGCTTCCCGATCGGCATCAGCCAGCTTTACGAGAGCTACACCCAGGCGCCCGGCTACGTCGCCGGCAGCGACCACTACCTCGGTAATCTCACCGCCGGCAACGCGCCCGACTGGTACCTCATGAACGCCTTCATGGAGGCCGTCAACCTGCCCGACCAGCCACTGACGTCGGTCGAGTTCGAGGCCGGCGAGGGCGACTACGGCGGCAGCATGGGCGCGCGGCTGGACCCCTCCGCCGCCGACTTCAAGCTGCGGATGGCGGTCGCCCAGGGCAACCGCCTCATCAACTACTACCTCTTCACCGGCGGCATCAACTACCGGATGGACCGCGAGACCGGCGACGGCAACGACCGGATCAGCTTCACCGGCGAGCGCCACGGCATCGGCGCGCCGGTCAACCCCGAGGGCGTGCTCAGCTACACCTACCCACGCCTGACCCGCGCGAACACGACGCTGCTGGCGCTCGAGGACCACGTCGCCATCGCCGACGAGGAGCGCGACGCGCTCGCGATGGCGTTCATCCCCGACTACTTCATGACCGAGAGCGTCTATTCGGGCAGCGCATCGGGCAGCGAGGTGATGCACAGTGTCGCCGCCAACCTCCGCCGCGATCGCTTCGGCGGTCCCGGCACCGTGTTGGCGCGAGCACTCATGCAGCTCACCTTCCGCTACACCGCGCTCGACATCCAGCATCGCGACCTCGATCCCGCGACGACGCCGGTGCTCGCGCTCTCCTCCGCGCGATACATGGCGCCGGAGATCCAGCGGAAGCTCGTCGATTACCTGAACGCGGGCGGCAACCTCTTTCTCCACGGCGAGGTGCCGCTCTTCGACATGACCGGCCGCGACTGCCGCACCCTGCTCGACGCCCTCGGGCTGAATCCGGTCGGCGAGCGGACGTCGGATCACCGCTATTTCCTGTCGCTCAACGCCGACCTGTGGGCCGCGCCGCGGGCCGAGTGGCGCGCCGGGTGGGCGCAAACGTTTGGTCCGAAGCCGGACCAGACGCTGCTGCGCGTCTACGGCGCGGACGAGGCGGCCGGGTTCGACATCCAGGTCGGGCAGGGCCGGGCGATCGCCATCACGGCGGAGATACCGCTCGACCTGCAGTTCTTCCGCGAGGCGCTGCGGGAGCTCGGCGCCGCCCCGGGCCTGCGCCATACGTCGCACCACCACAACATCTTCCTCAGCTCGACGGCGACACCGGCGGGCGGGCGCCTCATCCACGCGCTCAACCTCGACGGCTTCGACAAGACCCTCCAGATCCTCGATCGGGGCGAGCCGCTCTTCGAAGGGCGCGAGATCACGCTGCGCCGTCGCGACGGTGTCATGCTGCCGGTCAACGTCGACCTCGGCGAGGTGCGGATCGACTGGTCGACGGCCGAGATCGCGCAGCGCGCCGGCGACAGCCTCGTCGTGCGCCTCACCGGCCCGGCGGATGCGATCCGCCTGACGACATCGCGCGAGATCGTGCCGGGAGAGGGGTTCGAGCTCGACCGCGAGGGCGACAGCGTGCTGATCCGCGCCACGATCGAGGGCCACGGCGATGGTCTCAAGGGCGGGCACCTAACGATCCGCTGGCGGTAGGCGCTTGCCGGCAAAGAACTCCGTCATCCTGAGCGGAGGGAAGGATCCCCGTGTGAAGCCACTGCCCGAAGGGCAGAATGGTCGGCAGGGAACACCGCTTCGCGTGGGGTTCTTCGCTTCGCTCAGAATGAGGGGGGTCCTTTGGATGTGGGGCGTGCTATCTCGCACGGGCTGACCTCTACGCCTTCCCCTCGCGCGTCCGGCTCCAGAGCGTGAACCGGAACAGCGGCAGATAGCCCATCCGCTCGTAGACCGGGCGGCCCTGGTCGGAGGCGATCAGCATCGCCGGCCTCGTCGGGTCGGCGAGCGTCGCCCGCCACGCGATCGCCGCGCCGTAGCCGTGTCCACGCGCCTCTGCGATCGTCGCGACATTGATGACGTTGTTGATCCCCGCCGCGACGACGGTCGCCGACGCGCTCACCGGCCGGTCGCCCTCCCAGCCGACCCACATCCGGATTCGCTCGTCCGCCAGCAGGCCGGGGTGGAAGACGGCGCCCGGCATCTGCGTCGTGATGTCCGCGAATCCGAAGCTCTGGGCCGTGACCTCCTCGGCGGCGCGCAGACTCGCCTCGTCGCCGACCTGCTCGATCCGTAAACCGGCTGGTGGTTCGGGCATCTCGCCGCCGGCCCGCAACATCAGCGGCGGATGCCCGGCGAGCGTCCAGCCGTGGGCGCGCAGGTCCGCCGTCGGCCACGGGCTCCAGAGGTAGACCCGCCCCGTGCCCTCGCCCGTCGTGAGGCCGTAGAAATCGTCAAGTGTCGCCGCGATGTCGTCCACCCGGTCCGGGAAGAGCGGGGCGTGCAGCATGGCGGAGTTGACGATGAACGCGGGTCGCCCGACGTCCACCGCGCTGAGGTCGTCCCGCCGGAGCGTCCGGGCCGCGAGTGGCCGGGCGAGCGCCTCGAACCCGATCACCCAGTTCTCGAGAAACCGGCGCACGACCGAGTCGGAGAGCGGCGTCCGGGGTTCCCATCCCGCCAGCAGCGCGGGGTCGAGGTGCATCATGGACATGTGTGAGGTCTCCTGTGGTGAGGCGATCACTCGTCGCCTGCGGCGATGACGGCGCACACCCTTCGGGTGCGCGGCTACGTGATGGGGCGGTCACCCAAAGATGTCGGGGCGGATCTTGTGTTCGCCCGCATGGTCGGGTCGAACGCAACCTTCGGTCGCGCGGGCCGAGGTCTCGCTACCGGTTCTCGCCTGCAGCTCGGCCAGCATTCCCTTCGGGAAGTACGGCCCCTACGACGACCGACGCCCGCACCACCGTGGTAGGGGAGGACCTTGTGTCCTCCCGATGGCCCGCAGGGCCATATGCATCAGAATGATGGGGGTTGGGAGCGCGGGCCCGGGCCTGTAACCGAATCGACCCTCATCCATCCAGCAACCGCAGCGTCCCCTCCAGCGCCGCGATCGATTGCGGCGTGATTGGGTCGAGGACGAGCTGCACGTGGCTGATGCCCATCCCCGCGTACGCCGCCAGCTCCCCGGCCAGCACGGTCGGATCGCGGCCGTCGATCGGCGGCACCACCTCGCCACTGCCGGAGGGCCGGCCCGCGCCACCCTCCATCTGCACCAGCGGACAGATCGTGCGTTCCAGCGTCGCCGGGTCGCGCCCCACCTGCTCGCAGGCGCGGTCGATCGCGCCCAGCAGATCCGCGAGGCCCTCGCGCGTGTTCCCGTAGTCGTGGTGCCAGGCGTTCCACATCTGGACGTGCGGCAGCGCGATCGCGAGCATCCGCGGGCCGTACGAGCCGAGCATCAGCGGCGGCCCGCCGGGCTGGACAGGCTTCGGAAAGAGCAGCGCGTTCTCGACCTCGTAGAAGTCCCCGTGGAAGTCGCACCGCCCGGACGCGAAGAGCTCGCGGATGATCGTCAGCACCTCCGCGAAGCGGCTCACCCGCTGATCGAACGGAAAGCCGTAGCCGCGGTACTCCGCCTCGTTCCAGCCGGAGCCGATGCCGAGGATGAAGCGGCCGTTGCTGATCTGGTCGATCGTCGCCGCCTTCTTGGCGATCATCGCCGGGCTGTGGAAGCCGAGGCTGGCGACCAGCGGGCCGAGCTGGACGCGCTCCGTGACCGCCGCCAGCGCGGCGAGTGTGGACCACGCCTCGTAGGGGCCGCGCGGCGGCCGGTTGGGCGAGGTGTACATCAGGTGGTCGCCGAGCCAGATCGAGTCGAGCCCGACGTCCTCCGCGAGGATCGCCATCTCCTTGAGCTGCGGCCAGGTGTACTCATACTCCACCTCGGGGAGCTGAACGCCGATCTTGAGCGGTCGGGGCATGGGATTCCCTCGTCAATGGGTTCGTCTGGTTGGGGCGACCCTTGTCGTCGCCCGCCGCGCCCGATGGGCGCGATGTGATCACGAACGTCCTTGCGGCCACGTGTGCGGTCATCGGGAGGGCACCAGGCCCTCCCCGACCACGACTGGCGTCGCTGCATTCGGCGCATCATAGCCGCCCCGCCCCTTGCGCGGAACCGCGCCGTCGCGATGATGGGCGAGACACTACCCGCCCAACGCCGCAGGAGCACGCCCGATGAAGATTCTCGATCTCAAGGTCACCCCGGTCGCGATCGCGGACCCGCCGCTGCGCAACGCGCCCGGCGTCCACGAGCCCTATATCACCCGAGCGATCGTCGAGCTCGTCGGCGAGGACGGCCTCTCCGGCTTCGGCGAGACCGCCTGCGGCAGCCAGACGATCGGCGAGTTCGAGCGCGTGCGGGAGGACGTCGTCGGCCGCGACGTGCTCCACCTGACCGCGATCAGCGACGCGGTCGCCGCTCGCCTCAGCGCGACCGGCAAGGGCCACCGCGACCCTGTCTTCGAGCAATACGGCGCCCGGCCACGCGCGCGCTCGATGCAGGCCGAACGCATCTACGGCGCGATCGAGGTCGCCGCGCTCGACCTGGCCGGCAGGGCCCTCGGCGTGCCGGTCTGCGACCTGCTCGGCGGCCGCTTCCGCGACCGTGTGCCGTTCAGCGCCTACCTCTTCTACAAGCACGCCGGGGGCGGCGGCGAGGGGGAGGACGTCCGCGAGGACCACTACGGCGAGGCGCTCGACCCGGAGTCGCTCGTCGCGCAGGCCCGCCAAATGATCGGCGAGTACGGGTTCCGGAGCATCAAGTTCAAGGGTGGCGTGCTGCCGCCGCACGAGGAGATCGCGACCGTCCGCCAGCTGCGGAGCGCGTTCGGGCCGGAGATGCCGGTGCGGATCGACCCGAACTGCAACTGGTCGGTCGAGACGTCGATCATGGTGGGCAAGGAGCTGGCGGGGTCGCTGGAGTACTTCGAGGACCCCGCCCTGAGCATCGAGGGCATGGCGGCGGTGCGCAAGGGGCTGCTCGCGGAGGGCATCGACATGCCGCTGGCAACCAACATGTGCGTGGTCAGCTTCGCCGACATCCCGCCCTCGGTCGCGTCCGACGCCGTGCAGGTGATCCTCGGCGATCACCACTACTGGGGCGGCCTGCGGGCGATCACCGAGCTCGGGCGGCTGTGCGAGACCTTCGGCATCGGCCTCAGCATGCACTCGAATTCGCACCTCGGCATCTCGCTGCTGGCGATGACGCACGTCGCCGCGGCGACGCCACACCTGACCTACGACTGCGACACGCACTACCCGTGGCTGCATGAGGCGGACGAGATCCTCGCCGGCGGCAAGGTGCCGATCAGGGACGGGATGGTGACGGTGCCCGACGCGCCGGGGCTGGGCGTCGAGGTCGACCGCGACGCGCTGGCCCGCGGCCACGAGCGCTACCTGCGGGTGCCCTACCGCGACCGCGACGACGCGGGGGAGATGCGCAAGAAGTACGACCCGACGTGGGAGAAGCTCATTCCGCGGTGGTAGGGGGCCGAAGATTTGCCCATCTCCGTAGGGGACGACTTGGATGCGCTCACGCGCCTAAGCCCCAAGCACCGTCATGCGCATCCAATGTCGTTCCTGTCGCGGCCGGAATGAGGCGGAGCCGGTCGCGTGGCACGGGAGGACATTGAACGCGCTCGAGGTCGTGGTCGCGAATGGAGTTGAGCGCGTTCAAGTCCTCCCCTACGGTGCCTGGATGGCTTCCATCCGCTCCCGCGCCGGGACGTTGAACTCGTGCACGACGCGGCCGGAGGTGGATTCGTGGCGCTCGCTGCACGCGTCGCCGGTGAAGCGCCCCACGATTCTGCGCCAGAAGCGCAGACCGGCTTCGTTGCGCAGGTCGACCGACAGCGACCAGACCCCGGGGAACCGCGTAAATACCTCATGAGCGACAGCTTCGCCGACACCCCGGCCACGGTATTTACGCAGGATGAAGAACTCGGACATGCGCGTCTCGATGTGGTTCTCCCGCGGCACGCGCCACACCAGAACGAATCCGGCGAGTTGGCCGTTCACCCGCACCAGGAACGGAAACCGATGCTCGTCGGTCCAGTAGTGATCAAGGTATCCGTAGTCGTAGAGACCATGCTCGCCGAGATCACGGCCATCGAACGCGCTGAGATCGTATCGATAGAGCTCGAACATGTTGCGAAGCACGGGTTTGTGCTCGATTGGCACGGATGAGACCTCGATGTTCACCTCGCATATTCCTCCGCTTCTTGCTGTGCCACGCTCGATCGACCCTGAAAGAGGTCGTGGACGTGCTTCACCTACCGTTGCACACAGAGGTCCCAGCCGTCGAATAGCCTGGATGAGCGCCGACCACAAGTCGCTCGGCCAACCGGGGCAGACATAAGAGTCTGCCCCTACCACAATGAGACGCTCCACCATCGTCGTAGCCGCGCACCTCGAAGAGTGTGCGCCCGGCGCCGTCGCGGAACGCCCGGATGCTCGGAAGCTTGGCCCGGTTCTGGCGTCTGGAAGCGGCGGGGAGCGATGCGTCACACTGTGCGGGGAGGACACGCGAGGACCATGCGGGCATGAGGCGAATCCGGTTGCGGGTGACACACCCCCTGGCGATCATCGTCGTCGCGGGCGTCATGCTGCGCCTGCTCGTCGGGCGGCTCTACCCCGGCCACTGGTACGACGTCTTCGCCTTCCAGGACTGGACCCGCCAGCTCCTCCAGAACCCGCTCCACGAGTTCTACTTCGGCCAGGTCGACGTGCAACCGGACCACCTGCCGGGCGACCTCTGGCTGCTCTGGCTGGTCGGGCAGGCGGCGCACCTGTTCGTCCCAAACGTCGACTTCTACGGCACGCCGTTCGCCCATCTGCTGCGCCTGACCGCGATTGGCTGCGACGTCGCGCTGATCATCAGCGCGTGGTGGTCGATGCGCGCGCTCGACGGGAGGCGGGCCGGCGTGCTCGCGGCGGCGACAATCGCGCTCAACCCCGTCGTGATCTTCATCTCCAGCGTCTGGACGCAGTTCGACGCGCTCTCCGTCGCCCTCGCGCTGCTCGCGGTCGGGATGCTCGCCCGCGGGCGGCCGCTGTGGGCGAGCGGGCTCTTCGTCTACGCCTGCCTGATCAAGCCGCAGCTGGCGCTGCTGATCCCCGTGCTGCTGGTGATGGAACTGCGCCGGCGGCAGGGCGGCCGCCCGCTCGCGTGGAGCGATCTGCCACCCGGGTTGGCCAATGCGGCCCGCGACGTCGTCCTCGGCGGGTTCGTGGCGGTCGCCGTCGCGCTGGCGACGTGCCTGCCGTTCGGCGTCGGC
>DATLHE010000315.1:0-10113 GCA_035540335.1 Thermomicrobiales bacterium | reverse complement strand
AGGAGCTGGAGGGCACGCCGAAGGTCGTGGTGACCGGCGGGTACGCCGAGCTCTTCGCGGAGGCGTCGCCGCTAATCGACGCGCACGATCCGGACCTGACGATCGAGGGGTTGCGGCTGATCTACGAGCGGGTGACGGGGGCGTCGGCCGCGACGCGGTAGCAGTCGTCCGACGCGGCTACGGAGTCCATTCCTGCCACCTGGCTCCGTCCCGTAGCGCCGGATCTCGTACCCGGCGGGGTACAGGGCGATCCGGGCGCACACCCTTCGGGATGCGCCGCTACGACGATGGCGGGATCGCGCCGGCATCGAACGTTGGCGGTGATGGCGCAGCCCAGACCTCGGCCACCCAGGGCCGAGGCTACCGGAAGTGCGAGAGTCGACATGAAAGGCTCGCTCCGCTTTTCACCTTTGCGGGGCTCAGCTGGGCGGGCGCTTGCCTGCGGCTCGGCCAAGAACCCCCCGGTGCCGTGGCGCCGGTCACTCCGGGCGTCGGCATGGAAGGCGCTGCGCGCCATGTGACGTGCTTCGGCTGCGCATTCAGGGTGACGGTTGGGGGATGCGTTGGCCTCATCGATCTGCCATGGTGGCGCGCGGACGCCGGCCACAAGTGCGGTACACGAGGCCCGGCGCTACCGGGGCGAACGTGGATTCCTGCATGGGATGAGGTCGGTTGAAGGCAGACCCCGGACATGAGGTCCGACAATACGAAGTGACCGTTGTTGGATGGCGCCGCCATCAATGGATGGCAATCCAGCAGTGGGCCTCTACGCCGCCATTCCCCGATGGCTTGCCCGGGCGGGGAAGCGCCATATAATTCCCTTCACAAAGGAAAACCCATATCCGTGTCGCGACGATGTGCTTCCGAGGAACCACACAGAAGCACATCCACATCGGGGAGCAGAGGCATGAAACAGTACCCCGCGGACAGGATCTTCAACGTCGGCGTGTTCTCGCACGGCGGCGCCGGGAAAACGACCCTCATCGAAGCAATGCTCTTCGACACAGGGGCGATCACCCGGCGCGGACGGGTATCCGAAGGCACCACGGTCTCCGACTCTGACCCCGAAGAGATCAAGCGCCATACCTCCCTCACCAACAGCGTCATCCCCATCGAGTACAAGGACCGCAAGATCAACTTCATCGACACGCCGGACTACGCCGACTTCGGCGGCGACGTCCGCTCCGCGATGCGCGTCGTCGAGTCCGCGATCATCGTTATCGACGCCGCCGCCGGCGTCGAGGTGGGCACGCAGCAGGTCTGGGAGAACGCCGAGGAGAACAACCTCCCGCGGCTGATCTTCATGAACAAGATGGACCGCGAGAACGCCGACTTCCGTGGCGCGCTGGCCGCCCTCCACGAGGCATGGGGCAAGCGCGTGGCGCCGCTGCAGTTCCCGATCGGGCAGGAGCAGGATTTCAAGGGCATCGTCAACCTGCTGGACAACAAGGCGTTCGTCTTCAATGACAACCGCGACGGCGGCTTCGAGGAGCAGGACATCGCGCCGGAGCTGGCCGAGGACGTCGCCTACTACCGCCGCTCACTGGTCGACGTCATCGCCGAGCACAACGAAGAGCTCATGATGCGTTATTTGGAGGACGAACCGATTTCCGACGAGGAGCTGCACGCGGAGCTCTACCGCTGCATCGAGGACGGATCGGTAATCCCGATGGTCTGCGGCGCGGCGTACGAGAACCGGGGCGTACAGACGCTGCTCGACACGATCATCGAGTTCCTGCCCCCCGCGGCCGAGCGGAATGAGCGGGGCACCCGCGCCGGGGAGGAGGTCGAGGTGACGGCTGACCCCGACGGCGCGCTGGTCGCCCTGGCGTTCAAGACACAGGCGGATCCGCATGTCGGCCGGGTGACGTGGTTCCGCGTCTTCTCCGGAACGATGTCCTCCTCCTCGCAGGTCGCCAACGCCAGCAAGGGCCAGGACGAGCGCATCGGCCAACTGTTCTACTCGCGCGGCAAGGAGCACATCAACACCGACACGGTCGCGGCCGGCGACATCGGCGGCGTGGCGAAGCTGGCGACGGTCGAGACGGGCGACACGATCTCGTCAACATCCGAGCCGATCGTGCTGCCGGGCATCTCGTTCCCGGAGTCGTCATACTCCGTGGCCCTCCACCCGCACAGCCAATCGGACCTCGACAAGCTCAGCCAGGCGCTGACGCGGTTGCAGGAGGAGGATCCATCGCTGCGCGTCAGCCGCGACCCGCAGACGGGCGAGACCATCATCTCCGGCATGGGTGAGCCGCACGTCCAGATCGCGCTCGAGCGCATGGCCAGGCGATCGGGAGTCAACGTCGACATGCGGCTGCCGCGCGTCGCCTACCGCGAGACGATCACGGCCAAGACGACCGCCGAGTACAAGCACAAGAAGCAGACCGGCGGCGCCGGGCAGTATGGCCACGTCAAGCTGGCGCTCGAACCACTGCCGGACCAGGATTTCGAGTTCACGGAGAAGGTCGTTGGCGGCGCCGTGCCGCGGAACTTCTATCCCGCTGTGGAGAAGGGCGTGCGCGAGGCGCTGGAGGAGGGCCCGCTGGCCGGCTATCCGGTGGTTAACGTCCATGCCACCCTCTTCGACGGTAGCTACCACGCCGTCGACTCCAACGAGATGGCCTTCAAGATCGCCGCCAAGGAGGCGTTCAAGCGCGGGGTGCTCGATGGGCATCCCACCCTGCTCGAGCCCATCCTGAAGCTGTCGATCACCGTCGCGGAGAACTTCACCGGCGACGTGATGAGCGACCTGAACACCAAGCGTGGGCAGGTGACCGGGATGAACTCCGGTGACAACGGGACGACGACGATCGAGGCCGAGGTCCCGGCCGCCGAGGTGCAGCGGTACGCGACAGACCTGCGCGCGATGACGCAGGGGCGCGGCACGTTCACCTCGGAATTCGCGTACTATCAACCGGTGCCGGCGCACTTGGCCGAGCGCATCGCCGCCGAGAGCAACGGGGCGAAGGAGAACGGCACGCACTAAAGCGGCTCTCACGAAGAATGCTCATGCCGGTAGGCCATTCAAGCCGCTTTAGGCGCCTTTTGAACATACGAGCGGTGTCATCTGCGATGCCACCGCTCTGGCCAGTCATCCGGCCACCAGCGTCAATGGGACATTGCGAGGGAGCCGGGCAAGTCCGGCTCCCTCCTTCATGCACGGGAGATGCGGGAACACGTGACGTCCAGGAACTACGAACAGGCGAATCTCATGAAAACCGACGCGCCGCGCTCACTCCGGTACACCATCGTCTTCGACGGCGGCTCACTGGGGAATCCGGGCAAGGGTTACGGCAGCTACGAGATCATGTCCGAGGGGGAGCCGGTCCGCCTCAGCCGCGAGGAGTTCGGCGGGCGGATCACGAACAACCAGGCCGAGTACATGACGCTGATCGAGGCGCTGAAGTGGCTGGCCGCCGATCTCGGCGACAGCCGGTCGAAGGCGACGATCGAGATCAACGGCGACAGCAAGCTCGTCATCAACCAGATCAACGGCGTCTGGAAGGTGAAGAACGAGCGGATGATTCCACTGGTCGAGCAGGCCAAGCAATTGCTGCGGCAGTTCGGGAAGACCAAGATCGCGTGGCACCCGCGGGCGGAGTCGGTGAAGCGCCTGGGGCACTGAGCCGGAGCGACTGGAAAGCGTACGGGTCGACTCCATGTCGACCTCCTCCCGGCCGTCAACGTGCGGACAGCGAATGGATCTCGTGCGGCACGACACTCACCTCTCCTTGATCGACGCGAACGACCCGACGCGATACGCACTGGCGAACACGCGCCGTTCGCACGGAAGACCGGCTTCGCCGGGAGATCCTTCGCTTTGCTCAGGATGACGGTGGGATGTAGATGCCGCACCACGGTCAAGGTGCTGATGTTTGGCGATCACTCCCGTTCGCGGGGGGACATCCGCAGCAGAAGGCTGAAGAAGAGCACGAAGGCGATCACCGCGACGACGAGCGCCGCCATGAACGCGAGGCCGAGCAACATCTTGAGGACGATGAGGGCAACCGCCGCGGCGGCGAGCGCCGAGAAGGCGGCCTTGCCCAGCACCTCGGAGCGTTCGGGAGTTGGTGAGGGTGGTCGTCGATCGATCATGACGTCAGTATAGGAGGGCAAGTCCAGGACATGTTACGCAAACGCATCTACGTCGCCTCACCGCTCGGGTTCGCCGCGTCCACGCGCGCGTTCATGGACGAGCTCATCCCCGCGCTCGAGGCGGTCATCGACGTCGAGAATCCGTGGGACGACCATCGCTTCGACGACGAGTTCGCTACCGTGGCCACGCTCGATTCCGCGGCGGAGCGCCGGGAGAGGCTCGGACGCGTCAACCGTGAGCTCGGGCGTCGCAACACCGAGCGCATCGACGCCTCCGACGGCGTCTTCGCGATCCTCGACGGTGTTGACGTCGATTCCGGCACGGCAGCCGAGATCGGGTACGGCTTCGCGAAGGGCAAGTATGTCTGCGGGCTGCGCACCGACTTCCGCCTCGCCGGCGACAACGAGGGCTCGATCGTGAACCTGCAGGTGCAGTACTTCATCGAGCAGAGCGGCGGCCGGGTGGTCACGACGGCCGAGGAGTTCGTCGCCCTGGCGCGCGCATTCGCCGATCGTGATTCGTGAGGAAAATCCCTTGAAACCTGCGCACGCGGGTCCTATACTTCGCGTGCTGTCGGGTGATTAGCTCAGTTGGTTAGAGCGCCACGTTGACATCGTGGAGGTCACTGGTTCGAGTCCAGTATCGCCCACCCCGAGGCCGGTCACGTCATCGTGGCCGGCTTTTTGTTTATCATGGGCGCATGACACAGATCCTCCTCCCGGGTCCATCCTCAGTTCCCATCGTCAGGTCCCGACCCGCTCGCCGGACACGTCCATGACCCTACCCCGCAATCTGTCACTCCTGCTCACCCTGCTGCTGGCGCTCCTGCTGGCGCCGCTCGCCGTCGCCGCGCAGGAGGTTCCCGAGCTCCAGATCACCTCCACGCACTACATCGTGATCGACGCCGAGAGCGGCGAGGTCTACGCGCAGCGCGGGGCGAACGACCAGGTCGCGATCGCCAGCCTCACCAAAGTCTTCACCGCAGTGCAGGCGCTCTCGATGGCGCCGCTGGATACCACGATCACGACCGATGAATCGGACCTCAAGAGCTCCGAGGCGACGACGATGGGGTTCGGCCCGGGCGAGACGTACACGCTGAAGGACATGATCTACGGCATGATGCTGCCGTCCGGCAACGATGCCGCGCACGCCATCGCGCGGACGCTTGGCGGCCAGACCGGCGACTCGCCCGATGAGGCCGTCCAGCGGTTCGTGGACCTGATGAACAAGCGCGCGCAGGACATGGGTCTCAAGAACACCCATCTCGTGAACCCGGACGGCTGGGGCGTGCCGGGTCACCATTCCTCCGCGTGGGACGTCGCCGCGTTCATGAGCTACGCGATGGAGTACCCCTTTCTCGTCGATGTGATGGGCACGCGCGAGTACACGACGTCGAACGGCCTGATCACCGTCACCAATACCAACAAGATGATGAACTCCTACGCGCCGCTGCTTGCCGGCAAGACCGGGTATGACAACGACGCGGGGTGGTGCCTCGTGAACGTCGCGCGGGCCGACGGGTCGACGATGATCGCCGTCACGCTCGACGGCGTCGCCCCGGACGACTGGTACGACGACAACATGGTGCTGCTCGACTACGGCTTCGAGCGCAAGGCCGAGATCGCGGCGTCGAACACGGCGTTCAACGGCGACGTCGTCTCCTACACCAATCCGGCCGCCGCCGAGCTGGCGCGTGCCGGTCAGCCGGCGGCGGAGCTGCAGGGCGAGGCGGCGCAGGCGGAAGCGAATCAGCCCGAGGCAAATGCGACGCTCCCCGAGCTTGTGCCGACGGTGTCCAAGCCGTCGATCCAGGACATCTCGCCCGGCGAGGGCCGCTGGCTGGCGATCATCGCCGCGATCGCGCTCGTCGGCATCCGTGGCGGGTTGCGCTGGCGCGACGGCGCGCCGGCCACGGCGCGGCGACGCCCGGTTGACACCGTGGCCGTCGATTCCTAAGCTTTGCTCCAAACCGAAGAGTGAACGCGTCGATCAGGACACGTCACGCGGCCGGGCATGGCAGCGACTCCGGATATGGTGAGAGCCGGAGCACCGCCAGCCGACGTGATACCACCTGTGAGCAGGCACGGGACCGGCGACTATCGCCGCTACCGTCGCCCGGGGGCTCCCGATACAGGGCGAATCGAGCGGTTCGCACGCCATCCTCCTGGCGTGTGACCGAAAGAAGGGTGGAACCACGTCGGCCCGGCGTCCCTTGCGGACTGCCGGGCCGTTTTGTCTGCGGAACATCCTGAGGAGGATCCCCATGTCTGTCGAGATGCAGGAAGACGTCGAACATATGGATATCGCGGTCGATACGGGCGACTCGCGAGCCTACGAGCTCGCCCGGATGCGACACTCGGCCGCCCACTTGATGGCCGAGGCGGTGCTCGAGATCTTCCCGGACGCGAAGCTCGGCATCGGCCCGGCCATCGAGAACGGCTTCTACTACGACTTCGACCTCCCGCGGCCGCTGACGCCGGACGATCTCAGCGAGATCGAAAAGCGGATGAAGCAGCACTGGAAGAAGAACGAGAAATTCGAGCGCAACGTGATCTCCCGCGAGGAAGCGATGGAGATCTTCAAGGACAACCCGTACAAGCTCGAGCTGATCCAGGGCTTCCCCGAGGGGGAGACGATCTCCACGTACCGGAACGGCGACTTCCTCGATCTCTGCCGCGGCCCGCACGTCGAGGGCACGAAGCAGATCGGCCCGTTCAAGCTGCAATCCGTCGCCGGCGCGTACTGGCGCGGCGACGAGAAGCGGCCAATGCTGCAGCGCATCTACGGCACGGCGTGGCCGACGAAGGACGAGCTCGCCGACTACCTCCACAAGCTGGAGGAGGCGCAGAAGCGCGACCATCGCCGCCTCGGCAAGGACCTCGACCTCTTCTCGGTCAACGACGAGATCGGCCCGGGGCTGATCCTGTGGCACCCGAAGGGCGCCATGGTCCGCTACCTCGTCGAGCAGTTCGAGCAGCAGGAACAGCTCAAGCGCGGGTATGACCTCGTCTACACGCCGCACATCGCGTCCGAGAAGATCTACAAGACGTCCGGTCATCTCGAAACGTACCACGAGAACATGTACTCGCCGATGTCCATCGAGGAGGTCGACTACTACCTCAAGCCGATGAACTGCCCCGGCCACATCATGATCTACAAGAACTCGGTGCATTCGTACCGTGAGCTGCCGGTCCGCTACGCCGAGCTCGGGACGGTCTACCGCTACGAGCGCTCCGGCACGCTGCACGGCATGCTGCGCGTGCGCGGTTTCACGCAGGACGACTCGCACATCTTCTGCACGCACGACCAGGTCGTCGAGGAAGTTGGCGGCGTGATCGACCTCGCCATGCACATGGCGGCCATCTTCGGCTACGGCTTCGAGGCCTACCTCGGGACGCGGCCGGACAAGGCGATCGGCGACGAGGCGGTCTGGGACGATGCGATCGACAAGCTGAAGCAGGCGCTCGCCTCGCGCAACCTGCCGTACAAGATCGACGAGGGCGAGGGCGCGTTCTACGGCCCGAAGATCGACATCAAGTGGCTCGACGCGCTGGGCAGGGCGTGGACGGGGCCGACGATCCAGGTCGACTTCAACCTGCCTGAGCGGTTCGACGTCAACTACATCGCGGAGGACGGCGCCCGGCACCGGGCGGCAATGATCCACCGCACGCTGCTCGGCTCGATGGAGCGATTCGTCGGCGGGTTGGTCGAGCACTACGGCGGGGCGTTCCCCGCGTGGCTGGCGCCCGTGCAGGCGTCGATCATCCCGATCACGGACGACCAGGTGGAGTTCGCAAACGCGGTGGTGGAGCGCCTGAAGGACAAGGGCATCCGCGCGGAGGTCGATTCCTCCAGCGGCCGCATGCAGGCGAAGATTCGCAACGCGCAGCTGCAGAAGATCCCGTACATGCTCGTCGTCGGCAAGCGGGAGGCCGAGGCGGACAGCGTCGCCGTCCGCCTGCGCTCGGGGGAGGACCTGGGCGCAAAGACGGTCGACGAGTTCCTGGATCTGGTGCTGCCTGTGATCGAGACGAAGTCGCTCGACCTGCAGGAGCCCCGCGCCGAGGGCTAGACGTCACACGGAGCGGGCGGCCCATGTGGGCCGTCCGTTTTGCGTTCCCGGCACCACTCAGGCCGGCCGCGTGACCTTCTTCGGCAGCGTGAACGATTCGGCCGGCACGATCGTCGCGCCGGTGGCGCCGCGGATCGATGTCACCTTGCCGTTCCTGGCGAACGTGTAGCGCATGGCCTCGCCGTAGCCACCGAACCCCTTGTCGCCGACGGCCTTCAGCTCGGTGTCGGAGATGACCTCCATCTCGATGGCCTCCGCCGCCGGGTTCTCCAGCGCCGGGTTCAGCAGGTAGAGGCGACCGCCGAGGTTGACGACGTCCACCAGACCGCCCAACGAGGCGAAGCGGCCCTCGAACGGCGTCAGTTCCTTGGGCTTGCGTGGCGCCGTGAGGGCTTCGTCGGTCAGCGCCATGTCGATCAGCCGCAGGATGGCCGTGCAGAGGGTCGCCGCCGGGCCGTCGCTGGCGTTGGTGAACACCGAGATGGAGAGCCGGCGCTCCAGGTCGAGCTTCGACATCGTGATATGGCCGGGATAGCCGCCGCTGTGCCCGTGGTAGGTGCGGCCGTTGATCTTCGTGATGCTCAGGCCGAGCCCGTACATCGCCTCGTCGGAGATCGTCCACTGGACCTGTCGCATCCGCCGCTTGGAGTCATCGGTGAGGATGCGGTCGTCGCCGTCCAGGTGCGCCTGGAAGTAGGCCGTCACCTCCGCGGCGGTCGAGTAGAAGCCCGTCGCCGCGCTCTCGGCGAAGGTGTCGATGTGCTCGATCTCGACGCGCTCCGGCCCGTGCACGCGGCTGGAATAGCCCTTCGCGTAGTCGTCGATGCGCCCGAAGTCGAGCTCCGGGCCGGTGTTGGCCAGGCCGAGCCGGTCGACGATGTTTGCCGCGACGTACTCGCGGTACGGGACGCTGGACGCGCCCTCGATGATCAGCCCGAGGAGCGAATAGCCGATGTTCGAGTACTTGAAGTGCTCGTTCGGCTCCAGCACCTTGCCGTCGTCACGAATGGAGCGGAGCAGCTCCGCCCTGTCCGGGAACGGGCGACCGAGCGCCCAGAAATCGCAGTTGTCGCCGTCGCGGATCATGCCCGAGCCGTGCGCCAGCAGCTCCCGCACGGTGGCGCGCCCCATCTTCGTCTCCGCGACCTCAGGGACATGCGTCCTGGCCTCGTCGTCGAGCCGCAGCTTCCCCTGCTCCACGAGCTGCATGCAGGCGACGGCGGTGAAGGTCTTCGAGTGCGACGCGATCCGGAAGAGATGGTCGCCCGTGAGCGGTGTCTTCGCCGCGAGGTCGGCAAAGCCGACGGCGTGGCTCAGGAGCAGGTCGCCGTCATGCCGCACGGCGACCTGCGCGCCGACGAACGGCATGTAGGCCTGCTGGAACGCGAGGTACGACGGCACGTAGTCCAGCGCGGTTCTGATGGCTTTGGTGTCTTTCATTCGTTGGCCTCAGACGGCGGGAGGGCACAAGACCATCCCCTACCGGGTGGCGAAGCGGTCCATGATCGCCGCGATGTGCTTGATGCCGAGGATGAAGTCGTCGACGTAGATGTTCTCGTTCGGCGCGTGGGCCTGCGAGCGGCCGTGGCCGACGCCCGCCGTACAGGCGTCGATCCCGAACTGGTCACAGAGCTGGTACCACGGACCCGAGCCGGCCGACGTCGGGTAGATGGCCGGCGCTTGGCCATAGAGCTCCGTGTAGGTCTCGGCGACGACCTTCGCGATCGGCGCCTCCAGGCTCGTCCGCGCCGGGTAGCCGGCGGCGACCAGCTCCGACTCGATGTCGGTGAAGCCGTGGTCGTCGAGGTGCTTGCGCAGCAGATCGTAGATCTCGTGGGGGTTTTGGTCCGCGACGAGGCGCATGTCGATCTTCGCCATCGCCCGGCTCGGCAGGACGGTCTTCTGCCCCTTGGCGGTGTAGCCGCTGAGCAAGCCGGAG
>DATLHE010000314.1:0-13365 GCA_035540335.1 Thermomicrobiales bacterium | reverse complement strand
GTCCAGCACGCCGAGCACGACAACAAACAACAACAGAGCCAACACGAACGCCATCGATTCCCTTTCCCCACGATCGCGAGCACACAGGGTCATCATTGTGGGCGCCAGGGCGCGTTGCGCCGCCGGGGATCGCTCGCTAGGATGGGCGAATGATGCATGCCCCCACTATCTCCCCCGCCCGCCAGCCCGACACCGCCCGCGCCGACGTCCCGATCGCGATCGAGGTGCGTGACCTGACGCGGTCGTTCCGCAAGCGCAAGGGGTGGCTGCGCTCCGGCGAGCTCGTCGAGGCCGTGCGCGGCATCTCGTTCACCGTGCCGGAGGGGACGATCTTCGGCGTGCTCGGTCCGAACGGCGCCGGCAAGACGACGACGATCAAGATGCTCTCGACGCTGCTGCTGCCGACCAGCGGCGCGGCGACGATCAACGGCTTCGACATCGTCCGCGACGAGCACCGGGTACGGTCGCGGCTGGGCGTCCTCTTCGGCGGCGACAAGGGGCTCTACAACCAGCTCACCGCCTGGGAGAACCTGCGCTACTTCGGCCGGCTGTACGGCATGAGCGACGCGCTGATCGCGCAACGGGCAGAAGAGCTGCTGGAGCGCGTGCGGCTCGCCGACCGCGCGGGCGAGCGCGTCGAGAGCTACTCGCGCGGCATGAAGCAGCGTCTGCACATCGCCAAGACGCTGATCCACGACCCACGCATCGTGATCCTCGACGAGCCGACGATCGGGCTCGACCCCGGCGCGGCGATCGGCGTCCGCGAGCTGATTGCCGACCTCGTCCCGGACCACACCGTGCTCCTGACGACGCACGACATGCATGAGGCCGACATCCTCTGCCGCGAGCTGGCGATCATCGACCGCGGGCTGATCGTCGCCGAGGGCACGCCGGCCGCGCTGAAGGCAGCGACGGCGCTCGAGCGGCGCGTCGCGCTCACGCTCGGAACCGATGTGGATGGCCTGCTGGGGCGGGTGAGGCCGCACCTCGAGAGGCAGGAGACCATCCTCCACACCACTCATCGCCTCGACGCCGCCGGGCAGGCGGTGCTGGAGCTGGTCTGCACCGACACGACAACCGCCCTCGACGAGACGCTGGCACTGCTGCGCGAGCACGGCGCGAGCGTGCGCGCGATCGACATCCGCGAGCCGTCGCTGGAGGATGCCTTCCTCCGCGCCACCGGCCGCGAGTTCGAGGACGCCGCGGCGTCCGGCGACGAGACCGCCTGATGCACGACCGGGAGCGACGCGTGATAGCCCACGTCACGGAGAACGACATCATCGATGGCCTGCGGGCGCTCGGGCTGGACGGATCGTCCCCCGTGCTGGTGCACGCATCGCTCAGCTCGTTCGGCCAGGTGGAGGGGGGCGCGGCCAGCGTGTGCCGGGCACTCGCGATGGTCTGCGGAACGGTGGTGATGCCCGCCGGCAGCTGGGACCTGACCGGCTTGCCCATGGCGCCGCCGGGGCTGGAGCGCCCGCACAACGCCTACAGCACCGCACCGTCATGGGATGAGTTCGACGCGGCGCTGGCGGCCGCGACGCCCTTCCGGGACGATCTTCCGATCGACCGCGAGCTGGGCGTCATCCCGGAGACGATGCGCAGGCATCTCGAGCCGCTGCGCAGCGCGCATCCCCTGTTCGCCTTCATCGCGCGGGGGGCGTGCGCCCGCCAGGTGCTCGACGCGCAGCGGCTCGACTGGCCGCTGGGGCCGATCGAGGCGCTGGCGGATCTGGATGGCGATGTCCTCCTGCTCGGCGTCACGCACACCGCGAACACGACGATTCATCTCGCCGAGCAACGCCTCGGCCGCTCCCGCTTCTGGCGCTACGCCAAGTCCGCCGAAGGGGTCTGGATGGAGCTGCCCAACATTCCGGGGGAGAGCGACGCGTTCGACGACATCGAGCCGGAGCTTGCCGATTGCGGGGAGGTCCGCATCGGCGACTGTCGCGCTCGTCGCGTCGCCGTGCGGGACGTGCTGGCGACCGCAACCCGCTTGATCCGCAGCGATCCCGCCGCCCTGCTCGGCAACGATCCCGATCCCACATCCCGCACCGCGGCGGCGCTCCGGCAGCGCCTGGCCACGCTCGCCGGGGAGGCCGAATGATGGCGGCCGCGGCAGGCGCCACGGCGGCGCCGGCGCGCGCCTTCATCGCCGCGATGCTGGCCGCGGCGCGCGTCCAGCAACGGCGCTGGGCGTCGAACGTCATCCTGCTCATCCGCCGTCCGCTGACGCCGGCGCTGGTCTTCGTCTCGCTCCTGCTCGCCTACGAGATCTCGGGGCAGACGACCGTGCCGGCGGACCAGGTCGCCGGCTTCCTGATCGTCGGCACCGTCGCCCAGCAAGCCTGGAACGCGACGGTCTGGTCGTGCGGCTTCGCGCTGCAGATGGACGCCTTCGAGGGCACGCTGCCGTCCGTGCTCGCCGCCCCGGCCAACCGCATCGCCGTCGTCCTCGGCTACGGGCTGGGCGACCTGCTGCTCTCCGTGCCGTCCGTGCTCGTCACGCTGGTCATCGGGCTCGCGTACGGCGCGGAGTTCGACGTCGCGAGCCCGCTCCTGGCGGCGCTGATGCTGGCGATGGTCTTCGCCTCCGCGCTGGCGATCGGCGTGGCGTGCAGCGGGCTGTTCATCCTCTCGCGCAACGCCAACCCGCTCGCCAACTTCCTGCAGACGCCGGTCTACATCCTCGCCGGGTTCTACTTCCCGCGCTCGGTGCTGCCCGACTGGCTGGCGTGGCTCGGCGGCCTGCTGCCGATCACCCACGCGCTGGAGGCGCTGCGCGCGAGCATGCTCGACGGGGCCGGGTGGGCGGACACGCGCGCCGACCTCGGCATCGCGCTCGTCACGTCGGCGCTCTTCCTGCTTCTGGGCGTCTGGTCACTCCGGAGGGTCGATCATGAGCTTCGCCGCACCGGCTCGCTCAACCTCTTCTGACCGGTGGGCGTGGCGACGCCACGCCGCCGTGATGGGCGCCACCGCCGTCACGATCGCGAAGACGCGCATCCAGGGCATGGGCGTGCTCGGCTATGCCTTCACGTGGCTGACCTTCCCGCTGATGCAGACGCTGCTCCTGGCGTTCATCTACCGCGACGACCGCGAGCTGCTCGAATACGCGGTGGTCGCCGGGGCGGGCGTGGCGATCCTCTTCGCGCTGATCTTCAACGGCGGCGAGATCCTCGACTCCGAGCGCCAGCGCGGCACGCTCGGCAACCTCTTCCTCGCGCCGCTGCCGCGCTACGTCTGGCTCGGCGGCTTCCAGCTCTGGGCGATGGTCGAGGCGGTCGTGAACGGGACCATCGCCGTCGCCACCGGGGCGTGGCTGTTCGACGTGCCGCTGGCGATCAACGCGCCGTCGGTGGTCGTGACGATGATGCTGCTCGGCGTCTCGCTGTGGGGGATGAGCCTCGTGCTCGGGTCGCTCGGCATCCTGGCGCGGAACGCGAACTTCCTGAGCAACCTGATCTTCCCCTTCCTGACGCTCTTCGCGGGGACGATGTACCCGATCGACCGGATGCCGGACTGGATCCGCATCCCGGCGCGCTGCCTGCCGTTCGGGTACGGGATCGACGCGCTCGTCGCCGCGCTGACCCGGAACGCGACACTCGTGGAATTGCGCGGCTCGCTGCTGCCACTGCTCGGGTTCGCGGTGGTGCTGCCGGTGCTCGGGACCGCGATGTTCCGGATGATGGAGCGCGCCGTCCGCGCGATCGGGTCGCTGGAGATCACGTAGGGTTGCGCGGGTTGGCGGGATTCGCGGGACGTTCCCCTAAATGCCCTCATTCCGAGCGCAGCAAAGGGTCGCTCCGCTTTTCGCCCCTGCGGGGCTTACCCGGGGGCTCGCTCCGCTTCTCGGCTGTGCCTCGGCCGGGGGACCCTACGCGAAGCGCAGTCCCCATGGGGGCGTTCCTCCATGCCACCACGCCACCCCACAACCCCTCTCATGCTGAGCCAGCGAAGCACCCAACGCGAAGCGCCGGTCGCGACCACGGCGTTCGGCACGCTACGATGCGATCCACCAATTCCTGTCCGGTCTGACGCTCCCAGGGGCCTCATGCCCGCCGCTTACGTCTACATCATGGCCAACCACACCCGCACGATGTACACGGGAGTGACGCGCGATCTGCACCGCCGCATTTGGGAGCACAAGACGGGCTACCTGCCGGACTCTTTCACTTCAAAGTACAACCTCATCAAGCTCGTCTACATTGCCGAGTTCGCGCGTCTTGACGACGCGATCGCGTGGGAGAAGACGCTCAAGGGCAAGTCGCGGGCGAAGAAGCTGGGCCTCGTGACCGAACACAATCCCCGCTGGAACGACCTGGCGTGGGATTGGTATCCGGACCTTGCCGCGCCATCCTGACCGCACCGGGCGGCGTGCGACAGCTCCGGAGTGCAAGATGCCCAAACAGGGGATAGCGCTTCGCGTAGGGTTCATCGCTTCGCTCTGAATGAGGGGGTTTTGGGCGTGGGGCGTGTTGCATCCACACGGGTGCGCGGTTACGGCGTCAGACACGCGACATACGATGGGTGCAATCCGCGACCCCTAGGCTCCCCCGGCCCTTGGCGGACTTGCTATCATGAAAGACGGAGACATCGACCGCCCTAGCTCACGGATGCTGTACGCTTGCTGACCTCGCCTTCCTCCTCCATGTCCATGCCCCTCGTCCGTTGCATCACGGACGACGAGCTCGAGTACGTCGAGCTGACGCTGCACATCGACTGGCGCACCGCCCAGATCGCCGCGCTCGAGACCGAGCTGGCGCCGCTGCAGGGCGCCTTCGAGCGCTTCGAGTGGGAGTACACCCAGCGCATCGGCCACCTGCAAGCCGACCTGCGGAACCTGCGCGCGACCATCGAGCGCATCGAGCATCGCACCGCGCGCATCCACGCCCGCCTCGTGGCCGACCCCAACGGCGTGCTCGGCGACCTCTTCGACCGCGACGAGCTGCGCGAGATCGGCGAGATGTTCGGCATCGAGGTGCCGGACGAGTGGTTCCAGCTCGCCCGGCCCGGGCGGGGACGTCGCGGCGAGCGCGACTGGAACTACGCTGGCGACGGCGAGCAAGACCCCTCCGCCGAGGAGGAGATCCTGCGGCGGCTGCAACGCGCGCGGAAGGCGCTGCCGGAAGACGACGCCCGCGAGCTGCGGCAGCGCTACCGCGACCTCGCCCGCCGCTTCCACCCGGACCTCGCCGAGGACGACAGCGAGCGCACGATGCGCCAGGAGATCATGCTCCGGATCAACCACGCCTGGCACTGCCAGGACCTGAAGGCGCTCCGCGCGATCGAGCAGGAGCTGGAGACGATGCTCCCCGGCTGGTCGACGAGCCGCCTGGCGCACCGCATCGCCTGGGCCCGGCGGGAGTGCGAGCGGCTGGACAGCCTCGCCGGCGCCCTCGTCGGACGCATCCGCCGGCTGCGCGCCAGCGAGACCTTCCCACTCTGGTTCAACAGCACCCTCGGCACCACGGTCATCACCCAGCGGGCGCTCGCCATCGCCCACGAGCTCGAGCGGGAGCGCGAGCGGCTGGATGACGTCAAGCTCGCCTTCCGGCAGGCCCTCGCCCACTACGCCGCCGCCGTCGCCTGACGCGGCGCCTCCATTCGCGCGCCGAACGCATCTCTAGCCCAGAGCGGGTCACAACAGCCGATCGCGACATGACTTGCGTGGTCCGCTTCGATGCGCCCGGAGAATTCCCCGTACGGGCGGCCCTGCCCCTGCGGGCCGCAGCTGCGGGCGGTGGCCGACCTTGTCCGCAAACAGGAGGTCGGCCCTTATGGCCGACCGTACGTGCCGTGGTGCAATCAATCCGGCAATTGCTCTAAACCGGGGCCACCGCGCCGCACCTCGAATCACTACACACCGCACGCGAGCCGGGAGGGGGTCCCCTCCCGGCTCGTCGCGTTCCCCACGCGGTGCCCGGCGACAATGTTGTTGCACGCCGCAACATGGATCGCCCACATGTTCCACAAGCCCATCCAACCGGCCCATCCTTGGTCATGCTATGAAAACCATATTCCTAGGACTCTATGCTTGACGGTCATGCCCAAAAGGCTATACCATTTGTCCTAGTCCTAGAGATAGAGGCGTTGGGTCTATCGTCAACGTTGCGTCATGTGCTCCGAATGGCAGCCAGACGCCACCCGCACGGCAACACGCGGGCGGCGCCGGCCGCACCGCCGGAGCGGCTCCTCTTGGGACGGTCGGAATGGTTTGGAAACGCTGGTCGCCGCGGCCCCACCAGGCCCGGAAACCGTCGCTTCAGGGGTCCATGGATTCGCGCTGGTTCTGGAGCATCGGCGGGCACACGGGGTCGGCCCGCCCAGGACCGGGGAGATACGAGGTTAGGGCTATGCATCGACGCGCCATCAGGCAACGCAGCATCCACATGCTCCGGCGCCTGAGCATTCTCTTCTTGCTGATCAACCTGCTCTCGCCGCTCAGCACGGCGGCCACGCTGGCCCAGGACGCCCCGGCATCGCCGGAGGCGCTGCCGCAGGACACAGGAGTCCAGGCCACCTCCCAGGAGCCCCAGGAGCCCGCGCCCCCGCCGCCGGGCTCGTTGACGATCTATCTGAAGGATGCCAACACCGGCGCCCTGGTCGGTGGCGGCGCCTTCTCGATCGTCGGCAACGACGGCTCCGCCCACTGGGCGGCCGACGACGACGGCAACGGCACGGCATTCGTGGCCGACCTCGCCGCCGGCGGCTACAGCATCTCCCAGCAGGGCGGTCCGGCCGGCTACATCGCCGACGGCTCGGCCAGCGGGGTCGAGGTCATCGCCGGCGCGAACGTCGACGTCGAGCGCTGGACCGCGCCGGTCCCGGTCGTCGACACGGACGGCGACGGCATCCCGGACAACGAGGACCCGACGCCGAACGGTGACATCGACGGCGACGGCATCGACAACCTCGCCGACCCGACCCCGAACGGCGACTCGGACGCGGACGGCGTCGACGAGCTCGCCGACAACTGCGTCGCGGTCGCCAACCCCGACCAGCTCGACAGCGACGCCGATGGGATCGGCGACGCGTGCGACAACACGCCGAACGGCGACCCCACAGCCGAGCCGACGGTCGAGCCCACGGTGGCCCCGACCGAAGAGCCGACGCAGGAGCCGACCGTCGCCCCGACGGACGCCCCCAAGGCGGAGCCGACGACGGCCCCGACCGTCGCCCCGACGACCGCGCCCAAGACGCAGACCCGCACCTCGCTGGCCGCGTCGTCGACCAGCACCCAGGCACTCACCGGCGCGACGGTGCCCGAGGGCAAGATCGGCGTCTGCCACCGCACGGGCTCGCTGTCGAACCCGTGGACCTACAACCTCGTCGCCATCCAGTACATCAACGGCGTCGCCTATCCGTCCGAGGGCCACATCGATCACAAGAACGCCGCGGGCGATCCGGATCAGTGGTCGATCTACTTCGGCGCTCTGGGCGACTGCCCGCCGGTGACGCAGACCCCGCCGCAGCTGTCGATCGCCAAGACTCCGGACGGGGCGACGGTGAGCCCCGGCGGCACGGTCACGTTCACGATCACCGTCTCCAACACCGGCGGCTTCGCGCAGAACGTGGTCATCACCGACAATCTGCCGGCCGGCTTCACCTGGACGGAGGGCGTCACCCCCTGCTCCATCAGCGGCACCACGCTGACCTGCAACACGCCGGTCGGCGGTAACGGCAGCTACTCCGTCGCCGTCTCGGCCCCGGTGCCGGCGACGGGCGTCTGCGGCCCGATCACCAACACGGCGTCGTTCTCCTACACCGGCACCAATCCCCAGAGCGGCTCGGACTCCGGCTCGGTCAACGTCGTCTGCACGACCGAGGAAGCCCCGACGCTGCCGACGATCACCGACTCGAGCTGCGTCGACCTCGTGTACGCGGCGCCCAAGGTGGCCGCGCCGGCCAGCACGACCGGCCTCACCTACTCCGCGGTGGCGGCCACCGACAACGGCGCCAGCGTCACGTTCACCTACAGCGTGACGACCAAGGCCACCTTCGTCCTTCCGGCCACGCTGCCGGCGGGCTACACGCGCGTCAGCAACACGAACGCGACCTACTCCAAGACGCTTGCCAAGGCCCCCTGCTCTCCGGCGCTGACACTCGAGAAGTCGGTGAGCCCGGCGACGGTCTCGGTGCCAGGCAACGTCACCTACTCGTTCCTGGTCACGAACAGCGGCGACGTCACGCTGAACAACATCGTCGTCAACGATCCGCAGCTCGGGGCGACGCCGATCCAGGTCGGCACGCTGGCCCCGCAGGCATCGAAGACGGTCACGGCCCCCTACGCCGTGACGCAGCAGGACATCGACACCAAGACCCAGATCGTCAACACCGCGACGGCGAAGGCCGGCTCGGTCGCATCGGACCCGGACAGCGCCACGGTGACGATCACCAAGAGCCCGGCGCTGTCGATCACCAAGACGGCGGACGTGACCTCCGGCCTCGCGGTCGACGACGTCGTCACCTACACGATCACAGCGACGAACAGCGGCAATGTCACGCTGACCGGCGTCACCGTCGCCGATCCGAAGGTGAGCGACCTGAGCTGCGACCCGGCGACGCCGGCCACGATCGCGCCGAACGCCTCGGTCACCTGCACCGCGACGCACACGATCACCCAGGCCGACGTCGACGCCGGCTCGTTCGCCAACACGGCGACCGCCGACAGCGACCAGACCGGCGAGCAGACCGCGTCCGTCACCGTCACCACGGTCGATCCGAGCGGCGCTCTCTCGCTGACCAAGGACGCCATCTCGCTCAACGGCGCGCCGGTCGGGGCCTCCCGGATCGACGCCAGCGTCGGCGACGAGATCATCTACAAGCTCGTCGCGACCAACACCGGCAACGTCACGCTGTCGAACGTCTCGATCGTGGATTCGCTCGTCGGCACGCTCGACTGCGTCCAGCCGGTTAACCTCGCGCCAGGCGCGACGCTCGAATGCGAGGCCACCTACGCGATTACGCAGGACGACATCGACCGCGCCGAGGTCGTCAACACGGCCAATGCCTCCGGCACCTTCGATGGCGAGCAGGTGCCGTCGAACCAGGCGAGCGAGACGGTCTTCCTCCTGCACAAGCCCGACATCGACCTGGACAAGTCCGGTGTCTTCAATGCCCCGACGGAGGCGAACCCGCTCGGCACCATCACCTACTCGTTCGTGGTCACCAACGACGGCAACGTCACCCTGACGGGCGTCTACATCTCCGACCCGCTGCTCGGCTCGAGCCCGATTGCGGTCGGCACGCTCGCCCCTGCCGCCTCGCAGACCGTGACCGCGACCTACGTGGTGACGCAGGCGGATACCGACCGCGGCGTCGTGGAGAACGTCGCCGAGGTCCGGGGCTTCCCGCCGCAGGACGACTCGGTCAGCGACGACAGCGACGCGACCGTCGCGATCCCGCAGAACCCGGTGCTCACGATCACCAAGGTGGCCGACGTCGACAGCGGCCTTGAGGCAGGCGACGTCGTCACCTACACGATCACCGTCGCGAACGCAGGCAATGTCACCCTCACGAACGTCACCGTCAGCGATCCGTCGGTCACCGACCTCGCCTGCGATCCGGCCGCGCTGGCCAGCATCGCGGTCGGCGGCTCGGTAGAGTGCACCGCGACGCACACGATCACCCAGGACGACGTTGACACCGGCGCGTTCGTGAACACGGCCACGGCCGACAGCGACCAGACGGACCCGCGGAGCGCGACCGAGACGGTCACGACGGCTGAGGCAGCGCCGGCCCTGTCGCTGACGAAGGCCGCCACCGCGCTTAACGGCACGACGGTCTCCGGCGATATCACGGACGCCGAGCTGGACGACGTCGTCACCTACACGTTCGTGGCGACCAACACCGGCAACGTCACCCTCGGCAACGTCGCCATCAGCGACCCGCTGCCCGGCCTCTCGACGCTCAGCTGCGCCCCGGTGATGCCGGCCGAGCTCGCGCCGAATGGCTCCGTCACCTGCACGGCGACCTACACGATCACGCAGGACGACGTGGACGCGGGCCAGGTCGACAACACGGCGACCGCCGCCGGCACCTTCACGGGGGCGGCGGTCGACGCCATTCCAGCCTCCGAGACGGTGCGCACGCTCCAGAGCCCGGCGCTCGAGCTGGTGAAGTCCGCGCCCGGCATCCCGGCTGAGGGCGTGAGCGTTAACGACACGATCACCTACCAGTTCGTCGTCACGAATAGCGGCAACGTCACGCTGCACAACGTCGTCCTCAGCGACCCGATGACCGGCCTCACCTGGGCGGACCCGGATCCGCGCCAGATCGGCACCCTCGCCCCGAACGCGAGCACCACGATCACGGCGACCTACACGGTCACCCAGGCCGACGTCAACAACGGCGAGATCGGGAACACGGCGACCGTCGACAGCGATGAGTCCGGGCCGACGACCGACAGCGAGACGGTGTCGACCAACAGCAGCGCGAGCCTCTCGCTGGTCAAGAACCACGCCGAGAACGACACGCTGACGGCCGGCTCGACGGTGGACTACACCTTCATCGCCACCAACACCGGCACGACGACGCTGTCGGGCGTCACGATCACCGACACGAGCCTGCCGGGCATGTCCGCGCTAAGCTTCACGCTCAACGGCGCGCCGGTGACCGCCCCGGTCACCCTGCAGCCGAACGAGCAGCTGATCGGCACGGCGACCTACGTCGTGCAGCAGGCGGACGTGAACGCCGGGTTCATCACGAACACGGCGAACGCCTCCGGCCAGCCGCCGCAGGGCGACCCGGTGACCAGCACGGACACCGACCGCCTCGACGGCACGCGCACGGCGTCGTTCGAGGTCTCCAAGGACGCCAGCCAGGCCGCCGGCCTCCGCGCCGGCGGCGAGGTCACCTACACCTACTCCGTTCGCAACACCGGCAACGTGACGCTGACCAACGTCACCGTCACCGACGACAAGATCGCCGCCGGCGAGATCGACTGCGGCGACGGCACGAACGTCATCGCCTCGCTGGCGCCGAACAGCGCGGCCGTCGAGTGCACGGCGACGATCACGATCACGCAGGCGTTCATCGACGCCGCCTACGCCGCCGACCCGGACGCGACGACGTGGGAGCTCACCAACATCGCCACGTTCACGGCCACCCCGCCGCAGGGCATGGAGCTGGCCAGCAAGACCGCGACGAAGACGATCTCCGGGCCGCTCACGGCCAGCGCGTCGCTCGCCAAGAGCGCCAGCCCGGAATCGGGCGTGACCGCCGGCGACACGGTCACCTACTCCTTCGCGGTGACCAACACCGGCACGGTGACGCTGACGGGCGTGGTCATCGACGACCAGATGCTGGAGGACGCCGGCGTCGTCATCCCGGTGGTCGGCACCCTCGCGCCGGGCGCGTCGAAGACGGTCTCGGCCACCTACACGGTGTCGGCCGAGGACGTCGAGGCCGGTCGCATCGATAACGTCGCCTTCGCGCACGGCAACGAGCTCGAATCGCCGCACGACGACGCGACGGTGCTCGTCGACCAGGCGCCGGGCCTCGCGCTGACGAAGACGGCGGCGGTGGCCGGCGGGACGGCGGCGCTCGGCAAGCAGGTCACCTACACGCTCCTCGTCGAGAACACGGGCGACGTCACGCTGACCAACATCGTCGTGACCGACCCGCTGCCGGGCCTCAGCGCGGTCGACTGCGCGCCGGCCATCGCCGGCAGCCAGGCGACGATCGCCGCGCTCGCCCCGCACGCCTCGGTGGAGTGCACGGCGACCTACACGATCGGCCAGGACGACGTGAACGCCGGCCGCATCGACAACACCGCCACCGCGCGGACAACCTTCAACGGCCAGCAGGTCTCGGCCAACGACAGCGAGACGGTCACCATCGCCCGCACCCCGGCGCTGACGCTCACCAAGGACGCGACCCACCTCAACGGCGCGCCGGTGAGCGGCCAGATCACCGGGGCCGAGCGCGGCGACGTGGTCACCTACACGTTCGTCGCCAGGAACACCGGCAACGTGACGCTGACGGGCGCGACGATCAGCGACCCGCTCGCGGGCCTGAGCGCGCTCGCCTGCGCCCCGGCGGCTCCGGCCACCCTGGCCCCCGGTGCCACGCTGACCTGCACGGCCACCTACACGATCACGCAGGCGGACGTGGACGCCCGCCAGGTCGTCAACACGGCGACGGCCTCCGGCCGCTTCGGGCAGACGAACGTCGCGGCCGACCCGGCCAGCGAGACGGTGAAGACGCTCTGGGAACCGGAGATCCATCTCCACAAGAAGGGCCACCTCCACGAGCCGGACGCGGAGCACCCGCTCGGCACGATCCACTACACGCTCGAGGTGACCAACACCGGCAACACGACGCTGCGCGGCGTCCGGGTCGCGGATGAGCTCCTCAGCGACGACGAGTTCGTCTACGGCACGCTGGTGCCGGGCCAGGCGAAGACGATCAGCGCCGAGTACGTCATCACGCAGCAGGACATCGACAACGGCGTCGTCCACAACCATGCCTACGCCCACGGCCAGCCGCCGTCCGGCCCGCAGGTCCGCGACGACGACAGCTACAACGTCAACCTGGAGCAGAACCCGGGCCTGACGATCGAGAAGAGCGCCAGCACCCCGGCCGGTGACGTCACCGCGGGCACGGTCATCACCTACACCTTCACGGTGACCAACAGCGGCAACGTGACGGTCAAGAACATCGTGGTCGAGGACGTCCTCGGCGGCCTCGTCTGGAACGCGGCCAACCCGGGCGGCGCGGTCGGCACCCTGGCGCCGAAGGCGTCGAAGACGATCACCGCTACCTACACGGTAACCGGCGCCGACGTCGAGGCCGGCAACGTCCACAACGAGGCCTTCGCCACCGGCGACGGCCCGACGGGCGATGTCACCTCCGATCCGGACGACGCGGATGTCCCGGTCGGCCAGCAGCCGGGGCTCACGATCCAGAAGACGGCGTCGACGCCGGCGGGCACGGTCACGGCGGGCACGGTCATCACCTACCGCTTCCTCGTCACCAACAGTGGCGACGTCACGGTCCGCGACATCGCGGTCACGGACGAGCTGCCCGGCCTGGTCTGGAACGCCGCGAACGCGAACGGCGTGGTCGGCAATCTGGCCCCGGGCGCCTCGAAGACGATCTCGGCGACCTACACGGTCACCGCGGCCGACGTCGAGGCCGGCAACGTCCACAACTCCGCGATCGCCTCGGGCGAGGGTCCGGGCTGCGACGTCCTGACCGCGCTGCGGTTCATGGCCCAGGCGGAGGACTGCGGCGTCACCTCGCCGCCGAGCGAGACCGACACGCCGGTCGATCAGGCTCCGGGCCTGGCGATCGACAAGTCGGCCAGCCCGAGCGCGGACGTCGCGCAGGGCGAGAGGATCACCTACACCTTCACGGTGA
>DATLHE010000313.1:0-2383 GCA_035540335.1 Thermomicrobiales bacterium | reverse complement strand
GTCCAGGCCCTGTCGCGCGACGTCGGAGGTAAGGTCAAGCAGGAGCGAGGGAATGCCGGCGTTGGCGAAGTGCAGCGCGATCTGCGCGCCCATCGTGCCCGCGCCCAGCACCGCGACCGAATTGACGGCGCGAGCGCTCATCGCCCGAGGCCCCCGATGATCAGATCCACCACGACGTCCGCGTCGCCGGCCAGCGCGTACTTCCTGCGGCTCAGCATCCAGTTCGTGGCCATCTCGTCCAGCGCGCCGAAAAGCACCTTTGCCGCGGCGTTTGGGCTGACGTCGTTCCGGAACGCGCCGGCCGCCTGGCCGTCCGAGATGGTGCGGCGGATGATGTTGAGGTAGTCCTGCAGGTGGGTGGAGGAGCAGCGCTCCATGAACTTGATCGACTGCCGAAGCTCCACCTGCATGACGACGGCGAGGTCCCGATCGCGGCCGAGGCGATCGAGGTGGAGCCGGGCGATGCGGCGAAGCCGGTCGACAGGGTCGGCGACGTCGGCCAGTGCGGCGCGCCCTTCGTCAATCGCGTCCTTCATGGTGCGCTCGAAGATCGAGACCAGCAGGTCGTCCTTGCTCCGGAAATAGAGGTAGACAGTGCCGGCGGCCACGCCCGCGACCCGGGCGACGTCGGCGACCTGCGACTGGAAGTAGCCGTGGCGGGCGAAGACTTTGATGGCCGCGCGCAGGATGGCGTCGCGCTTGTCGATCGCCGGGGTGGCCTTCACGGCCGCGAGGCGTCTGGCTGAGGCGGCAGGCATGGCAATGAATGAATGGTCATTCAGTCGCCGGCCCGCCGTCAAGCGCTATCCGAGCCGGCACCCCTCCGCCCGTGCCTGTACCCGTGCTAGTGTGGCCACATGACGTCCCTGGGCTGCCACCCTCGACCGCTTGTGCTCGGCCTGGCCCTCGTCCCCCTGATCGTCGCAACCTTCACGGCGTGCTCGCCCGGATCAACGCCGCCAGCGGCCACCTCGACGGCGGCAAGCGCCGACCCGGCCAGCCGATGGTTCGCTCACGTCGAAACGCTCGCCAGCGACGAGATGCGCGGACGGGAGACCGGCAGTCCGGCACACCGGAAGGCGGCGGACTACGTGGCCGAGCACTTCAAGCAGGCAGGCCTCCAGCCCGCCGGCGCCAGCGGCTATCTCCAGCCGGTCGCCTTCCGCTCCCGAAAGATCGACGAGTCGCAGTCCAGCCTGGTTCTCGTCAGGGCGGGCAAGCCGGAGCCGGTCGCCCTCGGTGACGAGGCGACCTTCGGCATGCGGATCGATCCAGCGCCGAGCGTGGAGGCGCCGCTCGTGTTCGCCGGGCACGGACTCCAGATTCCCGAAGCGAAGCACGACGACTTCGCCGCTCTGGACGTCAAGGGCAAAGTGGTCGTGTACCTGGCGGGCAGCCCGAAGGAGGTGCCCGGGGCGCTGAGCGCGCACTATCAGTCCGCGGCGGAACGCTGGAGCACGCTGAAGCGCCTCGGGGCAATCGGCGTGATCTCCATTGCCAACCCCAAGGCCATGGACGTGCCGTGGGAGCGTTCGTCGCCAAACCGCCTGAACCCCGCGATGGCGCTGGCCGACGCGTCGCTCGACGACACCGCCGGCCAACAGGTTTCGATCGCCTTCAATCCCGCGAAGGCCGAACGCCTCTTCGCCGGTTCCGGTCACACGTTCGCCGAGCTCCTGCGGGTTGCCGAGGAGGGCAAGGCTCTCCCACACTTCGCGCTGCCGCTCACGGTTCGCGCCAAGGTCAAGGTGGAGAGTCAGGACATCGAATCGCACAACGTGGCGGGAATGGTCAAGGGCAGCGATCCCGCGCTCGCCAGCGAATATGTCGTCCTCACGGCGCACCTCGATCACGTCGGCGTCGGTGCGCCGATCAACGGTGACCCGATCTACAACGGCGCGATGGACAACGCATCAGGCATCGCGACGCTGATTGAAGCGGCCTCGGCAGTGGTCGCAGCCAGGCCCAGGCGTTCCGTCCTGATGGTCGCGGTGACAGCCGAGGAGAAGGGGCTGCTCGGATCGCGCTATTTCGCGCTGAACCCCACGGTGCCACGCGAGGCCATCGTCGCCAACCTCAACATGGACATGTTCCTGCCGCTTTATCCCTTGAAGAGCCTGATGGTGCTCGGCCTCGACGAATCCGAATTGGGCGACGACGTTCGCGCGGTGGCACAGGAGATGGGCCTCGGCGTCCGGCCGGATCCGCAGCCCCAGCGCAACCGCTTCATCCGCAGCGACCAGTACAGCTTCATCCGTCAGGGCGTCCCGGCCCTGGCGATGAAAGTCGGCTTCGAGCCCGGCTCCCCCGAGGAGAAGGTCGACGCCGAGTGGACGCGCACGCGCTATCACGCCCCGTCGGACGACCTCGCGCAGCCGATCGA
>DATLHE010000312.1:0-14194 GCA_035540335.1 Thermomicrobiales bacterium | reverse complement strand
TGTTCGCGCTGAGCGAGGGGCCACAGCGGGGGTGGACGACGCCGCTGATCGTGGTGTCCGGACTCGGCGGGCTTGTGCTGCTGGCGGCGTTCGTGGTGGTGGAGCTGCGGACGGCGCAGCCGATGGTGCGGCTGCGGCTGCTGGGGAACCGGCTGTTCCGGAGCACGCTGACGGTGTCGATGCTGGGGTCGGCGGGGTTCATCGGCGCGTTGTTCCTGCTGCCGCTGTTCTTGCAGGAGGCGCGGGGCACGTCGGCGCTGACGGCGGGGCTGGCGACGATGCCGGAGGCGATCGGGGTAGTGCTCTCGACGCAGGTGGTGGCGCGAATCTACCCGCGCGTCGGGCCGCGGCGGCTGATGGCGAGCGGGCTTGTGCTGGTGGCGGTGACGGTCGGGCTGCTGGGGTTTGTCGGGGCGGAGACGAACCTGTGGGTGGTGCGGGTGCTGATGTTCTTCATCGGTGTGGGGATGGCGTACGTCTTCCTGCCGAACCAGGCGGCGAGCATGGCGACGATCTCGCGCGCGGAGACGGGCGGGGCGTCGATGCTGATGTCGGTGCAGCGGCAGCTGGGGGCGGCGGTCGGCGTGGCGCTGCTGAGCACGGTGCTGTCGGTGAAGGGGCCGTTCCGGGTGGTCGATGGCGTGCAGGTGCCGAACCTGGATGCGTATCACACGGCGTTCTTCGTGGCGGCGGGACTGGCGCTGATCGGGGCGTTCGCGGCGCTGCTGGTGCCGGACGCGGACGCGGCGGTGACGATGCGTCGGGGGCGGGCACGGCAGCCGGTCCCCGCTCCGGCGCCGGCGGATTGACCGGTCGGGGCTGCCGGTGGAGTGATCATTTGCTCATGCACATGTGTGCGTTGTGTGGTTAAGGCGGGATAGCGCGTTCATAGTGTGTTAACAATTCAATAGGAGGACATGCACGCCATATGGGTATTGAGTGGGGTTGGCTGGACGAGGGGCAGCTGCACTTCGTCGATCTGGTGATGCGCCTGGCGGTGGCGACGGTGCTCGGCGGCGCGATCGGGATCGAGCGTGAGCGGCGGGAGCGGGCGGCGGGATTCCGGACGCACGCGCTGGTCTGCGTGGCGTCGGCATTGATGATGATCGTGTCGACGTATGGCTTTCCGAACCAGTTCGAGGATGCGCTCGACCCGAGCCGGATCGCGGCGCAGGTCGTCAGCGGCATTGGTTTCCTCGGCGCCGGGGTGATCATCTTCCGCAGGAACACGGTGCGCGGGCTGACGACGGCGGCGAGCGTCTGGGCGGTGTCCGGAATCGGTCTGGCGGCCGGGGGCGGGATGTACGCGGCGGCAATCTCCGGCGCGTTGTTCATGCTGCTGATCCAGGCGGGGCTGCGGCCGGTGGAGCGGCGGCTCTTCGCCCATCATTCGCGGCATCACCGACTGGTCATGCATGTGTCGCACAGCCGGAGCCTGTTCGATGAGATCCAGCGAATCGCGGCCAACACGCCGGGGTTCCGGCTGCTGTCGCTCGACTTCGATATGGAGGGGGAGCAGCAGATGGTCGTCGAGCTGACGATCGAGGTGGCGAAGATCGACGACGTGGTGACCCTGGTACAGCAGTTCCGCGCGGTGGACGGGGTGACGAAGCTGCGGTGGCACCATGGACGGTCGACGCTGCGGCGCGCGGACCGGGTCGGGATCGAGCTGGACGAGGAAGAGGACGAGCTGTAGCGGGGCGAGCCGGCTGCCGCGGGAGGGCATCGAACGCGCCCTCGGGTGTTGCCATTCGTGGGGGTGAGCGCGTTGGCCGAGCGGGAGGGCATTGAACGCGCCCCAGGTGGTTGCCCCTGAAGATGGGTGAGCGCGTTCAATCCCTCCTACACAGCGCTCAGAGTGCCGTCAGCGCGTGTCCGGTTTGCGGCCTTGCAGGTTGAGGCGGGTGTAGGCGAGCGACCAGGGTGGGGTGTCGGTCGCGCCGCCGGCGACCATGCGGTCGAGGAAGCGCCGGCGGAGGGTGTCGTCCGGCAGGCGGGCGAGGTGGGTGCCGAGGACGACGGTTTCGAGATACTCGCGGTAGGCGGCCTCATCGTCCAGCGTGACCGGGGCGTCGATGACGCTGGCGGCGACGTCGGTGAACCCGGCGGCGGTGAGCAAATGCCCGGTTTCGATGGCGCCGGCAAAGCGCCAGGGGCCGGTCCAGTCGCCGATGTCGGCGGCGAAGGGATCCTCGCGGAGGATCGTCATGGCGCGGTCGTTGATGGCGCGGATGTTGTTCGCGCCGCCGCACTGGGCGACGAGCCAGCCGCCGGGACGGAGCGCCCGGAAGAGGGTGGCGAAAAGGGCGGCGTGGTCCGGGATCCAGTGGAAGGTCGCGGTGCTGAAGATGGCGTCGGCGGTCTCGATGTCGGGCAGGGCGGCGAGGTCGTGCCGGGCGAAGGTGACGCGGTCGCCGTAGCGGGGGCGGAGGTGCGCTTCGGCGCGGGCGAGCATGTTGGCGGACTGGTCGACGGCGATGACGCGGCCTGCCGGAAGGCGCTCGAGCAGGAGCTCGGTGAGACGGCCGGTGCCGCAGCCGGCGTCGATGACGGTCTCGTCGCCGCGCAGGGGGAGGCGGTCGAGGACGGCCGTGCCCCAGTCGACGTGCGGGTTGGCAACGAGGTGATAGCTGGCGGCGTTCCATTCGCGGAGATCGGAGCCGGGGGTGGTCATGGGTGGTGTTCCTGCTATTGGAGGCACGGTGTTCGTGCGACGGAGGGCCGTGGCTTGTCCCTGCCCGCGTTGATGTGGCGGTCCGCAGCCGTCGCCTCTGGTAGCATCTGCGACGTGAAGCGTTGGCGCAAGCGGGCAGGGCCAGGACAGCGATGAACCCACGGCAGGATGAGACGGAGCGCGGTTGGGACGCGTCGCCGGAGCGGCGGCGGGCGGAGCAGGAGTATCACGCGGCGCAGGAGCGGGAGCGGACGGTCAATTTCAAGGCGTTCCTGATGTCGGTGGGGGTGATCCTGGCGCCGTTCCTGGCGTTGATCTTTGGGATCGACGCGGCGCTGTTCGTGCTCGCGCTGGCGATGGGGTTCGTGACGTGGCTGACGTGGGCGGGCGCGAACCATGTGGCGGCGTCGCAGCGGACGAAGCTGCGGGCGGCGGCGGTGTTCAACGGGGTGCTGGCGCTGCTGGTGCTGGTGTTGCTGATCTTGCGGCAGTTCGCCTGAGGCGGGGGCGGGCGTCCGTCCGCATGACGGCTGACGCGCGAGCAGGGGAGGACCCATTCGACTCCGCTGCGCTTCGCTCAGGGCAAGCTATAGAACGGGCCCTCGGGATTTGCCCTGCAACGAATTGTGCGCGTTCACGTCCTCCCCTGTGGGGCGTTCATTGAGATTGCGAAGGGTAACGGGCGGACACTATGTCCGCCCGTACGCATTCCGGGCACCGGCGCCGGTCAGGTGCTGGTGGCGTCGATCCAGGCGGTGATGACGGTGAGGAGCGCGGCCTGGTGCGTCTCGATATCGCCGGCGTCGCGGAGGGTGACGACGGCGCGGTCGGGGGTAGCCCATCGCAGGAGCCCCGAGGGATCCTCGAAGGTGAAGCCGGTGGTGTCCTTCACCCTCGCGCCGCGGTGGAAGATGAGTTGCAGGCGGTCCGCCGGATGCAGCTTGAAGGTCACGCGGTCGTCGTCGTAGCCGAAGCTGGGCGCGTTCCACTTGATGCGCTCGGTGATGCGGTCGTTCGAGGCGAGAATCGCGGTGCGAAGCGCCACGATCTCGACCTTGAGCGGGTGGTCGAGCGTCGCCAGGAAGCGGTCGACCGCTTCCGTGCGATTGGCGACGGGGGTCATGCGGGCACCTGGTCGCGGGCGGCCTCGAGGGTCGGGATGTCGATCTTGTGCATCTTGAGCATGGCCTGGGTGACGCGCATGGCCTTCGCGGGATCCTCGTCCTGCAGCATCTCCATGAGCTGCGTAGGGACGACCTGCCAGGAGAGGCCGAAGCGGTCCTTCAGCCAGCCGCACTGACTTTCCTCGCCGCCGTCGGTGAGCTTCTCCCAGTAGTGGTCCACTTCTTCCTGCGACTCGCAATGGATGACGAACGAGATGGCCTCGGTGAACGGGAATTCGGGGCCGGCGTTGATGGCGACGAAGTTCTGCCCGGCGATGCGGAACTCGGCGGTGACGACCTGCCCGGCCGGGCCGGGGCCGGCCTCGCCGTAGCGGGAGATGCTGAGGACCTCGACGTCGTCGAAGACCGTCTTGTAGAAGTCGATGGCCTCTTCGGCGTTGTTGTTGAACCAGAGTGAGGGGGTGATGCCCTTCATGGTTGGTGTGCTCCCGTGGTCAGTCGCGGATACGCGGTGCTCGGCTCCAGCCTACCGGGTGGGCGAAGGTGGGGTTTCTTCGATCTTGCGCGATGGTGGGGCGTGGGGCGACGGGACGGCGCGCACCCGTCGGGGTGCGCGGCTACGACGGTGGTACGCACGTCCGATGGCGATGATTCGTTGCGGTAAACAGCGCTTCGCGTAGGGTTCTTCGCTTCGCTCAGAATGAGGGGCACTTCTTGAGCGGGCATGCATCATAGGGCTCGATCGTTGGCGAGAAACCCCGGTCACCCAGGGCCGGGGCTACCGGGGCAGACATGGAGTCTGCCCGTACGAGGGCGCATCAGGTCGGCCACCGCCCGCAGCTGCGGCCCACAGGGGCAGGGCCGACCGTACGATGACGGGCGGTACGGCCGGATGGTGGGTCAGACCATGATGCGGGTATCGGGTGAGGGGCCGCGGCGGAGGGTCATCTGGATGCCGTTGAGGCGGCGGCCGTAGTAGTCGTTGGCGAAGCCGGTGCGGACGAAGCCCTCGCGGGTGTAGAGGGCCTGGGCGCCGGTGTTGTGCTCCTCGACCATGAGGACGATGTCGCCGTCGGGCAGGCGCTCGCCGATGGCGCGCAGGAGCATGGTGGCGATGCCGTGGCGGCGCCAGTCCGGCTGGATGGCGAGGTTCATGATGCGGACGCCGCCCTGGTAGCGGTCGCCGATGATGCAGCCGATGGCCTCGCCGGTGGCGCGGTTGCGGGCGACGATAAACGTGACGTTCGGCAGGAGCCAGAGGGTGTAGAGGGCGCCCTTGCTGTAGGCGAGGCCGGAACGGAACGAGGCGACCTGGATGGCGTGGACGGCCGGGATGTCACGGAAGCGGGCGTTGCCGATGGTGGGCGGCGCGGCGTGGTCGCCACGGATCGCCTGCTCATGGTCTGATGTGGTGTGTGTGCGTCTCACGGGCGTGCCGTTCCCCACGCGTGTGCTGGTCGCACTGGCCCAATGTGCCCGCGCCGTGACCTGAACGTTCTTCATGGCGGGGCGGCTCGCCGGGCTGCGGCCCGCCTCGCGAGATCCCTCGACCGCGCTCGGGATGACGAGATGAGCATACCGCACGGCGCTGGCACCCCGTGTGCGACCTCCCCGGGCATGCCCGGCGCGGGCGCTTTCCGATCTGGACGCTGAGGAGCACACCGTTGGCCGCCACCGCCGCAACACATGTGCCGTTGACACTGACCGTCAACGGCCGGGACCACCGTTTGATGATCGAACCCCGTCGCACCCTGCTGGACGCGCTCCGGCACGACCTGGACCTGACCGGGACGAAGAAGGTCTGCGACATGGGCGACTGCGGCGCCTGCACCGTGATGGTGGACGGGCGCGCGATGTATGCCTGCCTGCTGCTCGCGGTTGATTGCGACGGGCGGGACGTCCGCACCATCGAGGGGCTGGCGCAGGGGGACGCGCTCGACCCGGTGCAGGAGGCGTTCGTGGAGCACGACGCCTTCCAGTGCGGCTACTGCACGCCGGGGCAGATCATGAGCCTGCGGGCGCTGCTGGATGCCGATCCGGAGCCGACCGACGCGGAGATCATGCGCGCGGTGACGGGGAACATCTGCCGCTGCGGGGCGTATCGCAACATCGCCCAGGCCGGCCGCCGCGCGGTCGAGATCCAGCGGGCGCGTGGGGAAGGGGCGGCCTCATGACGACGCTGAAGATCACCAAGGGCGAGGAAAAGGGGAAGCTTCAGCTCGAGGAGCAGGAGCCGGAGATGGCGGCGTGGGGGACGGACGCGGCGCTCGCGGTCGTCGGGCAGCGGCATCCGCGGCTGGAGGCCATCGAGAAGGTGACCGGGCGGGCGCAGTACAGCTCGGACGTGCGCTTGCCGCGCCAGCTGTACGCGACGGTGCTGCGGAGCCCGCATCCGCATGCGACGGTCGCGGCGATCGACATCGCCGCTGCCGAGGTGCTGCCCGGGGTGCACGCCGTGATCTGCGCGGAGAACACGGAGCCGATCCCGTGGTACCACGGGAGCTTCGTCTTCGACCGGACGGTGCGGCTGATCGGCGACGAGGTCGCCGCGGTCGCCGCCGAGAGCGAGGAGATCGCGGCGGACGCGCTGCGGCTGATCGAGGTGACGTACGAACCGCTGACGCACGTCGTTTCCATGGATGCCGCGCAGGCGCCGGGCGCGCCGAAGGTGCGCGACGAGGGGAACGTCGCCGGGGAGCCGAAGGTGTACTCGCGGGGCGACCCGGACGAGGGGCTGCGGCAGGCTGAGGTCATGATCGACCGGACCTACACGACGCAGTCGGCGCTGCACAACAGCCTGGAGCCGCACGGCTGCACGGCGGCGTGGGACGGGCAGACGCTGACGCTGTGGGACTCGACGCAGTCGATCTTCACCGTGCGCGAGCAGGTCGCGCAGGCGCTGGGGCTGCCGGAGCACCGGGTGCGGGTGATCAAGCAGCACATGGGAGGCGGCTTCGGGGCGAAGCAGATCTCGTGGAAGCAGGATGTGATCGCGGCGCTGCTGGCGCAGAGGAGCGGGCGGCCGGTGCAGCTGATGCTCGACCGGGAGGCGGAGAACCTGGTGGTCGGGAACCGGCCGGTGTCGCGGCAGCGGGTCCGGCTGGGGGCAACGCGCGACGGCACGCTGACGGCGATCGACGCCGACATCACGCAGGGGATCGGCGCGTACATGACGGGCGGCGAGGCGAGCAACGTCAGCGGCATGTACCAGACGCTCTACCGCTGCGACAACGTGCGCACGGTGCAGACGCCGCTCTACACGAACCTGAACCCGGGGGTCGCGTTCCGGGCGCCGGGTCATGTCGAGGCGGCGTGGGCGCTGGAGCAGGCGATGGACGAGCTGGCGCGGGAGCTGGGGATCGACCCGATCGAGCTGCGGCTGCGCAACTACAGCGAGACCGAGCAGCTGGAGGAGAAGCCGTACACGCTGCCGGAGGGCCTGCGGCTCAGCTACGAGCGGGTGCGCGAGGCGTTCGGGTGGGATACGCGGGAGCGGCCGGCGGGCGAGGGCCGGGTGCGGCGAGGCGTCGGCTTCGCGGCGCACGACTGGGTCGGCGGCAGCGGGAGTCCTCCGGGGTATGCGTGGATCGAGCTGAACGCGGACGGCACGGCCGACGTCGTGACCGGGACGCAGGACATCGGCACCGGGACGCGCACCGGGCTGGCGCAGGTTGCCGCCGAGGAGCTGGGGCTGCCGCTGGAGGACGTGTCGCTCCATCTGGGCGACACGTCCACCGGGCCGTATTCCCCGGTGAGCTCCGGCAGCGCGACACAGGCCACGCTCGGGCCGGCGATCCGCGCGGCGGCGATCGAGGTGCGGTCGCAGCTGCTGCAGATCGCGTCGACCGCGATGGAGATCCCGGTGCCCCGGCTCTCGGTGCGGCAGGGCAAGGTGCTGGTCGACGGCGACGAGCGCCGGTCGACGCCGGTGAAGGAGATCATGCGGCAGGTCGCGCCGCACACGCTGCACGGGCAGGGCGCGCGGGGCGCGAACCCCACGGAGAAGGTGGCGCGGACGTTCGGGGCGCAGATCGTCGAGCTCGAGGTCGACACGGAGACCGGGGAGGTGACGGTGCTGCGGGTCGTCACCGCGCATGACTGCGGGCGGATCGTGAACCCGACCATGGTCGACAGCCAGGTCATCGGCGGCATCACGCAGGGCATCGGGTTCGCGCTGACCGAGGAGCGGGTCGTCGATGATCGGCTCGGGCTGGTGCTGAACGCGAACATGGAGGAGTACAAGGTGCCGACGATCGCGGACGTGCCGCCGATCGAGCATGCGGCGGTGGACGTGCCGGACCCGGAGGCGAATCCGACGGGGGCGAAGGGGATCGGCGAGCCGCCGCTGGTGCCGACGGCGCCGGCGATCGCGAACGCGGTGTTCGACGCGGTCGGGATTCGTGTCCTCGACGCGCCGATCTCGCGGCACCGGCTTCTTGACCTGTTGACCACCCAGCGGGAGCACGCCTCATGAGACCGTTTGCCTACAGCCGCCCGGAGACCATCGAGGAGGCGATCGCGCTGCTCGACAGCGACGCCCGGCTGCTCGCCGGGGGGACGGACCTGCTGACGCTGATGAAGGGCGACATCGTCGCGCCGGCGCACCTGGTCGATCTCAAACGGCTGCCCGATCTCGACGACGTGATCGACCTCGAGGAGGGGACGGTGTCGATCGGCGCGCTGAGCACGCTGGCGCAGCTGGAGACCGACCCGCTGATCGCGATGCACCTGCCGGCGCTGGCGCAGGCGGCGGCCGTCGCCGCGACGCCGCAGCTGCGGAACATGGCGACGATCGGCGGGAACGTGCTGCAGCGGCCGCGCTGCTGGTATTTCCGTAACGATGACGTGCATTGCTGGCTGAAGGGCGGCGAGGAGTGCTTCGCGCGGGAGGGTGACAACCGCTACCACGCGGTGTTCGGGGAGAGCCGGTGCGTGGCGGTGCATCCGTCCGACCTGGCGTCGGTGCTGGTCGCCTACGGGGCGACGGTGCACTACCGGGACAGCGGCGGCGTGCAGCAGATTGGAATCGAGGACTTCTTCTCGCCGCCGACCGAGGGGCGGCGGACGGAGCACGTGCTGCCGGCGGAGGCGGTGATTACGCGGGTGACGGTGCCAATGACTGCTGATGGCGCGCGGAGCCGATACGTGAAGGCGATGGACCGCAAGGTGTGGGCGTTCGCGCTGGCCGGGGCCGCAGCGGTGGTCGTCGTGGACGAGGGCGTGGTGCGGGACGCGCGGATCGTGCTGAGCGGGGTGGCGACGGTGCCGTGGCGGGCGCGGGCGGCGGAGCAGGCGCTGATCGGGGCGACAGCGGGGCCGGAGGCGTTCGCGCAGGCGGCGGAGATCGCGGCGGCGGACGCGGTGCCGCTGGCGCACAATGGGTACAAGGTGCCGTTGGTGACGGCGATGGTGCGGCGGGCGCTGGCGGAGGCGGGGGTGTAAGGGGGCCTTACAGCGACATGCGGAATGGTGACCCACGCGCTCGGAAACCCGCCGTCGTACGGTCAGCCCTGCCCCTGCGGGCGGTGGCCGACCGTACGATTGCGCGGCGTCAGCGTGTCCGGGAACGCGTTATGCAGTAGACCCAAGGGTGGGGCGTCGATCAACACGAAAGGGCCTCATGGCATGAACAGGCAACGGCCGGAAGCGACCAGCGACGTGCTTGCTCCACTCGATGCGTTGCTGCCGGATTTGGAGACCTTCTACAAGGACATTCACGCCCACCCCGAGCTGTCGATGCAGGAGACCCGGACGGCCGGGAAGGCGGCCGAGCGGCTCAAGGCCGCCGGCTTTGACGTGACCACCGGGGTGGGGAAGACCGGCGTCGTCGGGCTGCTCCGCAACGGCGACGGACCGGTGGTCATGCTCCGCGCCGACATGGACGCGCTGCCGGTCGAGGAAGCCACCGGGCTGCCGTATGCCAGCACGGCGATGTCGACCGACGGCGAGGGGAAGACCGTGCCCGTGATGCATGCCTGTGGTCATGACATGCACGTGGCGTGGCTGGCCGGTGCCGCGACCTTGCTCGCGCAGGCGCGCGATGCCTGGCGAGGGACGCTGATGGCGGTCTTCCAACCGGCGGAGGAGACGGCCGAGGGGGCGCAGGCGATGATCGACGACGGGCTCTTCACCCGGTTCCCCAAACCCGCCGTCGTGCTCGGCCAGCATGTCATGGCCCAACCGGCGGGCGCGATCGGTTCGCGCCCGGGCGTCATCACCTCCGCCGCCGACAGCTTGCAGATTCGATTCTTCGGGCGTGGGGCGCACGGCTCGATGCCCCAGGCCAGTATCGACCCCGTGGTGATGGGGGCGGCGACGGTGATGCGCCTGCAAACCATCGTCTCCCGGGAAGTCGCGCCGACCGAGGCCGTCGTGGTGACCATCGGCTCGCTGCAAGCGGGCACGAAGGAGAACGTCATCCCCGACGAGGCCCTGCTCAAGCTGAACGTCCGGACCTTCGATGAGGGCGTGCGCGAGCGAGTGCTGAAGGCGATCACGCGGATCGCCGAGGCCGAAGCCGCGGCCTCGGCGGCACCGCGGCCGCCAGAGATCACGCCCCTGGACCGGTATGCGCTGGTGCAGAACGATCCGGACGCCACGAAGCGCGTCGGGGACGCGTTCCGGCAGTACTTTGGCGAGGAACGGGTGCAGCAATCCCAGCCGGCGTCGGCGAGCGAAGATTTCGGGTCCTTCGGCGCCCAATGGGACGCTCCATCGGTGTTCTGGTTTGTGGGCGGCACCGACCCCGACACATACGCCAAGGCGAAGGCGGCCAACACGCTCGGAGAGATTCCCACCAACCACAGCCCGCACTTTGCTCCCGTGATCCATCCGACGCTGGAGACGGGCGTGGAGACGATGGTGGTGGCCGCCCAGGCGTGGCTCGCGGGCTGAGGTATCGCCGCCATGCCGAACGTGGGGATCCCGGGACAGGCGCTGGTCCTGGTGCTCGACCTGGTGGGGACGTTCGTCTTCGCGATCAGCGGCGCGATGGCGGCCAGGGCGAACCGCCTGGACCTGTTTGGCGTGCTGGTGCTGTCCTACTCGGCGGGGAACGTTGGCGGCATCACGCGGGATGTGTTGATCGGGGCGACGCCGCCGCCGGCGATCACCGACTGGCGGTATGTCGCGGTCTCGATCGCCGCGGGGGTGCTCACCTTTTGGTGCTCTCCGCTCATCAACCGGCTGCGTAGCCCGGTGCTGATCCTCGATGCGGCGGGGCTGGGCCTCTTCGCGGTGTCGGGAGCGACGAAAGCGCTCGCCTTTGGCCTCGGCCCGGTTCCGGCGATGCTGCTTGGCATGCTGACCGGCATTGGCGGCGGCATGCTGCGGGACATCCTCGTCGCGGAGATCCCCTCCGTCTTGCGCGGGGACCTCTACGCCGTCGCCGCCCTCGCGGGCGCCGCCGTGGTCGTTGCCGGCCATGCGCTCGGGTTTTGGCCGACGGCGACGGCGATCGTCGGCGCGGTGCTCTGCATCGGGCTCCGCATCGAGGCGATCCGGCGCGGTTGGCAGTTGCCACGAGCCCCCAAAAACGCGCCATCAACCAGGGAAGGTCCGCCGGGCGATCGTTCGACGGCGGGCTGAGAGGGCGTGCCGGTGACCGGGCTCGGATGACGGGTTTGGGGATGCGCCGTGTAGGGGCAGCCTCTTATGTGTGCCCCATCGCCGCGGGCGATGATTCGGGACGCCGGGCTGAAGGGTCGCCACAGGTGCGGCACACGAGGCCCGGCGCTACCGAGGGGAGCGGCCGCGCCAGCATCGATATGCGCTGGTTTCGTGCGGCCCCGGGCTGCAATGCCCGGGGCTACTGGGGCGAGAGGCCCTTCCTCATCTGATAGGCCGTCGTTGCGGGCGGACCCCGCACCTGGGGTGCGGGGCTACGAACGCAGGCTCCAATCAGCGGAGCTCGACGAGGTGCCAGCCGCGGTCGGGGAAGCCGGCCTGGTCGGCGACGCGGAGGGAGGCGGCGTTGCGGTCGCCGTGGAGGTAGATGGGCACGGCGCCGTCGCGCAGGACCTGCCGGGCGGCCTGGGCGACGAGCATGCGGGCGAGACCCTTGCCGCGGTGGGCGGGCTCGGTGCCGACGGCGATCTCGTGGCCGAACTGGTTGTGCTTCTTGCGGCCGACGCCGGCGGCGTAGCGGCCGTCATCGTCCCAGACGACGAGGACCTCGTCGTTGAACGGCCGGAGCCAGGCGGGGAGGCGGGGATCGTCGTTCGGGACCCACTCGCCGGGCTCGGGGAGGTCGGCGGGTTGGTCGACGTAGCGGAAGACGGCGCGACCGAAGTGCATCTCCGGGCGGCCGACGAGCTCGGGGAGCGTCATGTAGGCGTCGGCGGTGCCGAGCTCGTCTTCGATGTCGACGGGGTCGACGCGGTCGAGGTCCGGGAAGAGCGTCGGGGAGAAGGAGAGGACGGTGCCGAGCGGACTCTCGATGCCGACCATGGGGCGGGGGGCGCCGTTCCAGCCGGGCTCGTCGCGCAGCGGCGAGGTGACGATCTCCAGCGGCCGCGCCGGCGGCCAGAGGCCGAGGCGGGTGGCGAGGAAGGCGGTGAGGCGACGGTCGATCTCCGCCGTGTCGACGATCGGGTGCTGCTGGTGCGGGGAGGTTGTCTCGGAGCTGGTCATGGTGTCCTTGCGGTCGTGCCGTTGGGGGCAAACGCGGATGGCATCTGCTTACCAAGTGTAACGTGAGTCGATGAAAAAGGTCCCCAAGGGCCATGCGCGGCGGATTGCTACGTATCTGCAACCTCGTTCCTGCCCGTGCGACACCTTCCTTGCGGCAAGGGGGTTAGGCTGTACGCATGGCGGGAGGGCGTGGCGAGGATCGTGGCGTCGCTCCCGGCCGGAAGGGAGGCATGCCATGCTTCGCCGTCGTGGGGTCCTGACGTTGTTCACCTTCCTGCTGCTTGCGGTCCTGTTCATGCCGGGTGCCGCCGCCCAGGCGGTCACCGAGGACGATGGGTTCGTGCTGCAGATCAACAAGCCGGTGACCGTCGCCGCCGATGAGGTGATGGGCGGCGTGGTGGTCATCAACGCCGACGCGACCGTCGACGGGCACGTCAAGGACACGTTCCTGGTCGTGGACGGCACGGCGACCGTGAACGGGAAGGTTGATGGCGACATCGTGCTCGTCAACGGCACGCTGAATCTCGGCGCGAGCTCGATCGTCAAGAACGTGACGCTGGTGCGCAGCGACATCAACCGGGCCGATGGCGCGCAGATCACGGGTGACCTGCATGAGCGCTCGGAGTTCATCTCGTTCGGCTGGGGCGCATGGATCTTCTCGTTCATGTTCTGGGTGGGCACGACGATCGTGTTGTTGCTGGCCGGCATCGTGTATGTCGCGATCGGCGGTCGCCAACTGACGGAGACCGCGCTGACGATGACCAGCAGGCCGCTGGAGAGTTTCGTGACGGCGCTGGCGACGTGGATCGCGCTGCCGATCATCGGCGTCCTGGCGTTCATCACGGTGATCGGGATCCCGGTGGGGCTGGCGGTCTTCCTCGTGCTGATGCCGCTGTTGCTGTTGATGGGGTACATCATCGTCGGGCAGCGGCTGGGCATGTGGGTGATGGAGGTGACGAACATCCGGGCGAACCGGTACGTGCCGGTGCTCGCCGGTCTGCTGGCGCTGCAGCTCGTGGGGCTGGTGCCGGTGGCGGGCGGCCTCCTGGTTGGCCTGGCGGTGTTCGTCGGGACCGGGGCGCTGGTCTATCACCTCTACCAGGCCCGGCGCGCGCGCCGGAGCCCGCAGGGTGAGGATACGATTGGTGTTGAAGGCACGGCCCACGCCTAGCGGCACACGGTCCCGGACGGGCGCCCGTCCGGGACCGTTTCTTGTCGTGGGTTCGTGCGGGGCAGGGAGATGCTCGACGTGTGGCAAGCCATCGACGGCTGGCTAGTGGTCGCCGTCGTCGTGATCGTCCTCAATGTCGTGCCGGCATTCATGCCGCCGACCTGGGCGGTGCTCGCCTATTTCCATGTCCAGTCAGATTATCCGGTGATCCCGCTGGCGCTGCTGGGGACGGCGTGCGCGATGGCCGGGCGCGCGTTGCTGGCGCTGCTGAGCAGGAGGTACGGGACGCGGCTGGTGCCGAAGCGCTGGCAGGCGAACATCGCGTCGCTGGTGGATGCGATCGGCGAGCACAAGCTGGCGAGCCTGTCGGCGCTCGGGGTGTTCGCGCTTGGGCCGGTGCCGAGCGAGCAACTGTTCATCGCGGTCGGGATCGCGAAGGCGCGGCTGCTGCCGGTGCTGGCGGTGTTCGGTGCGGGGCGGCTGCTGGCGTACACGTTCTGGGTGAGCGCGGCGGACACGGCGGCGACGTCGCTGGAGGATGTGCTGACGCCCCGGTTCGGGGGCGGGGTGGCACTGGCGGCGCAGGTGCTGGGG
>DATLHE010000311.1:0-3779 GCA_035540335.1 Thermomicrobiales bacterium | reverse complement strand
CGCCGAGGGCGCCGCTGTTGCCGAGCAGGTCATCCACCGAGCCGCCGCCGAGGAGCGCGGAGAGACCGCTCCCGCCGCCCTGCCGGACCTGATTGGTCAACTGGGCCAGCTGCGCGGGGTCGTCGGCCCCGCCGGAGAGCGTGACGCCGGTGCCCTGCTGCAGGACGCCGGCGAGCTGCTGGCGCTGCTCCGGGCTGAGGCGGGAGATTGCCTCCGTCGCCGCCTCCTGATATTGGTCCGGCGAAAGCTTGCCGGCGACGCTCTTGTAGTTCTGCAGCGCTTCGTCGCCGGAGATGTTCTCCCACGGCTGGCCGGTCTGGTACCGGTTCACGAAGTCCGCGGCGCGGTTCTGCCGCTTCGCGTCGTCATCTTCGTCCTGGCCGCCAAACAGGCCGCCAAGGAGCTCGTTGACCATGGCTTGTTCTCCTTGTGATGGAGCGGGCCGCCCGCGCGACCCCCTTCGGGTGTGGAGGGGCAGGCGCAAGCGGTGTGCCGCTACGCTTGCTCCTGATCCGGCGCGCCGGGTACCGTGTTCGGCGTGGCCGTCTCAGCCGGCACCGAGGCCGGTTTCGACCGGCCCGGGACATTCGACTCCTGATCGGTGCCGTGCTCCGACGTCTCAGGCCCGGCGTCCTGCCCGGGCATGCCCGGGCGGGCGCCAGCCAGCGCCGTCTCGTCTGTTTCCGGCGCCGGCTCGCCGCTGCCGGTCGTCCACGCGCCGGAATCCGGTGTCTGCTCGCGATCGTTGGTCATGCCGCCTCCTCCTTCCGATGGTGTCGTGTCACTTGGGAGACGGGGAAGCAAGAGGTATTCCATGGCCGATCAGGGCGTGTCGTCGGACGTCAGGTGTTGCGGTTCCGATTCCCAGGCAAAGAAACCGGTGGCGCCCGCGACCTGCTCGACGATCGCTCGCGCGGCGGCGAAACGCGCCTCGGGGGTGGGGGCGTGCATCACCTGCCGCGTGAAGGCGCCCAGCGCGGGATCGAGGTCGTCGAGCGCGGTGAACAGCTCCTTCTCGCGCGGGTGCCAACGCCCGGCCTGCCGGAAACGAAGGCGGGCGGCGTGGAGCACCGCCTCGACCAGCATCGCGGCGGCCCGGTCCGGGTCGCGCTCACGCACGTCCTCGGCATCCTCGAACTGGGTCGCGATCATGTACCGCGCGCTCGTTTCCTGCTCCCCGTGGAGGGGCGGGATGGTGTCCACGCTGTTCCGGGCCTCGGCCACGAGCGTCGCCATGAGGCCGTCCGGGTCGTGGAGGACGACGCCGGTCGCGACCATATGCGCCAGGATTGGCCGGAACTCGGCGGCCTCGATGGCGAACGCTCGGCGGATCTGGAACGGCGGGTTGACGAAGATCTCCGCCGGCACGCCCCGAAACACGCGCTGGACGCGCTGCCGCCAGGGCGGCTCGTGCGCGACGACGATATCGAGGTCGCTCGTCGGGTCCGGCGTGCCGCGGAGGATCGACCCGGCGACGATGACGCCGGTGGGGGCGTAGTGGTCGTGAACGTAGGCGATCGCCTCACCGAGCGCGAAGGCGTACCGCTCCGGCAGGCGCAGTTCGTCGATGGTTACCTGTTGTGGCACGCGACAACTCCATCTTCACGTCTGTTCATGCCGAGCATCCTGGTCTACGCTGCCTCCAGCTCGACCGTTCGCGCCGCGTACACAGAGGGATGACAGGACATGACGCTCCAGATCCGCACTCTCCGGACCGAGTATCGCGTCGATCCGATTGGCATCGACGTGCCGCGCCCCCGTTTCTCCTGGACACTGCACTCGCCCGCGCGCGGGCAGGTCCAGCGCGCCTACCACATCCTCGTCGCCTCGACGCCGGAGCTGTTGGCCGAGGGGCAAGCTGACCTCTGGGATTCCGGGCGGGTAGGGGGCAACGCGACGGCGCAGGTTCCCTACGAGGGGACACCGCTGGCTGCGCGGACCCGCGCCTGGTGGCGGGTCCGCGTCTGGGACGGCGACGACCAGCCTTCGGACTGGAGCGACGTCGCCTTTTGGGAGACCGGGCTGCTGGGGCTGACGGATTGGACGGCCGACTGGATCAGCCACCCGGCGCTGGCGCCGGACGTTGATCTGCCCGAAACACGAGAGTTGGATGGGCTCGTGCCGTCGCCGCTGTTCCGGCGGGCGTTCACGATCCGCGAGGGCGTCACCCGCGCCCGCCTCTACGCCACCGCGCATGGCGTCTACGAGGCGCGGCTCAACGGCGCGAAGGTCGGCGACCAGACGCTGGCGCCCGGCTGGACCGACTACAGCCGCCGCGTGCAGGTCCAGACCTACGACGTGACGGGCGCGCTGCGGCCCGGCGAGAACATCCTCGGCGCGATCGCCGGCACCGGCTGGTATGCCGGATACGTCGGCTGGGGTCACTACTGCCGGCACTACGGGCAGACGCCGCAGGTGCTGATGCAGCTCCACGTCGACTACGCCGACGGCACCTCGGAGGTCATCGCCACCGGCCGCGATTGGCAGTGCGCCACGGGCGAGATCCGCTACGCCGACCTGCTGCACGGCGAGCACGTCGACGCCCGGCGGGCGCGGCCGGGGTGGGACGCGCCGGGGTACGACACGGCGGAGTGGACGCCGGTGCAGGTCGCGCGGCTGAACGCGACGCCGCTCGTCGCCGACGCCGCCGAGCCGGTCCGCGCGCTCGAGGAGATCGCCCCGGTCGCGATCACGTCCCCCGCGCCGGGGGTGCACATCTTCGACCTCGGGCAGAACATCGCCGGAAGGGCGAAGCTACGCGTCTCCGGGCCGGCTGGCACGACGATCCGGCTGCGCTTCGCCGAGATCCTCAACCCGGATGGCACGCTCTACGTCACCAACCTGCGCGCGGCTCGCGTGATCGACACGTTCGTCCTTGCGGGCACCGGCGAGGAGGTCTTCGAGCCGCGCTTCACGTGGCACGGCTTCCGGTACGTCGAGGTCACCGGCCTGCCGGGCGAGCCCGCGCCGGAAACGATCACCGGGCGATTCGTCGGCTCGGACACGCGGCCGGTGGGGGAGATCACGACGTCCGACGCGCTCGTCAACCAGCTCCAGCGCAACATCGTCTGGGGCCAGCGCGGCAACTTCCTGAGCATCCCGACCGACTGCCCGCAGCGCGACGAGCGTCTCGGCTGGCTGGGCGACGCCCAGGTCTTCGTCGGCACCGCGGTCGGTAACATGGACGTCGCCGCCTTCTTCACGAAGTGGATGCGCGACGTCACCGACGCGCAGTCGCCGCGCGGGGCCTTCCCGGACGTCGCGCCCCGCCTCGTCGACCTCGAGGACGGCGCCCCGGCGTGGGGCGACTGCGGCGTGATCGTGCCGTGGACGATCTGGCGCACCTACGGCGACACGCGGATTATCGACGAGCACTGGCAGGCGATGGAGCGCTGGATGAGCTGGCTCCACGACGCCAACCCGGACCTCATCTGGCGCAACAACCGCAAGCACGACTTCGGCGACTGGCTCTCGATCGGGGCCGACACGCCGAAGGAGCTCATCGGGACGGCATATTTCGCCTACGATGCCCGCCTCATGGCCGAGATGGCCGCCGCGACCGGACGCGACGACGACGCGCGCCGCTACCGGGCCCTCTTCGACGGCATCGCCGCCGCCTTCCGCGACGCCTACGTGGCGGACGACGGCTGCATCGAGGGCGATACGCAGACCGTCTACTGCCTGGCGCTGCACTTCGGCCTGCTGACGGACGAGCAGCGGCCGAAGGCGGTAGAGCACCTCGTGCGAGCCATCGAGGCAAAGGACGGGCACCTCTCGAC
>DATLHE010000310.1:0-3783 GCA_035540335.1 Thermomicrobiales bacterium | reverse complement strand
ATCATCACCCTCATGCGCCCCACGCACCCCGGTCCGCCGGCCCGCTCCGGCCCCGGACACCCATTGCCCCGCGCCCGAACGATGTCCGTCCGCGTGCCCAAGGAGCCTGTCGCGTGAACCGCCTCGCCTCGCTCGCCCGCTCGTCCGCCGCGCCCCTGACGATCACCTTCGCGCTGATCGCGATCGCCCTCGCGGTCGCCGTGCTGAGCAACGCGCCCCTCCTCTACGACGGCTCCTTCTTCCTCTATCACGCGATCAACAGCCAGGCGATCCAGATCCCCCAGCTGCGCATCACCTTCGGCTGGCTCCAGTGGCCGGTCGTCCTCGCCTCCCACGTCACCAGCTCGTTCCCCATCCTCCGCGCCCTCTACGCAATCCCGATCGTCGCCGCCCCGCTCGTCGGCATGGCGCTGAGCTGGTGGGTCGTCCGCAAGGACCGCCCGCACCTCATCATCTGGCCGGCCCTCGGCATCCTCCTCGTCGACCTCCCCGGCCAGATGCACTGGATCGCCACCTCCATCCGGACCAACCAGCTCTTCTGGCCGATCCTCCTCGCCGTCTTCCTCGGCATGCCGGACCGCGTCGTCCCCGCCGTCGTCATGCTGACCATCGTCATCCTGCTGCTGCACCCGCAGGTCACCATCTTCCTGCTCGCGGCGACCCTCGCCGCGCTCGTCACCGCCCGCCTCCACCCCGAGCACCGCCGTCGCCTGCACGCCGCCGCCGCCTGCTTCGCCTTCGCCGCCATCTACCGCGCCGGCGCCATCGAGGTCGGCTACGAGTCCGGCGAGATGTCGCTCGACAACCAGCAGCGCCAGTGGCAGGAAGCCGTGTTCGGCCTGCCGGCCTACGCCCTCGTCGCCGTCGCGGTCGCCGCGCTGGCGATCTTCGCGGTCCCACGCCTCCCCGCGCGGCTGCGCCCGCTCGCCTGGCTCGCGCCCCTCGCGCTCGCCCTCAGTGGCGTCATCTTCCTCACCTGGGCCGGCGACCCCGGTGAATGGAAGTCCGCGATCGACTACCGCGGCCCGTCGCTCATCCTCTCCCTGCTCCTGATGGGCCTCGCCTTCCTCGACGCGACCCTCCGCCTGCCCGCCACCGCCGACCTCGCGCGCATCACCCGCGCCCGCATCTCCCTGACACCGCTGGCGGCCGTCATCTTCTGCCTCACGATCGTCGTCCAGAGCGGCACCTGGCGCGGCGAGCTCGACACCCTGCGCGCCGCGATGGCCGCCAGCGAGACGCCCTGCGTCCCGGACTCGACGATCCCCGGCATCGAGTCCAACCCCGCCAGCTTCTGGAGCATCCCGGCCATGTCGCTCATGCTGCAGGACACCACCCCGGACCGCGTCATCCTCCCCGACGGCCTCTGCGAGACCGCCGCCGAGACGGGCACCTTCCCCCTCGCGCTCTACGAGCCGGACGTCCTGGCCCCCTCCGGCACCATCGACCTCCTCCCTCTGGGCTGGTCGATGGCCGGCGACGGCGCCTGCTGGATGCGCCTGACCACCGGATGGCACGAGCACGAGCAGGACGGCGAAACCTGGTGGCGCTGGTCACCGGGCGAGGGCGAGATCCGCGTCATCGTCGGTCAGGACGCGACCGCCGTGCTCGGCGGCAAGATCAATTCCCTGCCCCGCCCCAACCGGGTCGAGGTCGTCGTCAACGGCAAGACGCAGCACACCTTCGAGCTCGCCAACGACGAATGGATCCCGATGAACGGCGTTCCCCTCCAGCTCCGCGCCGGCGAGAACACCGTCCGCTTCGTCAGTGCCGAGCCCGCCGGCACCGCCCCGCCCGACCAGCGCGACCTCGCCTTCGCCCTCATGAACCTCGACCTGACGGTCCCAACCCTCCGCTCCCAATGCAGCCAGCATTGATGCACGACACGCCTCGCCCCATCGCTCCGTAGGGGAGGGATTGCGGCGCAACCACGGCGTTGCAGGACACGAACGCAGCAATGCCCTCCCCCGTCGGCCTCAACGGCGGAATGGCCCTCCAGCCATCAGGCGGCACGTCATCGTCGTGCGGGCGCACACCCGCGCGGCTACGTCGGCAAGATGATGTGCCCCTCCGGTCGCAAAGGCGGACAGGCCGTAGGGGAGGACTTGAACGCGCTCAGATACCTTCAGGGACACTCCCTCACGGCGCGTTCAATGTCCTCCCGCCGTTTCGTGCAGTGGTGCGGGCAAATGGCACGCCCTTCGCCCAAAACCCCCGTCATTCTGAGCGAACGCGAAGAATCCCCGTGCGCAGCGAAGCGAAAGCACGTCCAGAGTCGTCGTGCCGGCCCCCGCCTCGTGTCGTACAGGCGGACCCCGTGTCCGCCCTCAAAGCCGCAGGCAATCGCCCCCGCTCAAATCACCCACGCCGCATGCCCGAACAGGATCGTCAGCGCCGTCAGCAGGATCGTCGACACGACCACCACCAGCTCCCGCGGCACATCCCGCCACCCCGGACGTGTCAGCAGCACCGCCGCGACCATGTAGAACCCGATCGCCGGCAGCAGGTACCGCCCGAGCGAGATCCACGTCGTCAACCCGTGCCCCACCACCAGCAGCGTCGTGAACAGCGCGATCCCCGGGTCCAGCATCCGCCACACCCACGGCAGGCTCACCAGCCACAGCCCCCACAACCCCACGTTGAGAAGCACGATCAGATGCGCCGGATCGCCGAACAGCGTCTCGTGCGGATGGAGAAACACCTTTGCGAAATGCAGCACCCGCTCGTTCCAGCCGCCCCACCCGCTCTGCGCGGTCAGCAACGCCAACGGGTCGCCCAGCTCCCGCCACGTGAACGCCGCGTACGCGACGATCCCCAGCGGCGACAGCACGACGATCCCCGCCAGGTCCCGCCGCGACGCGTGGCACCGCCACGCCGCCAGCAGCAGCGCCGGCGCCAGTGCCAGCCCGGTCACCCGCGAGGCCGACGCCATCCCGGCGATCAGCGCCGCCGCCAGCCACCAGCGCCGGTCGACGCACGTGAACATCAGCACCGCCAGCATCAGGAAGAGCGACTCGCTGTACCCCGCCGAGAAGAAGAGGCTGTACGGCGAGATGCAGAGCAGCAGCGTCGCCACCAGCGCGACGTCCCGCCCGCATCGCCGGTTGACGAGATGCGCGAACACCGGCACCGCGATGAGGAAGCACAGGTTCGCGACCACCACCGACGCCGCCGCCAGCCGCCCACCGGTCACCTCCTGCCCGGACAGCAGCACCGCTCCCCGCATCAGCAGCGGGAAGAGCGGGAAGAACGCCGGGCTCCCCGGGTCGACCGGATCCGTATACCCGTTCTGCGCGATCCGGATGTAGTGCCCCGCGTCCCACCGCGCCCAGCCGCCGACCAGCCGGTCCATCCCGACCCAGTCCGGCGGGATCGCCCGCAGGCTGTACCAGTTGACGAGAAAGAGGAAGACCCGGCTCACCAGCACGATCGCCAGCGCCTGCGCCGTGATCGACCCGGCGAGCCGCCGCAGAGAGGCCGCCTGCATCACGCCGCGTCACGCACCGGGTTGCTGAAGACGAGCAACACGCCCCACGGATCGCGCACGATCAGCGTCCGGTCCCCCCAGTGCTGGTTCGTCGGCCCCTGCACGATCGTCACCCCCGGCTGCCCGGCGATCCGGTCGAGCAGGTCGTCGACCCGCGTCTCCAGATGAAAGTAGAGCCGCACCGCGCCCGACCCCGTGCCCGCATCCGCGAACACCCGCTCGTTCGTCAGCAGCACGAACGCGTCCTCCAGCCGTGCCCCGGCGATCAGCGGCGCCCCCGTCTCCGGGTGATGCCC
>DATLHE010000309.1:0-8388 GCA_035540335.1 Thermomicrobiales bacterium | reverse complement strand
GTACTGGAGGCCCTTGGAGACGGCGATGGCGAAGCTGTTGATCATCGAGCGGAAGGCCGCGCCCTCCTTGTGCATGTCGATGAAGATCTCGCCGAGCGTCCCCGCGTTGAAGGCGAAGCCGAGCTCGAAGACGGACGGGAGAGACGCCTCGATCTTGCTGATGTCGTCGGCGTTGAGGCCCTTGGCCGTGAGCGACTGGCGGTTGATGTGCGGCGCGCCGTCGAGCGAGAGGGTGCCGAGGACGTAGGTCAGGATGTCCTTGCGCTGGCCGGCGGTGTAGCCGAGGGTCTTCAGCGCCGGCTCGATCGACTGGTTGGCGATCTTGAAGTAGCCGCCGCCGGCGAGCTTCTTGAACTTGACCAGCGCGAAGTCGGGCTCGACGCCGGTAGTGTCGCAGTCCATAAGCAGGCCGATGGTGCCGGTCGGCGCGAGCAGCGTCGTCTGCGCGTTGCGGTAGCCGTGGGTCTCACCCTGCGCGAGGGCGGTGTCCCACGACGCCTGGGCGGCCCTGAGCAGATCGGCGGGGGCCGCCTGCTGGTCGATCGGCATCGGCAGGACGGAGAGGCCCTCGTACTCGGCCTCCGGCGCGTCGTAGGCGGCGCGGCGGTGGTTGCGGATGACGCGCAGCATGTGCGGCGCGTTCTTCGCATATTCCGGGAACGGGCCGAGGACGCTCGCCATCTCGGCGGAGGCGGCGTAGCTCTCGCCGGTCATCAGCGCGGTGATCGTGCCGGCGTAGGCGCGGGCGGCGTCGGAGTCGTACGGCATGCCGAGGACCATCAGCAGCGTGCCGAGGTTGGCGTAGCCGAGGCCGAGCGTGCGGTAGTCGAACGAGAGGCGGGCGATGTCCTCGCTCGGGAACTGCGCCATGAGGACGCTGATCTCAAGCACGATCGTCCACAGGCGGACGGCGTGGCGGAACTCCTCGATGTGGAAGCGGTCGTTCTCGACGTCGATGAACTTCATGAGGTTCAGCGACGCGAGGTTGCAGGCCGTGTTGTCGAGGAACATGTACTCCGAGCAGGGGTTGGACGCGTTGATGCGGCCGCCCTCCGGGCTCGTGTGCCACTCGTTGATGGTCGTGTCGAACTGGACGCCGGGATCGGCCGACTGCCAGGCGGCCTCGGCGATGCGGGTCCAGAGGTCGCGGGCGCGGACGGTCTTGTGGACCGAGCCGTCGGTGCGCCGGATGAGGTGCCACTCCTTGTCGTCGCGGACGGCCTCGATGAACTCGGTCGTCATGCGGACGGAGTTGTTGGAGTTCTGGCCGGAGACGGTGGCGTAGGCCTCGCCGTTGTAGTCGTAGGTCAGCTGGAGGCCGAGGGCCTCGGCGCGGGCCTGCTGGGCGGGGCTGAGATGCTTCATGCCCTCGACCATCGCCGCGACCTTGAGCTCCTCGCGCGGCTTCCAGTCGACGAAGGTCTCGATGTCCGGGTGGTCGGCGTCGAGGACGACCATCTTGGCGGCGCGGCGGGTGGTGCCGCCGCTCTTGATGGCGCCGGCGGCGCGGTCGCCGACCTTGAGGAAGCTCATCAGGCCGGAGCTGGTGCCGCCGCCGGTGAGGGGCTCGCCCTCGCCGCGGATCTTGGAGAAGTTGGTGCCCGTCCCGGAGCCGTACTTGAAGATGCGCGCCTCACGGACCCAGAGGTCCATGATGCCGTCCTTGTTGACGAGGTCGTCCTCGACGTTCTGGATGAAGCAGGCGTGCGGCTGCGGGCGGGTGTAGGCGTCCTCGCTCTTGGTGACCTGCGCCGGGGTGGCGGGGTCGACGAAATAGTGGCCCTGGGCCGGGCCGGTGATGCCGTAGGCGTGGGCGAGGCCGGTGTTGAACCACTGCGGCGAGTTCGGCGCGGCCATCTGGGTGGCGAGCATGTAGCTCAGCTCATCCTCGAAGGCCTGGGCGTCGGCGGCGGAGGCGAAGTAGTTGTTGGTCTCGCCCCACCAGCGCCAGGTGCCGGCGAGGCGGTGGATGACCTGCTTCGCGGAGCGCTCCGGACCGAGGACGGGGCTGCCGGCCTCGTCGAGGACCGGGTTGCCCTGGGCGTCGACCTGGGGGACGCCGGCCTTGCGGAAGTACTTGCTCACCATGATGTCGGTGGCGACCTGCGACCAGGCGGCGGGAATCTCGGCGTCCTTCATTTCGAAGACGACGGAGCCGTCCGGATTGGTGATCCGGGAGGTGCGGGTCGTCCACTCGATGCCGGCGAACGGATCGGCGCCGGCGGTGGTGAAGACGCGTGAGATGGAGAGGCCGGTCGTCGCCTTGCTCGTGCGCCGCGCGCGTTCGGTTCGTTCGCCCCTGCTCGCTGCCATGTGGATACCCTTCCGATGCTGCTTCCATGCAGGCCGCCGTGGCCTGTCCTTCACGCCCGATGCGATGTCCTCGTGTCGTCGCCGTGCGACGGGTCCGCGCCACCGGTCCGAGGGCGGCCGTCGCGGTGTACGGACACAGCTATCAGCACATCATACACCCGATGTTGCCGTTTGTGAACGTACACTTTGATCATTCGTTGATGATTGCGTCGCGGCCTCGTGGTTGACTGGGGGATGAACCCCTGTGTGGGCCGGCCCGGGCCCTGTTCGCGGCCGGAGGTCCGACCGCCCGGTGAATACTACATGTAGTGGGAGCACCTGTCATGCCACCATACATCTAGCGCTCCCCGACCCTCAGTATAGCGACGGCCAACAGAAATACAACGTTTTCCGGCGTGTCACAGAGGAGCCCTCGGCTAGCCTCTTCGAGTTAGGCTGGGACCGGCCCTCCGCCGGGCGAAACGGGCCGCAGCGACGCTGGTTCGCGGGCGCCAGGCGCCGGAGTGGACCGCGCGGACCGGTGCCAATCAGGCACAGAATCACCTCTCAGCCCCATCATATCAGAACATGTGTTCGCTTTGGGGACGTGGAACGGCCGTGATCGACTCCCCAAGCGGGACGATCAGGTGTACAGGCGAAAGGGGTGGCCGGCGGGGTCGCGCATGACGCGCACGTCGTCCTGCGGCAGGAATGCCAATTGGATCGCGCCGCACGATCAAAGAAGTCAGGAGGCAGCGCCAATCTTATAGTGGCTGGGATGCCACGCGGTATTCATCACATCATCTGAAAGGAACGCTATGTCGAGCGAGTCGTGGGCGACGTCGATTTTCGCGACCACCGTGTTTGCGGAGGATCTCGCGCCGATGAAGGAATTCTACGGGCGCGTCTTCGATCTCCCGTGTGTTTTCGAGGGAGAGACGTCCGCCGTGTTCGCCTTCGGCGACACACTGATCAACATCATCGACATCGCCGGTGCACCGGAGTTGATCGAGCCCGCGCCGGTCGCAGGTCCGAACGCAGGCGCGCGAAGCATGTTCACCATTCGGGTCGAGGATGTCGATGCGCTGTACGCCCAACTGGTCGCCAAGGGAGTGACGTTCCTCAACGGCCCGATCGACCGGCCGTGGGGACCACGCACTGCGACATTTGCGGATCCGGCCGGGCACATGTGGGAGATCGCGAGTTGACGTCGAGCGAAACGGCCCCACCGGCATCATGCCAATGGCCAGCGCTGACACCTGCTCTCCACGATGGACGGACTCGATGACGCGACCCTGATCCGGCGGCGGCTGCCGTCCCAGTGGCCGCCAGCAGCACTGATGAGCCATCCAGGATCGCGCCGCCGGACGGCATGGAAGAAGTCTGGTGGACCCCAATTGACGGATCTCCGCCCGACGTCCTGGATGCGTATCGGGCGGAGATCGCCCACACCGGCGAGATCGTGCGGGCACATGACATTGACGACGAACCGCTCCGATGGGATGAGTCGTTGTTTGGGCCGTGATCCCGGCCAGACAATGTCCGCGATGTGATCACGGAAACCGCAGCCCACGCCGGACACATGGACGTCGTACGTGAGCTCATCGACGGCACGCAGCATATGGTGTTCACCCGCGCACCGTCACGATGACCGCACCGGAGACCTCCAGGCGGACCAGCACGGTCGCGTCCGGGCAATCACATGCCGGCGCTTCCGGCAGGGTCGATGCGGAAGAGCTCGACCTTGGAGGCGGCGCGCGCCCACTCGTCGGGGTCGGACGAGCGCACATGGCCCATGATCCGGAATGGGTAGACGCCGAGGGGCTGGATGGACGGATAGGCGCGCATGACCCGCCGCTTCTCGTCGTCGTCCGTCACCTCGGTGAGGCGCACGGCCGTGACATTCTTGCCATGCAGCAGCTGCGCCGTGCCTGTCGGGCGCACGTTCGCCGTCCAGGCGGAACCGGGGATGCCCACGATCACGTACCGCTGCCCGGCGTGCGAAAAGGGGGTGATCACGACGTTGCGCACCTTGCCGGTGCGGCGCCCCTTCATGCGCAGCACATGCGCCCCCGGAACCGGCACCCCAACGCCATTCAACGCGAGCACCACCCGGTTGAGCGGCTGGACCCACCAGGGCAGATGGAGCTCCGCTGCTTCCCGTTTTGCTGTCATGACCACAACCCTCCCACTGGTACCTGTCGAAGGTGATCGGGCCCGTCACCAGGGCAACCAGTCCGGTCTCCCCTGTGCGGTTGAGACGACTCTAGATGCTCCCCTCCACCTCGCCCTGGAAGGGATCAGGATAGCGACGCGACCAGCGTCGAACACCAACGTCAGGTCATATCTCCTCGCCGATCGAGAGCGTCGATCCATGCGAGACGACGTTGCCGGGGCCCGGGTCCCGCACGACGGGCGATCGAGTGCCCTGGCGTGTCACCGCGCGGACGAAGGAGATCGACGTCCACGGGCGTCGATACTCATCGCGGCGCGCTAGGTGTACAGGCAGAAGGGATGGCCGGCGGGGTCGCGCATGACGCGCACGTCGTCCTGCGGCTGGAACGCCATCCGGGTGGCGCCGCATGCCTCGGCCCAGGCGACCGCGGCCTCGAGGTCGTCGACGAGGATGTCGAGATGCTGGGTGATGTGCTGCTTGTCCGGCTCGCTGGGCCAGACCGGCGCGCGCCACTGCCGCTCGAACTCGAAGTTGAGGGTGAACGTGCCGCGGTCGCCCGTCGTTCGCAGCTGCGCCCAGCCCGCGTCGGCGGTCTCCCCCGGACGCGGCGGGTCGTCGGCGGTGATCTCCGCGCCCAGGAGGCGGGCATAGAACGCCACGAGCGTGCGCGGATTCGGGCACCCGATCGTGACCGACGTGAGCTGGAGCCGTGGTGCGTTCATGACCTTCTCCGTTCCTTTCTGGTGTCATCCGTCGCTGCGTCCCGATCGTCGCAAGCGGCGTGCAGCGGGCATCGGCGGTCGGATGCACGTCCCTGACCGCACATGGACTGTCCGGTGGAACCGGCGGGGCGCTTGCCATTCCCGCCGCGCTCCCCTACGCTGGCGACGATACGAACAAACGTTCTCGCAACGCACATCTCGCGATGGAGAAGGACAATGGCCGACCAGGACTTCTACGCGACCCAGAGCGCGATCACCGGCCCCGGCCCGTGGGCGGAGCGGCTGGACGCGCTGCCCGGCGACCTGCGGGCGCTCAAGGACGCCACCAACCAGCTTGACTTCGACTACCGGGCCGACGGTGACTGGACCGAGCACGGCCTCGCGCCGGAGCGGATCACCGAGATCGACACGCGCTACGCCGACCGCATGTTCGCACGGATCTTTGAGCTGAGCGACGCGCCCCTGGGCGCTTCCCGGCGAGCGAACCAGCGGCTGGTCGGGTGCTGCCGCGACTTCACGGTCTTCTTCATTGCCCTCTGCCGGCACAAGGGAATCCCGGCCCGGGAGCGGGTCGGGTTCGCGGCCTACTTCGACCCCGGTTGGAAGGTCGACCACGTCGTGGCCGAGGTCTGGGACGAAAACGAGCGGCGCTGGCGGCTGGTCGACGCCGAGCTGGGCGACGGCTTCGTCGACGCGACGGACGGGACGACGCTCGACCCGCTTGACCTGCCGCGCGACCGCTTCCTCGTCGGGTCGGAGGCGTGGCGGATGGCCCGCGCGGGCGAGGCGGACGCGGCGCGGTTCGTCGTGGCGCCGGATCTGGACATCCCGCAGACGCGCGGCTGGCCCTACCTGCTGCACAACCTCGTGCACGACCTCGCGGCGATGAACAAGGAGGAGATGATCCTCTGGGACGCGTGGGGGCTGATGGACAGCGACGATCCGCTCACGACGGCGCAGCTGGCGATGCTGGACGAGACGGCCAGGGTGATGAACGCGCCGGAGCCGTCCGTCGCGGAGCTGCGGCGGCTGTACGAGCGGGACGAGCTCCGCGTGCCGGAGGTGGTGACCAACTACACGTCGGCGGTGGAGAACCCGCCGGTGCGGGTGCGCCTCGCGTCTCACACGGCGGCGCGACAGGCGTCGTAGCCCCCGCGCGTGCGGGGCGGCATGGAATGGAGGGAGGGCATTGAACGCGCTTTGGCGGCGTGACCCTGTGGGCGTGTGAGCGCGTCCAATCCCTCCCCTACAGTCGCCTGACTCCGCCCGTACGGCCACATCAAGAACCCACAGCTCGGGATCCAATTGAGGAGGTCCTTGTATGAAGTTTGGATTCGTCGTGTCCAAGGGATCGGTGGACGAGGTGCTCGACCTCACGCGGGAGGCGGAGGCGGCCGGGTGGGATGGCGTCTTCACGTGGGACGCGATCTCGATCGGCGAGACGGACACCTACGACCCGTGGACGCTGCTCGGGGCGATGGCGACGGTGACGTCGCGCGTCACGCTCGGGGCGATGATCTTCCCGCTGGCGCGGCGTCGGCCGTGGAAGGTGGCGCGGGAGGCGATGACGGTCGATCACCTCTCGAAGGGGCGGCTGGTGATCCCGGTGGCGCTCGGCGTCACCGATGACGGCGGGTTCTCACGGGTGAGCACCGACTCGCCGGACCGCAAGACCCGCGCGCAGAAGCTGGACGAGACGCTGGAGATCCTCGACCTCGCCTGGAGCGGGGAGAAGGTGAGCTTCGAGGGCGAGCACTACCAGATGCGGGACATGGTTTTCCGGCCGACGCCGGTGCAGCGGCCGCGGATCCCGATCTGGGTCGTCGCCTCGTGGCCGCATGAGAGATCGCTGCGGCGGGCGGTGCAGTGGGACGGAATGCTGCCGTCCGTGTCGTCCGCGCCGTTCGATCCGATTCCGCCGGAGACACTGGCGGAGATCCGCGACTGGATTCACGCGCACCGCAACGCGGACGGGCCGTTCGACATCGTGCTCGAGGGCGTGACGGACGGGGCCGATCACGAGGCGACGCGGGCGCGGCTGCGGCCGCTGGCGGAGGCCGGCGCGACGTGGTGGATCGAGAGCCGGTGGGACGAGCAGGAGACGGTCCAGAGCCTGCGCGAGCGCATCCGGCAGGGCCCACCGCGGCTGTAGTCTCGGAGTCCACGAATTTGTCGACACACGCGTTGACAATGATGCTCGCGGGCTGTGGAATGGATGCATGGCACCTGCCTCGGCGAAAGGAGCACATCATGGCGAGCATCCGTGTCGATCAACAGACCCACGCCAAACTCCGTCGCCTCTCGGAATCCGAGCACAAGTCGATCGGCCAGGTCGTGACCGAGGCCGTCGAGAGATATGACAAGGAACGGTTCTGGGAGGAAGCGCGCATCGCCTATGAAAGGCTGCGCGCGGATCCCGAGGCGTGGCGGGAATATCAGGAAGAGACGGCTCTCTGGGACACGACCTCGAACGACGGATTGGAAAACGAAGAACCCTATTACACCCCCGAAGAGTTGGAGGAAATGCTGAGGGATGAGGAAGCCGGCGGTTCCTGAGTGTGGTGAGGTCTGGAGTGCACTTCTTGATCCGATCGTCGGCCACGAGCAAGGCGGGGTGCGCCCCGCTCTCGTCATCTCCAATGATGCCTTCAACCGCCTCCCCCACGGACTCTGCATCATCGCGCCCATCACGCGAACCGACCGCCTCCTTCCCACACAGCTTGCGATTCACGCTCCGGACGGCGGCCTCCGCCACGACTCGATCATCATGTGCGACCAATTGCGAGCCATCAGTGTGCTTCGCCTTCGCCAGCGACGCGGGCGAGTGGGCCAGGCGACGCTGGAGGCGGTCCAGGCCCTCGTCGGCCTGTTCATCGACCGATGATGTGCGCCGGGCGGCTTGACCTCAAGCGTGCTTGAAGCGCTACCGTGGGGACATGAGACGGCGCCGGGGTCGACCCCGGCGCGGCATGCACACGGAGGCAGCATATGGTGATCATACAGACTCCGGCGGATGCCCCGGTGGCATCCGAGTGGGACATCGATCGCGTCGATATTGACGCCTACCGGCGCCGCACGGGGTACGACGGGCCGCTCGCGCCCGCGGAGGCGACGCTTTTCGCGCTCCATCGTGCCCATGCGGAGACCATCCCGTTCGAGAACCTCGACATCCCGCTCGGGCGCGGCATCTCACTGGAT
>DATLHE010000308.1:0-10057 GCA_035540335.1 Thermomicrobiales bacterium | reverse complement strand
CTCGAGGACGCGTTGACGCGGCGGCGACTGGCCTGCGTGGTCATCGACATGAACCCGGCAGTCGTCCAGGAGCTGCAGGCGCGTGGTATACCCGCTCTGTACGGCGACAGCACGGCCGAGCCGGTGCTGCATCGGGCAGGGGCGCACGCGGCCCGCGCAGTCGCGGTTACCGTGCCGAACTTCATTGTCGGCGCGCAGACGGCGCGGCTGGCGCGGCGGATGAACCCGGGCATCGACATCATCACCCGCGCGGCGCGGTACGACGAGATGCAGGAGCTGCGGGACGCCGGTGCGAACGAGGTCGTGCAGCCCGAGTTCGAAGCCGGGCTAGAATTCGTACGGCACGTGCTCCGGCGGCAGGGCGTGTCGGCGCGCGAGGCGCTCACCCTGGTGGGGCGGCGACGCGCGATGTTCTACCGTCCCAACGAGCCGGACGCCATCTATCAGGAAGAGACATAGGACACGGAAACGGGACACCCATGAGCAGCGCAGTGCATATCGATGAGTCGCCGGCGACGCCGGATGTCGACCTGACCGGCAAGGCGATCCTTGTCACCGGCGGGTCGCGTGGGGTCGGCGCGGAGACGGTCCGCATCGCCGCCGAGCGCGGCGCCGACGTGGCGATCAACTACCGCAGCAAGGCGCGCCGCGCCGAGCAGATCGCCGAGTCGGTGCGCGGCGCGGGCCGGCAAGCGGCGATCGTGGAGGCGGACATCACCGACGGCGCTTCGGTCGACGCGATGTACGACACGGTGCGTGAGGCGTTCGGGCGGCTGGACGTGCTGATCCTGAACGCCAGCGGCGGGTTGGAGAAGGACGTCGACGAGGGCTACGCGATGCGGTTGAACCGCGACGCGCAGGTGGCGCTCGTGCGCAAGGCGCTGCCGCTGATGGCGCGGGGCGGCACGGTCGTCTTCGTCACCAGCCACCTCGCGCACTACCACGGCGAGAAGCCGGTGATGCCGGAATACGAGCCGGTAGCGGCGAGCAAGAAGGCGGGCGAGGTCGAGCTGCGGGCGCTGCAGCCGGACCTGGAGGCGGCGGGCATCCGCTTCGTCGTCGTCAGCGGCGACCTGATCGACGGCACGATCACGCCGAAGCTGCTCAACCGGATGCGCCCAGGCGTGATCGACCAGCGCCGCGAGGAGGCCGGCTGGCTGCCGACGACGGAAGACTTCGCGAAGGCGATCGTCCTCGCCGCCGGCAAGGACGACCTGCCACAGGGCACGACGATCTACGTCGGCAGCACGGAGTGGTAGGCGGCACCGGCTGACTGGGTCCACGATGGGACGACATGGCGCGGCGGCTGCCGAGGCCGGACGATAGTCGCCACGTTCTGCCCGCAGTGGCGACCCCGGCGAGGATGATCGCATCGCCGATGAGGCGAGGGGACGTGAGCGCCACGTCGAGTGTCGAGACGAGCGCCTTGGCCCGTTTCCACGCCCCTTACCGCTCGCCGCGCACCGCCCAGGCCCGCGCGGTGAGCGGGATCGCGCCGTCGTCCCGTACCGGCAGGGTGGAGCGGAGGCGCTCGCGCAGCGCCTCGCGGCGGTCGTCGCTCAGGGACATCGCGTAGGACGCCGCCGGGCCCTGTCCGCCGAGAAACGGTCCCCAGAAGTCGTCGAAGTCGCGGAACAGCGTCGGGATCTCAATGGCGCGGGTTTCGACCGCGCGCAACCCGGAGCTGGTGAACAGGTCGGTCAGCGCTTCCGGGCGGCAGACGGACGTGAAACGCCGCCCCTCGTCCCGCTCGCCCGCTTCCGGATCGAGCGCCGTCGCCGCGTCCCAGAACCGGCGCATCATGGCCATCCCGCCCGCGTAGTCCCAGACATAGAGGCCCAGCTTGCCGGCCGGGCGCGTGGCCCGCGTCATCTCGGCCGCCGCGAGCGCCGGATCGGGCACGAAGTTCAGCATCAGGCCGGACACCACCGCGTCGAACGTCGCGTCCGCGACGGGCAGGGCGCGGGCATCGCCAACCTCGAAGCGCGCACGGTCATCGGTCACGTGCGCTCGCGCGTAGGCGATGAAGGCGGGGGAGGCGTCGACGCCGACCACCTCCGCCGGCGACGCGAGCTCCAGGATGGTGCCGCTGAGCGCGCCGGTGCCGCACCCGACGTCCAGCCAGTGGCCGCCGGGTGGCACCCCCAACCACGCCAGGAGCTCGCGAGCCACCAGACGGCTCCAGCGCCCGACATAGGGGTCGTACGCATCCCCGCTGGCCCAGATCCCGCCGCTCGCTGTGGTCATGACGCCTCACCTTCCTCTTCCAAATGTGCGAAAACACGATCCCATCGCGAGAGTTTTTCTTGCAGCGTTCAATGTGCCGGGTGGCCGCCGATCGTCATGCCGTGACATCGCGGATGACCTCGGCGGCGATCGGGCACTCGTAGCAGCGACGCGGGGTGCAGAGCGCGCGGTCCAGGTGGAGCAGGCCCTGGTGGCCACGCTCGCCGAGGTTGCGCAGCGGCTTCCCGCCCGTGACCTGGGCGAGCGCGCGCTTCGCCGGGCGCGACCATTCCGCCTGCCGCAGCTCCGCCCAGGCACGGGAGGCGGCGTCCTCCAGGTCGGCGTCTTCGTCGTGGGCGGCGTAGGCGAGCGCGAAGGGGAGGAGGATGCTGGCGACGATGTTCGTGGCCCGGCTCGCGCCGAGCGGAGGACGTCCCGGGAGGTTCGTCCACGCCCGTAGCGCGTCGACGAGCGAGGCGCCGGCGCGCAGCGTCTCCAGAACCGGACCCAGCGGATCGCCCGCCGTCACGGCGAGCAAGGATGCCGCCTGGACGATGCGGGCGACGGGATGATTCGCCGGCCGCGTGCGGCCGAGGTGCCAGGCGGTGGCGGGGATGATCTCGTCGTCGAAGGGGCGGCGCTCCGCTTCCCAGATGCGCTCGATGGCGGCCCGTTCCTCCGGCAGAATGCGCCCGAGGTGCGCCTCGGCGGGCGACAGCGGCAGGAAGCCGCCGATACCCAGCATGTGCGCGAGGAGGTGGTCGGCGTCGCCGCGCGCGAGGCCGAAGCTCGTCATCGTCGCGGCGAGCTGGCGCATCGGGCCGCGGTTCTCGCTGTAGCCGAAGCCGTCGAGCAGCGACTCCAGCAGCACGGCAGCTGGGGCGTGCTCCGACAACGCGGCTTCAAATGCGGCTACCCTGGCCGCGAGACGCTGGTCGCCGAGGCGCTGGATGGCGGCGCGCACGCGCTCCGGCCGGCGGGCGCTGAGGTCGCTAGCGCAGACGGTGCCGCCCAACTCGGCCCAGATCTCCGGCAGGCGGCGGTCGATCGCGAAGAGGACGTCGTCGGCGATCGTCAGGACCGCGACCGGCACGATAGCGCCGTCGGCGCGACGGGTAGCGTCGAGGTCGTTGGTGGTGACGACATGGAGGATGACGGCGTTGTAGCGCTCGTCGAGATGGTGGCCGTGGGCGACCCAGTCGCTGGCGCGCGCGTGGATCTCGACGGCGCCGGTGCGGAGGCGGCCGCCGATATCGAGCATGGCGTCGGTGAAGTCGGGGCCGAAACCATGGGTCCAGTGGCCGGGGAAGACGACCGAGACCGGCGTGCCGTCGGTCGTCAGCAGGGAGCGCGTCAAGCCGCCGTTCCACGCGGCGCTCATGGCGAGCTCGCGTGGACGCGGGCGGCGGATGGTCCCTGCGGCAGAGGCGGGCGCGTCCGGCTCGTTCACCGGTGTTCCCCCGGGCGTGTCAGTACGCCAGATAGGTCAGGTTTGCGCGGATCTCTGCCGACAGGATATCAGTTCTGGAAGGCTTCCGGTTGTTCCTCGGTGGCGAGGCCCTGGGCCTGGCGCGCCTTGTCCCGGCGGTAGGCGTCGACGGCGGCCTGCGCGGTGCCGAGCGCGAGGGTGGCGCAGCGGACGCGGCTCTTGACCACGTCGTCGCCCATCTCCTCGATCATCGTCTCCTTGCCGAGCGCCTTGACCTCGTCGAGGGTCATGCCCTCGATCAGCTCGGCGATGATGGAGCCGCCGGCCTGGGAGATCGTGCAGCCCTCGCCCTCGAAGCTGGCTTCGGCGATGCGGTCGTCCTCGCCGACCTTCAGGTAGACGGTGATGAGGTCGCCGCAGCCGGGGTTGCCGCCGCCAAGCTGGACGGAGGCATGCTCCATCCGGTGCTTGTTTCGCGGGTGTTCGTAGTGGTCGAGAATGATCTCGATGTAGTCTTGTCGATCCAACGAAGTGTCTCTCTGAATGTAGTAGCGGGATCACTGCGGCCGGTGAGCGATCATCGCCGACCGATCAGGGAGGACATTGCTACGTCCGTGCCTGCGCTCGGGGGTTTCGCACCGCACGTCCTCCGCTACGGATTATCCGCCGGGGACTATCCCGGCTGATCGCCGACCGCGTTCGGGACGCCGACGAGGCTGCCCCACTCGGTCCACGAGCCGTCGTAGTTGCGGACATCGGGGTAGCCGAGCAGGTACTTGAGCACGAACCACGTGTGGCTCGAACGCTCGCCGATCCGGCAGTACGCGATGATCGACTTGTCCGGCGTGATGCCCTTGTCGCCGTAGAGCTTTCGGAGCTCCTCGGCCGACTTGAAGGTGCCGTCGGCGTTCGCGGCCGTGCCCCACGGCACGTTCTGCGCGCCGCGGACGTGCCCGGCGCGCTGGGCCCCCTCCTGGTCGTACCCGATGGCGTGCAGCAGCTCGCCGGTGTACTCCGCTGGCGAGCGGACGTCGACGAGCGCCGGGCTGCCGGCGTTGACTTGCTTGAGCACGTCGTCGCGGAAGGCGCGGATCGAGGCGTCCGCTTCCCTGGCGGAGTAGTCCGTCTCCGGATACGACGGGACGTCCTTGCTGTACGCGCGTCCCTCGGCCTCCCACTTGGCGCGGCCACCGTCCATCACGCGGACGTCCTTGTGACCGAAATAGCGGAAGAGCCAGAAGCCGTAGGTGGCATACCAGTTGTTCTTGTCGCCGTAGAGGACGACCGTCGTGTCGTTGGAGACGCCCCGCTCGCGCATCAACTGCTCGAAGCCGGCCTTATCGACGAAGTCGCGGTTGACCGGCTGCTGCATCTGCGTCTGCCAGTCGAGCTTGAGCGCGCCGGGGATGTGGCCGAGCTCGTAGAGCAGGATGTCCTCGTCGGACTCGAGGATGCGGACGTTCGGATCGTCCAGGTGCCCGGCGACCCAGTCGGTGCTGACCAGCACCTCGGGATGGGCGTACTCCGCGAACGCCGTCTGGTTGTCGCTCGTGGTTGTGGTGGTCATGAACTCCTCTTTCTCCGCGGGCATAGTGTCGCCCGCGAGGTGTGTGTTCGTCTGATGGCCATGGGGAACCAGCAGCGCTGCGAGCTGATAGCAGCTACCGTATGGAAAGAATTATACCCGGCATTGCCGACTATTGCGGTCGGTTATGCAAATGCGTCTCTATGTCGCGCATGGCGTGATCCCGAGGGGCCACGCCGGCCATGTCGATCCGGACGAGACGCGGATTCTTGCGCCACCACGTCTCCTGATGCCGCACCAGGCGATGGCTGTCGTGCTTGATGCGCGCGATCACGTCGTCCGCGCTGGCCTCGCCCCGCAGGTATGGCAGCACCTGCCGGTAGCCGATGCTGGAGAACGAGGGCGCGTCGGGCGCGACGCCCTGGGCGAGCAGACCGCGAATCTCGTCGAAGAGCCCGCGCGCGACCTGGTGGTCGACGCGAGCGTCGATGCGCGGGTAGAGGACGTCGCGCGGCAGCCACAGCTCCAGCTCCAGCGCGCGGAACGGAGCTGGGCCCTTCGCTTGCAGCTCGCTGATGGGACGGCCCGTCTTCTCATAGACCTCGAGCGCGCGGATGATGCGCCGCAGGTTCGTCCCGATCTTCGCGGCGGCGGCCGGGTCGACCGTGGCGAGGCGCTCCTGGAGGGGCGCGACACCGTGCGCTTCCGCGAGGCGTTCCAGATCGTGGCGGAAGGCCTCGTCCGGCTCGACGCGCGGGATCCGCCAGCCCTCGACCAGCGCGTTGACATATTGCGGCGTGCCGCCGACGAGGAAGGGCAGGCGCCCTCGCGCCGTGATGTCGCGGATCGCGGCGGTGGCAAGGTCCTGGAAGGTCGCCAGCGAGACGGCATCGCCGGGATCGAGGATATCGATCAGATGGTGCGGGACGCGATCACGCTCGGCCGGCGAGACCTTGGCGGTGCCGATGTCCATGCCGCGATAGAACGAGCGGGAGTCGGCGTTGACGATCTCGCCGCCGACGCGTTCGGCGAGGTCGAGCGACAACGCCGTCTTGCCGACGGCGGTCGGGCCGACGAGCACGATCAGCGGTGGCGTGCCGCTCGCGTCTTCACCTGTGTCACGTGGGGCGTTGTGGTCGGGCATCCGGCACGGGGTAGAATGTCGCAATGCGGCGGGCAACGTGATCCGTCACAGCGGACAATGCCCACGAGCATCATAGCCGTCCGGCGCACTGCGGCGCCCGGGCGCACCTCAGGAGAGCACTCTGTTGGTTCGCGTTCTCACCCAATCGCTGAAGATCGTCAGCATCGTCGTCGTCGCGGCGCTGGTGCTGGGCGGCAGCACCTGGTTCTTCAACTACTGGCAGGATCGCTCGCGCGCCGAGGAGATCGGCCGGCCCGTCACCATCGAGGTCACCGCGGACGACGATACCGGCAGCGTCGCCGAGAAGCTGAAGGACGCGGACCTCGTGCGGTACTCGACCTACTTCGAGACGCGCATGCGGTTCACCGGGCGCGAGCTGCAGCCGGGGCTCTACACGCTGCGGATCGGCATGAGCGTGCCGCAGATCATCGACGTCATCAGCATCCCGGAGCCGGCCGGTGGTTCCGAGGAGGACCCCAACGCCACCGAGCCCACCAAGGCCTTCGACGTCACGTTCGTCGAAGGCCAGCGCATCGAGCAGAACGCGGCGGTCGTGCAGAAGGCCGGGCTGCCGAATGGCGCCGAGAACTACATCAACGCCGCGTCCGACGTCGAGAACTTCCGCGGCTCCTACGGTTTCCTGAAGGACGCGCCGAAGGGCGCCTCGCTGGAGGGGTTCCTCTTCCCCGACACCTACACGATCGGGACCGGCGGTGGCGCCGCCGACGTCATCGGCTACCAGCTCTCGAATTTCGATCAGCAGTTCACGCCGGAGATGCGCCAGCAGGCGGCGGACGCCGGCCTGAGCATCTACGAGGCCGTCACCATCGCCTCGATCGTCGAGCGCGAGGCCGTGCTGCCGGAGGAGCGGCCGATCATCGCCGCCGTCTACCTCAACCGCATCAAGCAGGACATGACGCTGGACGCCGACCCGACGATCCAGTACGCCGTGGGCACGCCGGACGAGTGGTGGCCCAAGCTCAACACGAAGCTGCTGCAACAGGGGCAGGACAGCCCCTACAACACCTACACGCACGACGGGTTGCCGCCGGGCCCGATCGCCAACCCCGGCTTCGCCTCGCTGCAGGCAGTGCTGCAACCGGCCGACGTGGAATACCTCTTCTTCGTCGCCAAGGCCGACGGCTCGGGCGCACACATCTTCTCGAACACCTACGAGGAGCATCAGCAGAACCTCTGCACCGAGCAACCGGACGCCGAGGATTGCCAGGGCGGCGCCCTGCCGGGCGGCGTGCCGGCGTCGGAGCGGGCGAAGAGCCCGTGGGACCTCGCCGCGTAGCCGGGAAGGGAGCAACACGTGCGATATGCCGGCCTGATCGGCAACCCGGTCGAGCATTCGCTCTCGCCGCACATGCACAACGCGGCGTTCCGGGCCCTTGGCATCGAGGCCACCTATGAGCTGTGGCAGACGGAGCTGGACGCGCTGCCGGAGCGGGTGGCGAGGATCCGCCAGCCGGAGATGCTGGGCGGCAATGTCACCGTCCCGCACAAGCAAGCGGTGATGGGGCTCGTCGACGAGGTCACGGACACGGCGCGGCGGATCGGCGCCGTGAACACGATCGTCCCGACCTCCGGCGGGCTGCGTGGCGACAACACGGATGCCTACGGCTTCCGCCGCTCGCTGGCGACGAGCGTCGGCGACGCTCGCTTCCAGACGGCCGTCGTGCTCGGGGCCGGCGGCGCGTCGCGGGCGGTGATCGTCGCGCTCCAGGAGATGGGCGCTGGCACCGTCGTCCTCACCAACCGCACCGAGGCGCGGGCGACGGCGCTCGCCGCCGAGCTCGGCACCGCGACCGTGCGGTGGGAGGATGCCGCACGCGAGGCGTTCCCGGCGGCCGACCTGCTGGTCAACGCGACGTCGCTCGGCTGGCACGACGAGCTGCCGGTCGCGCCGGGCGACCTGCGCCGTCTTCCACGACGGGCGGTCGTCTGCGACCTGACCTATCGCGACACGGCGCTGCTGCGTGCCGCGGCCGGGGCCGGGCACCGGACGCTCGACGGGCTGGGGATGCTCATCCACCAGGGGGCGCGGGCGTTCGAGCTCTGGACCGGCGAGGATGCGCCGGTGGAGGTGATGCGCGACGCCGTGCTGGCCGAGCAGGCGCGGCGGGCGTAGGGCGGGAGCGGCTCCCTCGGGGCATTTTGCGACCAGCATGAGGCGCACACTCTCCGAGGTGCGCCGCTACTTTGGCTGACGCGAATGACAACGCCCGGCAGCGAGTTTCGCGGCCGGGCGTTTTGCTACCTGCGTGGTGCAGGGATCCGGGCTACTGGCCGCCCTCGGCGGGCGCCAGGAAGTCGGACGCCAGCCAGCCGGTGACGCTCTCGTCGCCGACGAGCGCGACCGGGTACCAGGTGTAGTCGTCCGCCTGCCGCGGCGCGCCGGTGATCACGAACTCGGTGCCGGCCGGGAAGGCGTTGACAACGTCGGCGTTGACGGAGGCCTCGGCGCGGATGCGGACGTTGTCCTCCGTGGTCACCACCGTCGCGCCCTCGGCGAAGGTCGCGCCGGCCGCGGGGGTGGCCGCCGGGGTCGGCGTGGTCGCCGCCTCGGCGCCGGCCTGCGGGTTGCCGTCGAAGAAGTCGGAGGCGATCCAGCCCTCGGCGCCGCCCTGCGAGGTGACGCGGACGTGCCACCAGGTGTAGCCCTCGCCCTCCTCGGGACCGCCGATGACCTCCAGCTCGACGCCGGCGGCCAGCTGATCGACGACGTCCGCGCTGGTGTTCGGCTCGGCGCGCAGGTTGACGTTGTCGGCGTTGACCGTGACCAGCGCGCCGGTCGCGGCCTCCGCCGCCGGGGTGGTCTCCGCGCCGCCGGTCGCGTCGCCCGAGGTGGCGCTGCCGGCGGTGAACGTCAGCGCGGCCGGGTTACCGGCGACGTCGCCTTCCGGGTCGAGGGTCAGGCGCAGGAGCTCCAGCGGCGCCTTCTCGCTGGCGCGGGAGGTTGCCGTCACCCCGGCCGGGAAGAAGGCGGCGTCGCCCGGCTCGAGGGTGAACTCCTCGCCGGGGATCGCGTTCGGCTGCAGGGCCTCGAGCTTGGTGCGGCTGACCTGGACGGCGCCGCTGTCGACGGTGAACGAGAAGTTGCCGTCGACCTGCGAGTACATCGCGACGCTGTCCGTGGCGGGCAGGTCGGTGCCGGGCGGGACGACGAGCGAATCGATCGTGACCGACGCGGCGCCGGCGGGGAAGTCCTGGACCAGCCCATCACCGAGGACGGAGAAGGAGACGCCCTCGAAATCGGCCGAGGTCGGGCTGCCGCCGGTGTAGGTGATGCTCTCGGGGTAGTCGGAGCCGACGGGGAGGAGCACCGCCGACAGGAGGACGACGTCCTCCTCGCTCTGGTTCTCGAACGACATGCCGGCGTCGGCCTGATAGACGACCCAGTCGCCCGTCTCGAGCGCCGTGCCCTCGGCGGAGGCGGCCTCCGTGTCGCCCGAGGCGCGCGTGATCGTGGCGTCGCCGTCGGCGAGCACGGTGAGCGTGCCGGACTCGACGCGGTCGAACTCCGGCCCCGGGTGGGTGTGCATCGGCACCGTGGCGCCGGGCGCGAGGGTGATGCGCAGCATCCGGATCGTCATCGGGGCGGGCACGAACGCGTCGAAGCTGGTCCGCATGAGGACCGTGGATTGCACCTTGGCCTGCGCCACCGGGGAGGCGGCCGGGGACGCGAGGCCGGCGTCGGCGTGCTTTCGGGTGCGGGCGCGGCGTGCCC
>DATLHE010000307.1:0-6608 GCA_035540335.1 Thermomicrobiales bacterium | reverse complement strand
CTGGACGAGAAGGTCATACAGCTCCCGTTCGGTCTCATTCAGGCAGTGGGCGCGTGCCATCCTCAACTCGCTCCCCTGCGCCGACCGCACCACAACGTCGTCCGGCGGCGGGTCCGGATCTTCGATCTCCGGTTCCTCGTCCAACGACATCGTGCGAGTCCGTCGAGACCGCAGCATGTCGGTGACGACATTGCGGGCGATCGCGAAAAGCCATCCGGTGAATGCGTCGTCGCTGCGACATTGATGGAGCGATTGCGCAACCCGCAAGAAAACCGTCTGCGTCGCATCTTCGGCATCCTCGCGTTGCCCGAGGCGGCGCGCGGCGAAGTCATAGACCCTGTCAACATGGCGCCGATAGAGCAAGGAGAGCGCCCCAGCGTCCCCTCGCCGTGCTCGTGCGACCAGCTCGGCGTCACCGCCCTCATCGTGAGGTGGGTCGCCCTTTATTGGAGAATGGCACGGCAGTACACCCATGCCCCGTCTCCTCGACACGGCACCAGAACGCCCTTCTACAGATAGAGACGATAGAGTAGGGAAAACATCACAGTGCGGTACGCCGATGCCGTCAAGCCAGCTTGCCGTCAGCGCGCGGTCTCGCTCCGGGGCAGATGGGTGTGGCCGGCCATCCGATGCACCGCCATCGTGCCGAGCGCGGCCGCGACCAGTGCGGCGATGCCGCCGATACCGAGCGCGGCGCGCGCCCCGACATGCTCGCCGATGCTGCCCATCAACGGGCCGCCGATCGGCGTCGTGCCCAGGAAGGCGATCGACCAGAGGGACATGACGCGCCCCTGCATCTCCGGCGCGCTCTCCAGCTGCAGGGTGACATTCCCCAGCGACGTGAAGTTGATGGAGAAGAACCCCACGATGACCATCGCGCCGATCGCCAGCGCGAGCGTCGGCGCGATCGCGGCAAGCAGCACCGAGACACCGAAGAGGCTTGCCGACGTCACGAGCATGCGCGGCGTGGTCGTCGCCCGTCCGGCGGTGAAGATGCCTCCCACGACCGCGCCCACCCCCATCGCGGCGGTCAGCGCCGCGTAGCCGCTGGCGCCGGCATCGAAGGTGAACTCCGAGAAGAGGGGCAGGACGACGGAGAACTCATAGGTGAAGGTGCCGATGATCGCCATCATCAGCAACGTGTTGCGCACCACGGGCGTCGCGCGCACGTAGCGCAATCCCTCACCCAGCTGGCCGCGGGCGCGAGCAAGACGCGCCGCCGGCCGGAGCTCCTCGGGTCGCATCCGGAGCAACATGGCCACCACGGCCGCGTACGACACCCCGTTCACGACGAAGCAGGCGCCCAGCCCGACCGTCGCCACCGTGATCCCGGCGATCGTCGGGCCGATCACCCGCGCCAGGTTCATCTCAGTCGAGTTGAGGGCAACGGCGTTGGTCAGCCGGTCCCGGCCGACCATCTCCCGCACGAACGTCTGCCGCGTCGGGTTGTCGAAGACCTTGACGAAGCCGAGCACGGTCGCCAATGCATAGATCATCCACAACTGAACATGATCCGTGATCACGAGCGCGCCCACCAGCAGGCTGGCGACGCCGGCGACGCTCTGGGTCACATACAGGATGTTCCGCTTGGGCCACCGGTCGGCGGTCACGCCGCCCCAGGCACCGAAAAGCAGCACGGGGAGAGCCTGCAGCGCCGTGACGAGCCCGAGCGCCGTGCCCGAACCGGTGAGCTCCAGCACGAGCAGCCCTTGGGCGACCGTTTGCATCCAGGTGCCGGAGAGGGAGATGGCCTGGCCCATGAAGAAGAGCCTGTAGTTGCGTACAGACAGGGAGGCGAACGTGCGGCGAAGGAACGATTGCGGCCCGGTCATGGCCTGGAAATGGGAATGAGCGAGGACATGCGGAGCCTTCCGGAGTGCCGGGGCCGTGGCGTGGCCGGGGATCGGGTGTGATGCGGGCATCGGCGCCAAGGACAGCAGCGGTGCGTCCCGTTACTGGGAGCGTCACGGTACGACAGGATCGCCTGGCTGGCAACCGCGTCCCCTCCGGTCGGCGAGCGGGGATGACGAACATCCCCGCTCGCGTGTGCCGGCGCTAGTCGGCGTTGGCTGGCGCTGCCGCCGGCGCGAGGCCGAGCTGCTGAAGCAGGCCGGCGAGGTCGAAGTAGAGCCGCGCCCGGGTGATCTTGCCGTCGTGCGTCAGGATGATCTGGGCGAAGGGCACCTCGACATGCTTCCCGGTGGGCGGGATGGTGCCGGCCGGGCTGGCAAGGGGCCCGGAGTGCGTGCCGCGACCGATGAACTCCATCGCCGCGCCGTCATCGGATGCGATCACGGTCACGGTCTCGACCCGGCTATCCGGGAAGGCCGTTGCCCATGCCTGCATGAACTGGCGGGCGCCGTCCTGCCCGCGGAGGGTCTGCCCGGTAGGGACGTTGATCCACTCGGCGTCCGGCGCGGACAGCCTGGCGGCCGCGTCGAAGTCGCGAGCGTTGTACGCGTCGTTGATGGAGCGGATGGCGGCGGCATTGTCGGCGGCTGACATGGCGATTCCTCCTGAGGGTTCAGGTGAAAGACGGCCGATGATGTGGGACCCATGCCGCTCCACTCTACGCCTGCCGGGTTGCAGCGACACGAACGATGCGGCCGCAAGGAGCCACGGGTGGTCTCTCGCAGCCGGCCCATTCAGGTCACCAACCCCATTCCCGCGATCGCCATGTGCTCGCCCGTCTCGATGATCTCCCGGAGCACCTCCACTGTCTGCCAGAGATCGTGGTACGTCGTGTGAAGCGCGATCGGGGCGAGGCGGACGACATCCGGCGGCCGAAAGTCGACGATCACGTTGCGCGCACGCAGCGCCTGGGCGATGCGCGCCCCGTCGTCATGCTCCACCGCGACGTGACCTCCCCGCCGCTCATGCTCGCGCGGCGTGCCAACGCGGTAGCCGTATGGGGCGTCGCACAGCCCGCCCTCCTCCAGCAGCGCGATCAGGTAATCGGTCTGCGCGAGCGATTTGGCGCGGATCGCCTCGATGCTGGCCTCCTCGGTGATCGCCAACGCGCCGAGCAGCGGCGCGGCCGAGAGCAGCGGGATGGTGCTGATCTGCCAGGCGCCCGCGCTGGCCGCGCCTTCCCAGTGGTGCGCCATCGTGAACTGGCGCTCCTTCTGGTAGCCCCACCAGCCGGCGAGGGCCGGGAGGCGACCGAAATGGCGCGGGTTCACGTAGAGCGCGCCGACGGCGCCGGGGCCGGCGTTGAGGTACTTGTAGGAGCACCAGACCGCGAAATCGACGTCCCAGGTCCCGAAAGCGTGCGGAACGCTCCCGACCGAGTGCGCGCAGTCGAAGCCGATGGTCACGCCCCGCTCGTGCGCGGCGGCGGTGAGCCGCGCGATGTCGAACAGCTGGCCGGACCGGTAGAGGACCGAGGGCAGCAACACCAGGGCGACGTCGTCCGTGATCGCCGCGATGATGTCGTCCTCGTCGACCGTGCGGCCGTCCCGGCTGGGCACGAGCACCAGATCCCGCGCGGGATCACCGCCGTGCAGGCGGATCTGGCTCTGCAGCGCGTAGACGTCCGACGGGAAGTCGAGCGATGTCGCGACGATCCGTCGCCGGTTGCCCTCAGGGCGGTAGAAGGTGCCGGCCATCTGATGCAGGTTGACGGTTGTCGTGCCGGCGACGACCACCGATTCGGGCGCTGCGCCGACCAGAGCCGACATCCGCGCGCCCAGATCCTCACCGAGGGTGAACCAGGGCGGATCGGCGTCGAGCCAGCCGCCGATCGCATGCTCCTTCCAGGACCCGAGCGCACGAAGGACGGCCTCCTCGGCGTCGCGCGAGAGCAGTCCGAGCGAATTGCCGTCGAGGTAGATGGTTTCCGGAGGTACGTAGAATCGTTCGCGGAATCGCGCGAGCGGATCGGCGGCGTCGAGCGCGCGGGCATGCGCCTCGGTGAGCTGGTCGGGCATCTGGCTGTGCTCCGGTATGGCCTGCGGGACGTTCGACGTCCATCCTACCGCGAGGTCAGCCCGGTTTGTCCGGCCTCCCCTCGCCACACTCCGGCGATTGTCCTGCACACTCCGCCCGCCCCAGTAGCGCCGGGCCCTCTGTGCCGCAACTGTGGCGACCCTTCAGGCCGGTGTACCCTCCCGAAAACCCCGACCGCCCTGGTAGCCCCGGGCCTGCGTGCCCGGGGTCCGTGACCCACAACGACCCATCGCCAATGCATGCCCCGCGCCTCACCAACCCTGTCATCCCGGCCCGCCGACGCGAGCACCAACAAATCCCGTCATCCCGAGCCCGTGCGCCGAGCGGAGCGAGGCACACGGTGTCGAGGGATCTCTGCCTTGGCCGACACACCCTGATGTCTGGAGAAAAGACCCCGGTCGCCCCCTCCGGGATGACGGGAGCCGGGTGAAATGTGATCATCCGCGCGACGCTGCTACCTGCCGCTCAGCCCTTCGTGTCCGGATCGATGTCGACGTCGTGCTTCTTCGCCGCCTTCATGATCCGGTCCTTGATCGTCTCGACCTCGTCCTTGTCATACTTGGCGGCGTTGTCCTTGTGGTTGATGTAGCTCCACGCGGCGCGCACGTGCTCAGCGGTGTCGATCGGGTACTTGTTGTTCACCGGGTCCGCGAACTCGACGTCGCCGTACTCCTTCTCCCCGCGCTCGGGGTTGACGTCGTCGCGTCGATCGATCTTCGCCATGACGGTGCTCCTTCCTGCCCGCGATGTGCCGGTCGTGGAAAAGGCGCAAGGTGCATGCCGATGGTCGTTATGTGAAGATGTCACGGGCGACGCGCACGATCTTCTTGTGATAGGCGGGATCCGCCGCCCACGTCCCGGAGAGGTCGGCCAGCGTGCGGATCGACCCCGCCCACCCGGCGTCGAAGACGTTCTGGTAGCTCACGTCGGCCCCCTGCAGCACGGCGGGAAGCGGCTGCGAGCTGCCATAGACCTCCGCGTGCATGTGGGCGATCTGCGCCCGCGCCGCCCGGACGCCGGAGGAGAAGGCCTGGCTGTCGATGTGCGCCTTCGTGTTGCCGGTGATGCCGAGCCCGGCCGGGTTCAGCCGCTGGCGCCACCACTTGCTCGTCCAGTTGCCGGTCTCGAGCGCCGACTGGCTGACCAGCAGCGCGGGGTCGAGCCCGACCTGCGGTGCGCGCAGATAGATCTCGCGGATGTACGCCTCGACCTCCGGCAGGCGCACCGCGCCGGCTCGCCGGGCATAGCCGATCGCGTGGTCGGCGCTGCCCCGGACCGGGCCGACGATCGAGTTGGACGTCGCGAACGGCCGCCGGGACGCCGCCGCGCTCCCCGGCCGCAGGTAGGCGCTGAACGCCCAACCCGATTTCCCGTCGAAGGCGACGGCGTGGAAGCCGTTCGTCGTCTGGCCGGTCAGCGTGACGCGGCTGCCGCGCGGCATCATCGTCACCACGCCGTAGGAGGTGGCCGGTCCCGAGCGCAGGTTCAGGTCGTCGGTCGTCGTCGCGGCCATGGGCGGGGCGGGCGCCGTCCCCTCGATCGCGAGAAAGCTGCTGGACGCCCAGCCCTTGCGGCCGTTCCAGGAGATGGCGTGGAAGTCGCCGGACACCTCGCCGGTGAGGACGACCCGGCTGCGCACGGGTATCACGGCGAGGACGGCGTGGGACACGCCGGCGCCGGCGCGGAGATTGAGCGCGTCGGTGGTGATCGCCGTCCCGCCGGGCGTAGCGGACGCCCGCGCCGAGCCGCCGCGCAGGTACTCGGCGGAGACCCAGCCGCTGTATCCCTTGTAGGCGACAGCACGGAAGCCGTTGGACGACGTCCCGGTGAGCGTCACGCGCGTGCCGCGCGGCAGGACCCGCAGGACACCGTTCGTGGTGCCCGCGCCGGAGCGGAGGTTGAGCGCGTCGGTGGTGATGGCGGAAGCGTGCGGGCTGGCCGGCGTCTCGTTGATCGCCAGGTAGGTCGCGAAGGCCCAGCCGCGCCGGCCGTTCCAGGAGACGGCCCGGAAGCCGTTGGCCGACTTCCCGGTGAGGGTCACCTGCGCCCCAACCGGGATGACGGTGATCACGCCATCGGACAGCGATGGTCCGGAGCGCAGGTTGAGCGCATCGGTCGTGGTGGCGCTGGTGGCGCGGGGCGCGGCCTGGACGGGCGCGGGCGAGCCGACGCCGGGACCCAGCGCGCACGCGAGCATGATGACGACGAGCAGCGAACAACCGACCCTGCGCATGGTATGTGTTCCCCTTCCCCGTACGGCGCGGTCGCGGAATATGCACCTGTACGTACAGGTGCCCACTATAGGGGGTACGGACACATCGATCAAGGCGAGGGTGAAGATTCTGAGGCGGGAAGTGGCTCAACTGGACTGATAATCATGTACGTACATTGTCATCAATATGATAGTGCGCGCTCGAATGCGTGAGACCGATGATTGCGCAGCTAGCGGCCCACGCCAACTCCAAAACCGGCGTCCCGGCCGATCGCGCGACGGGTGGTAGGGGCGACCCTGCGTGATAGCCCTTCCCCGTACGGTCGGCCCTTGTGGCCGACCTTCGCCCGCCATTTGAGGTCGTACGGGCGGATCCAGCCGTGCCGCAGGCGAGAAGAGGAGCGGGCCCCGGCCGAGGCGAGCCTTTCGCTACGACGTGACATCCCGG
>DATLHE010000306.1:0-13338 GCA_035540335.1 Thermomicrobiales bacterium | reverse complement strand
GGTCCTGGAAGTGCGCCCCGAGCGCGCCCCACGGCATCTCCATCGGCGGCATCGAGAACGTCACGCCCTTTGCCACCATCTCGTCGCACGTCGCCTTGACGTCCTTGCAGACGAAACTGATGCCGAGGTTCATCCCCGGCTTGACGCCGTTCTCGCCGGCCTCCGCCATCATCTCTGGCGGGGTCAGCGCCAGCTCCGCATTCGACCCCTTCGGGGCCACCGTGATGAACCGGGTAGCACCCATCGGCTGGTCGATGCGCTTCTCCCATCCCAGCTTGTTGACGAAGAAGTCCAGCGACGCATCCTGATTCGAAACAACCACCGAGGCCGAGTGAAGTCGCGTGATCATGGGGACATGCTTCCTTTCAGGTATCGGCGATCCATCGTGCCTCCAGCCTACTGGCCGGCTGCCGCGCCCGCTTCTCGAATGTTGCGCTCTCCCCGGTCACGTTCCGCCCCTGTACGATGGTGGGTACCGGCACGTTCCCACCGGGGAAGCGGCGACATGGAGCAGGCATGACGAGCGATCAGGACACCCGGACCCTCGCCCTCCGCGGCGGCGACGTCGCCACGCTCGTCCGCCAACCGGCCGCGCCCGTGAACACCCGGGGCGCGGTGCTCTACGTCCACGGCTTCGTCGACTACTTCTTCCAGGACCACCTCGCCGGCCACTTCGCCGAACGCGGCTACGATTTCTACGCGCTCGACCTCCGCCGCTACGGGCGCTCGCTCCGCGAAGACGACGTCCCCTACTTCGTCGACGACATCACCACCTACTTTGAGGAACTCGACGCCGCAATGGAGCAGATCCGCGCCGACGGCCACGGCCGCGTCGTCGTCCTCGCGCACTCCACCGGCGGCCTCATCACCCCGCTCTGGTTGCATGACCGGCATCCGGCGGGCGCCGAGGCGCTCATCCTCAACAGCCCCTGGCTGGAGCTGGCGGAGAGCCGGTTCCGGCGCACCGTCGTCACCTGGGCGATCAGCGGCATCGGTCGCGTCCGGCCCTACCTCGTCCTGCCCGAGAAACTCGGCACGGTCTACCCCGAGAGCATCCATCGGGACCATCGCGGCGAGTGGGATTTCGACACGACGTGGAAGCCGGTCGCGGAAGTGCCCATCCACGCCGGCTGGTTCCGGGCCATCCGTCGCGCCCATGCCCGGTTCCATCGTGGGCTCGAGGTCGGCGTTCCCGTGCTCGTCATGCATTCGGACAACAGCCTGCTCCATCAGGATGCCTGGTCTCCGGAGGCAATGACGGCCGACACCGTGCTCGACGTCGCCGACATGGAGCGGTGGGCGCCCGCGCTCGGAGGCAATGTCACCACGGCGACGATCCCCGGCGGCATGCACGACCTCTTCCTTTCGTCGGAACCGGTCCGCGCCCACGCCTTCGCCGTCATGGATGACTGGCTGGACCGAGTCACGGCGTAGGTCGGCGGGCCTCCCACTCGGCCGCGAGCATCGCGTAGATCAGCTCGTCGCCCCAGCCGCCCTTGAACCACTCGTTCTCGCGGAAGTGCGCCTCCAGGCGCATGCCGAGGCGCTCCATCACCCGCGCCGAGGCCGTGTTGCGGGCGTCGCAGCGCCCGATGATCCGGTGCAGCCCCAGATCCCCGAACCCGAGCCGCAGCATCTCCCGCGCCGCCTCCGTCGCGTACCCCCTGCCGTGGAAGTCGGGGTGGAAGATGAACCCGATCTCGCCCTGCCGGTGCTCCTCGCTCAGCCAGACCAGCACGACGTCGCCGATGACCCGATTCGTGCCCTTCAGCTCGACGGCGGTGACCAGGCCCGCCCCTTCCTCGGTGAGCACACCGCGTTTCTTCCGCCGCTCCAGCGCCGCAACGACCTCCTCGCGCGTCTCCGCTTCCTCATACAGGTAGCGCACGACGTCGGGACGGCTCCGGAACGCGTAGAGATCGTCCAGGTCGGCGTCGGTATACGGGCGCAGCAGCAAGCGCTCTGTCTCGATCGGGTACGTGGGCTTCAGCACAATCTCACCTTCCGCAAGAGGTCTCGTTCGGTCGTTCACGCGACGCGAATACGCGGAACCGCCGCGCGCATCCATGCGTTCTTCAAGCAATGGGGACGATACACAACTCATGAGCGGGGCGTCATGCGCACGCTCTCTGGGGAGAAGGGGGCGAGCGCCAGCATGTTCGTGCCCGGCTGCGGCTGTGGGTATGGGACTCACGGGTGCGTCAGCGGGCGGGGTCCGTGGGTGACGCGACGACGTGTGTCGCGAGAGAAGTGATCGTTTGGTACCGGAGTTGCCAGCAATGAACAACGCTGTTCGTCGGGTGTCCACATTTCTGACCGTGGGCGCGATTGCCCTGTCCACGGTGATGGCGACCGGTGTCGCCGCCCAGGAGGAGCCCGAGGGCTTCCCCCTGCCCGCCTTCACCGCCTACTGCGAGCCCGGCAACGCGGGCCCGTTCGTCGGATGCACACCATGGGCCGGGGTGCCGGTCTCCTTCGTGGCGCTCGACCAGGAGTTCGCGGAGACCTGCTTCACCGAGCCGGGCGACCGGGCCGCCTCCTGCACCGTCTATGTGCCGTTCGGGTCGACGATCGTCGCCTCGATCATGCCGGCGGAGATTCCGGATGGCTACGTCCTGCGCGGACCGACCGCGCACGAGTTGACGATCCCGGATGGCCCGCCCGAGGGCGTCTTCGGCGGCCCGACGTTCATCCTCGACGCGCAGGTCGTCGAGGAGCCGGAGCCGGTCCCGACCGAAGAACCCATCGTGGAGGAGCCAATCGAGGAACCGGTCGTGGAGCAGCCGATCGAGGAGCCCGTCGTGGACGAGCCGGCGCCCATGGGCGATGAACCCACCGTCGATGATCCGGTGCTCGCCGTGTCCGATACGGCCGCCCCGATCTCCCTGCCGAACACCGGCGTGGGAGGATCCATCGAGCGCACGCAGTTCGATCTCGCGGTCGCGGGGCTGGTGGTCGGCGCGGCGACCGCGATGGCCGGCGGCGCGCTCACGCTTCGCCGTTCGAGCCGGTGACGAAACACGACACGATTCACGGGGAGGGCATGCCCATCCCAGCCTGCTCGCCGACGAAATAGGCGTGATCGACGCTCTCCACTCCCTGCCGGGATTGCACATTCGCCATTTGCTAGAATGTCGAGCAGTTCAAGGATCCAGAATGTCTGATGCGGTCGCCGCCTGTTCCTCGGCTGGGAGTGGCGGGTGGACCATCGTGAGGAAGGGGAGCCATGAAACGACGCGTCCTGGCGTCTGCAATCGGGTTTGGTGTTGGCGATTGGTGCCGTTGGTCCGGCGGCCGCGGACCCGCCGGATTTTGCGGCGGCTTATGTGGTCCATCACTGCGAGGACGGTGTCGGCTACGGTTCGACCACCGTGCGTGGCGAGGTGAAGGCCGAGTACATCGTGCCCGCGCCGGGGTCGAACGGGATAGGCCCGTGCCCACAGCCTGGTGATACCGTCGAGTAGCACCGACATCACCAGCGGGGAGGGCATTGCACCCTCCCCGCTGTGTGTTGGAAGCCCCTACGTAGGCTGAACCAGGATCTCGCTGCTGGGGAAGGCCGTTCCGTCGGCGATCGCCCGCTGCGGCGACTCCGGCGCGAGCTGCATCAGCTCGATCTGGTTCCCCTCCGGATCCTTGATCCACGCCTGCGTATTGTGGTCGAGTCCCACCTTCGGCTCGACGTCGATCGTCACGCCGCTGGCGCGCAGGTGCTCGACCATCCCCGCGATGTCGTCCGTCACGAGGCAGAGGTGCCGGTAGCTCTGGCGATCCTTCGATGCCTGGTCGTGGAGGGGCGGCCCGCCCGGGAAGAGCTCGATGAAGCGGTCCCCCGCGACATGGAGGTAGACGAGCCGCACGGTGCCATCCTCCTTCAGCAGGCGGAACGATTCCGTGATGCCCAACAGCGCGTAGAAGTCGAGCGCGGCCTTCAGGTCGTGGCAGCCGTAGGCGGGGTGGCCGATGTCGGTGATACTCATGGCGATGCGGTCTCCGTTCGATGGGCGTCGTGCCGGTTGGGTGTCTTGCGCCATTCTCCGGAATCGCCGCGCCGTTGTCACCAGCACGAGCACATGAGGCACGCCGATGTCCCTCTCCTTCGACGCCATCGCCAGCCAGTTCGACGACCAGCGCGGCCTGCCCGCCGCCGCGCTGCGTGAGCTGGTAGCGTTCTTCAGACGCTTGGGCGACGGCTCACCCCTGTCGATCATTGAGCCGGGCATCGGCACCGGCCGCGTCGCCCTCCCGCTCGCGATGGCCGGCCATCACGTCACCGGCGTCGACATCTCGCGCCCGATGCTCGACGCCTGTGCGACCAAGGCAGATGCCCTGCGCGTCCGTGACCGGGTCGAACTCCACGACGGCGACGCCACGGCGCTGCCCTTTGGTGATCACCCGTTCGACGCCGGCGTCGTCGCCTCGCTGCTCTATCTCGTCCCTGAGTGGTGGCGCGTGCTGGATGAGCTGAACCGCGTCGTGCGTCCCGGTGGCACCGTCGTCATCGTCCGCGAGCGGACGGAGCAGGGGCCGCATCTCCGTGCGTGGGACGCTGCTTGGCGCGGACGCGTCGAGGCGACCGGTTTTCGGCATCAGCCCCTGACGCCCACCGATGAGGACGTCGTTGCGGCGATGGAGGCTCGCTGGGGTGTGACAGGGGTGCATCAGCTCGTGTCGTGGACCTTCGGGCAGACGGTCGCGGAGGCCCGGCGCGACTACGGGGCACGCCTGCGCCCGCTCTACCCCTCCCTCGACGACGCGACCTGGGAGCGCACCGTGACGTCGTTCCTGGACTGGACCGACACCAGCATGGGAGACCCCGGCGTCACGCTGCTTGAGGGAGTCGTCTATCTCGAACTCGTCACGAGCGTCGTCCGGCCGATCAGGCTCCGTCCTGATCGGCCGGCCAGCTGCCACAGGTGACGCAGTGTCGCTTGCCGATCGGCACCCCCGCGCCGCACGAGCGGCAGGCGTATTCCCCCTCCCCGGGCGGCGGGATCTCGACGCCGAGCTCGCGAGAACGGATAAAAAGCGCCCGATGGGCGTCGTTGAACCAGGCGATGCCGGTCGCGTCGAGCTCCGCGCGGCGCGCCGGCGTGACCCGCACGGCGAGGATCGGCTCCAGCCCGCACATGCCGCTGCCGAACTGCAGGTCCGTCTTCGGCCGCCAGGCGATCTCGCGTGGCAGCCACCGCTCCGCGACCTGCCGCACGATCACCTTGCCCCACGGCCGGGTGTCGGCCGTCATCAGCGCGGGGTCGAGCTGGTCGACGAACGACGGCGGGAGCGGGTGCTCGCTTGCGAGGAGCGAGCGGTAGACCTCGTCATACCTTCGTGTCGTCGCGACCGCGATGACCTCCGGCTCGAGGAACGGGAAGAGCGGGGCGCACCCGGCGGCCTCGCCGATGCCCCGCGCGGGCGGATCGATCGTCGGGATGCGCCCGGCGACGTACGTGGACCATTCCGTTTCCGTCCGGAGAAACTGGTAGCCGCCGAAGAGGCCGTCGGCGTCGTCGCCGGTCGCGAACGTCGCCGCGCCGCGTCGTTGCGCGACCGCGATGCCGGCGATGAGCGGGATGTTGTTAAGCTGTCCGAGGTCGAACGACCGCTGCTGCACGATCAGCGCGTCCAGCGCGGCGAGCGCCTGGTCGACGGAGAGCACGAGCGGGTGCCAGTCGAGGCCCAGCGCCGCGGCCACGCGCCCGGCGTAGGCGACGTCCTGGTTGCAGGGGTAGGGCAGCGCCGCGTGCGCGGGGCAGGGGATGGTCGGGTCCAGCCCGATCGTCAGCGCGAGTGGCCGGTGTCCCCGCGCGGCCCACAGCGCGGCCAGCAGTGACGAGTCCAGCCCGCCGGAGAGCAAGAGCGCGTCAGGTCGACGGCGTACCGTCGCCGCCTGGAGGGCGTTATCCAGCATCTGCACGGGGTCGGGTGACGAAGCGTTCATGGGATGCAGTCTACAGGGTCTATGAAGGGGGTTCCGTGAAGATCGGGTTGATTCTGCCGCTGGCGGAGGATGAGAGGGGCGCCGCGCCGTCGTGGGCGGAGCTGCGGGCCCGCGCGGAGCAGGCGGAGGCGATCGGGCTCGACTCGGTTTGGGTCTACGACCACGTGCTGCACCGCTTCGAGGGGCACCCCACGGTCGGGTTCTGGGAGGCGTGGACAATGCTGACCGCGCTGGCGGCCTCGACCTCGCGCGTCGAGCTCGGCACGACGGTCCTATGCGCGGGGTTCCGCAATCCTGCCTTGCTGGCGAAGATGGCGGACACGCTGGACGAGGTCTGCGCCGGACGCCTGATCCTCGGGCTCGGCGCGGGGTGGCATGAGCCCGAGTTCGACGCCTTCGGGATGCCCTTTGATCACCGCGTCGCCCGCTTCGAGGAGGCGCTCCGAATCATCCGCCCGTTGCTGCGGGACCGCGCGGTCGATTTCGCGGGCGAGTATCATCGCGCCGTGGACTGCGAGATCCGGCCGCGGGGGCCACGGGACTGCGGCGTGCCGATCCTCGTCGCCGCGTTCGGTCCGCGCATGATGCGCCTCGCCGCCCGCCATGCGGACCAGTGGACCACCGACTGGCTGGGGCCGGTCGCCAAGGTGCGGGAGGATGTGGCCAGGGTGCGGGCGGCGTGCGAGGCGGAGGGGCGCGACCCGGACACGCTGGTCATCACCGGCGGGGCGACGGTGGCCTACCCGGATCTCGGCGATCTCCCGTCGTGGATGTCCGCGCCGGACAGTTTCCTCACGGGCGATGCCGAAGGACTCGCAAAGCAGCTCGTCGCCTATCGCGAGCTCGGCGTCGGGCACATCCTCACCAATCTCTACCCCTTCACAGAAGCGGCCGTCGCCCGCTACGGCGAGGCCGTCGCCGTGGCGAAGGAGATGATGGGCGTCCGCGCCGGCTAGTTCTCCGGCGTGACGTCGTCGGTGCCGTTGCGCTCCTCGAACCAGTGCGTCCAGACGGCGTCGACGTCCTGATCCGACGCGGCGTCGAAGGCCGTCCGCAGATCGTCCGGGGTGGCGACGCGGAAGCAGAAGGCGTGGACGTAGGCACGCAGCGCCGCGAAAAACGCCTCGTCTCCGACCGTCTCCCGGATCGCCGCGAAGCCCATCGGGGCCTTGCTGTAGGCGGCCATCACATACCCGCGCGACGAGGAAAACGCGTCGGTCGGCGTGTCGACGATCTCGTCGGCGTCACTCGCGACGGCCCGCTCGAACGGCCCTTCCAGATACGAGTCGCTCACGCGCGCGGCGGCCGCCGCGTCGTAGACGCGCTCGAAGTAGACCTGCGCCGAGAGGTAGTTGGTCAGCCCCTCGTCGATGAAGGCGTGGGCGTACTGGTTGTTGCCGACGAGGTTGTAGAACCACTGGTGGACGACCTCGTGCGCGACTGTGAACTCGAACGAGCTCGGACCATCGGGTAGCGCCTCCCGGTCGTAATAGGTGCTGCCCATATAGATGAGCTGCGGGAACTCGACGCCCGCGGCGCCGTAGATCTCCACCTGGACCAGCTGCAGCTCGCGGTAGGGGTACTCGCCGAGGAGGTCGTTGAAGACCTCCAGCGACTGCTCCGCCCAGAGGGCGACCGCCTCGCCGGATACGTCCCGGCCCGGCTCGTACCAGGAGGTGATGGTTGTTCCCGCGACCTCGCGGGTCACGGACCGCATGTCGGAGTCGGCGACGATCGTGAAGTCCCGGCTGGGCGCGGCGCTGAAGGTGGTGGCCTGCATGTCGTTCTCGCGCGGCTCGGTGGCGGTCTGGACGCCGCTGGTGATGAGCTGGAGATCGTCCGGCGCGATAACGGTCACATCGTAGGCGGCCGTGTCCGAAAAGATGGGGTCGCCGTTCTTGCTCGTCGGCTCCAGCATCCAGCCGGTGACGGGGTCGCGGCCGGCGAGCACCGGGTACCAGTGGGCGAGGGCCCACGTGCCCGTGCTGCTGGAGAGGTTGAAGATGCCGTAGTGCTCCCGTGCGTCCAGCGGTACCTCGGCGGCGAAGCCCATCGCGATGGTGGTCTCGGCGTCCGGCGCGAGCGGCGAGGGGAGCGGCACGGTGGCGACGGAGTTGTCGACCGACCACTCAGGGGTCGCGCCGGCGCCGTCGACGGTCACGTGCTCGATGGTGAGCGCGTCGTGCCCAGCGTCCGGACCGTTTGCGTAGAGGCGGAACGGGAGGGCGGTGAGGTCCTCGCCGGTCGTGTTCGTGTAGGTGAGGGTCGAGGTGCCACGCAGCGTGAGGCTGCCAGCGGCCGGGAAGGTGAGGGTCAGGTCGTAGACAGGCAGGCCATCGGGCAGGAGGGCGGCGACCTCATCGCGTTGCTCGGGCTTGATGGCGTCGAGCGCGATGGTGGACGACGTCGCCGGCTGGGCGGCCAGCGGGAGTGGCGCGGCAAGCAGGATGACGAGCAACAGCGTCGCGAGGAGGCCGCTCCAGGTCGGGCGCATGCGGCGGAATCCGGGCGATGAGTCGTTCAACGGGCATGCTCCTGTTGCGCGCGATCGGGCGTGCAATGACACCCCGGCACAGCGCGTGGGCGCGTCCGAGAGTCGAAGTTGGTACAATCCGCCGGTGCGCGCCCCGGACATGCCGTGGGCAGCGCGCCGGGCCCGGGGGCATTGTACTGTGCCATCCGCCCGTGTCCGGCGGAGGTTCGCCACCAGCGGCGTACGCGATGATGCTGACGCATTGAGTGCGGGAGATCGCTTGCGGCCATGACTGATCGTTCCCTGCCCGGGCACACGGATGCTCCCGCGGCCGGGCAGCCGGTGCCCGTCTCGTCGGTCGATCGGCTGCACCTGCCGGCATCGATCCGGGAGCAGATCCTGGTCCATCTGCTGGACGCCACGCCGAACGAAGGGGTCGGGCTGCTGGCGGTGCGATCGCCCGAGGCCACGGCGGACGGTCTGTGGCTGACCGAGGCCACGCGGTTCTTTCCGGGCACCAACATCGATGCCTCTCCGTCACGGTTTACGATGGATCCGGCCGAGGTGATCGCCGCCCTGCGCGAGATGCGCGAGGAAGGCTGGGAGCTCGGCGCAATCGTCCACTCGCACGTACGAGGGCCCGCCACGCCGTCGACGACGGACCTGCGCGAGGCCCATTATCCCGAGGCGCTGCTTCTGATCGCGTCGTTCGCCGACCAGCCGGCGCACCTCCGGGCGTGGCGGGTGGTGCACGAGGACGACCTCCAGGTCGTCCAGCCGGTCCAGATCGAGATCCGCTCGCACGACTAAGGGACTTCGGGCGCCGCCGCGCCCGCGTCCGTCCGGATGCCGGGGGAGACAGGCACCGGGCGTGACATGACACAGACGCTAAAGTGGGATTGGGGTCGCATGACACAGTTTGGTTTCCAGCCGCTCCACGGCGCCGCCGGAGGTTCTGGCGGTCCGGGCGCATCGCCGGCAGAGCCAGCCGCCGGGAACGGCAATGGCAATGATCAGGCGGAGCACGCGGAGCGCGCCATCGGCGGCATCCTTTCCGCGCTCGAGACCGTGGTGGTGGATTTCGAGCGGCTGATCGCCGACCGCTCCCGCGAGGATCTCCGGAAGCCCGCCCAGGACGGCGGCTGGGGGGTCGTCGAGATCCTGCCGCACCTGCTGGACTGGGAGGAGATCACCCACGACCGGGTCTGGCGGATTCTTGCGGAGGATCGCCCCGACCTCGAGGAGTACGACGATTCGTTGTGGGCGATCGAGCACGAGTATGGCTCGCAGGACCCGCACCAGGTCCTCCGGCGCTTCACCGCGCTGCGGCGCGAGCTGGTGGGGCGGTTGCGCGAGCTGGACGACGCGGCGTGGCGGCGGACGGCGCTGCTCGGTGCTCGCGGCGAGGTCACGCTGCGGTGGCTCCTGAACACGATGGTCGATCACGACGCCACACACCTCGTCCAGGCGCGGGACGCGATCGGGTAGGGGTAGCCGGGGCCGGGATCGCGTCGTTATTGTCAGGTTGCCACGTGAATTAACTTGGCCGGTGGCCACCTAAGGCGATGTGGTTGATCTGGCGGGCTTTTCCACGTGGCCAGGTTGTTGGGGAAACGTGGCCACCTGGGCGTCGTTATGGAAGGCTGCCCAGATGGCCACGTTGTGGATATAGAGGGTGGTTGGCAGCCTGGGGCGCTGGATCTGGCCCTGTGGGCCAGAGGGCGGAGAGCCTGCGGCCATCCGCCCGTACGACGATGGGCGGAAGGTTGGGGCCGGGCCGGTGGCGACCAGCGCTCCGCGCTCGGCCGGGAAGCGAAGGGGTCGCTCCGCTTTTCGCCCCTGCGGGGCTCACCCGGGCGGGCCTTTCCCAACGGTTGGCGCATGGCGACGTGCGTTCGGCCATCCGCCCAAGGTTTGCCTGCCGGGATCGCGAATAGTGCGATAATGACGTGATAGGCGAGCCCACGGCGTTCCCGTGGGCGGCTCCGGCGCGGCTCATCGCGCCCGCGGGGCCGGGACATGGCAGCATCGCGAGCACAGAGGACAGGTGGTATGCAGACGGGCACCAGCTTTATCGATGTCAACGCACCGGTGGGCGAGGAACAGCTGCGAGCGATCCGGCGGCTGGACAACAACGCGCTGATCATCCGGCTGCACTTCACCATCAATCACCTGTCGCGGTGGCTGTCGCCCATCCACGATCGCAACCGGCTGGAGCGCGCCCGTTTCCGCGGCGAGCCGACGGCGAAGGAGATCGTGCTCGGCATGCGGGAAGAGGAGCAGCGCCTCTACCCGAAGATGTACGCGATCGCCAACCAGAACAACCCGGACCTGGACAAGCTCCCGCCCTACCACCCGAGCTTCACCCGGCAGCAGTCCGACGAAGAGCATTCGACGATCGTCCTGATGGCCAGCTTCCGGCGCCTGCGCCAGAGCACCTGCTCGCTGCTGCGCTCGCTGCCGGACGATGCGTGGCGGCGCAAGGGCATCAGCCGCCTCGAGCATAACGTGACGCTGCGCGAGCTGGCCGAGGAGCTCGTCGCCCACGACTATCGCTTCCTGCGCGCGCTGGACCAGACGCTCGACGCCGCCGGCGCCCGCGAGGGGCTGGCCGCGATCCAGAAGACGCCGCTCGACGAGCTGCTCACGCTCGTGCCGGATCGCCTGACCGTCTGACTCCCCGTTTCGTCCCAGAAAGCGATATGAATGAGCGCACCCACATCATCGAGCAAGGAGGCAACCGTGGACGCCCAACGTCAAAGCGCATCCGGTCTGTCCGAGACCGAGATTGTTGAGGCGCTGGGACGCGAGTTCTTTCTGGCGCTCGATGCGCGGGATCCACGACGCCTTCGCAACACGCTCGCGGCGAACGCCACCTTCCGGGCACATCCGCACAGCGCGCCGATCCGCCCGGCGGACGAGATCGTGGCCTACTTCGGCACCGTCGTCTCCTCCTACCCCAACGCCCACTGGGATGTCACCGACGTCATCTCCGCGCCGGACCGTGGCGCGGTCCAGTTCGTGATCCGCGAGTACTCGGCCCGCCAGGGCCGGGAGCTGATCTCCGAGCAGATTGCCGTCATCCGCGTCTCGGGCGGCAAGATCGTGAGCATGGTCGGCTATTACGACAGCGCCGAGTTCCAGCGCGTGTTCTGGGAAACCGAATAATGCTTGCAGTTTGTCCACGTGGGTGTTTTTAATCTGGCCGTCCAGCATCCCTGCAGCGAAATGAGGAATAGGCGACACGCGCGGCCAGAAACCCGACACCGTACGGTCGGCTCCCGCGGCTGCCAGCGGTGGCCGACCTCCATAGGCCAGCATAGGTCGGCCACAAAGGCCGACCGTACGGAGCAGGCGCGCAACGTTTCCGGCATTCGCCCCGCATGGAACGGCATGACACCCCATAGGTGGCATGAGCCGGCAGCCGGTCATTGTGAAATCCGGCACGTACGTCCTGTACACTTGTGAAGAACAGCACGAGCGGTCGAGCCGCTTGTGACATCCTCTCCGCCTGGATGTGTCGCTCCACCGCCTGACAGGGCTGTTCGCAGCGTCGTGCATCGCCGCGGTCTCAACGGGAAGCAGATCCGCTCTCCAACGCACGCCAGAGTTCCGCCCGCGGGCATGCCGGGCGCGCATGCCCTGATTCGACCATCCTGGGAAGACCATGGCCATGAGCAAATCAACTGAAAAGCGGGGCGAGCAGCACGCGTCGCTCAGCGATCCGGGACGCCGCGCCGGCACCTCCCTGCTGGAGTCGGCGCCTGGGCCGTTCCCGCGCCCCGGTGCCCTCGTGGAGCCGTTCGAGGTCGAGACGCAGGGCATCCCCGATATCGTCATCCGCCGCCTGCCGATCTACGTCCGCACACTCAAGGCGCTCACCGACCGCGATGTCGCCTCTGTGTCGTCGGATGAGCTGGCGGAGCTGATCGGGGTCACCGCCGCCCAGATCCGTCGCGACCTCTCGTATTTCGGCAAGTTCGGCAAGCAGGGCAAGGGGTACGACACCGCCTTCCTCGGCAAGGCGATCGGCAAGATCCTCAAGCTCGACCGTCAGTGGCCGGTCGCGCTCGCCGGCATGGGCAAGCTGGGCCACGCGATCGCGAACTATCGCGGGTTCAGCCCCTCCTCGTTCTCGATCGTCGCGCTGTTCGACCGCAACCCGGAGAACGCGGGGGTGATGCTGAACGACATGCCGATCCGCCCCGTAACGGAGCTTGCCGAGACGATGCGCCGGGAGGAGATCAAGATCGGGATCATCGCCACGCCGAAGGTCCACGCGCAGGAGACGGCGGAGCTGATGGTCCAGGGCGGCGTCGAGGCGATCCTGAACTACGCGCCGGTGATCCTGAAGGTGCCGGAGCATGTGACCGTGCGCGAGATCGACCCGGTGTCGGCGTTGCAGAGCATGACGTACTACATCGACCGGGGTTGATCGCCCGATTTTGAGGACGCGGATGGGAGGGGTGGACATTGAGTCCGCCCCTTTTGCGTGCCTGAATCCGGGCACGATGCCCCCGGTAGCGCCGGGCCTTGTGCCGCACCTGTGGCCGGCGTGCGTCGCGAACGACCACCTCACGTTGCCCGCGCGAGCCTTCACAACAACCCGTCATTCTGAGCAACGCGAAGAATCCCCCGGCGCCGCAGCGCCGGTCTCTCCGGGGCTGGCCGGCAACGCGATGTTCACGGGCAATGGGGTGTGCTGGCGACACCAGATCGATGCTGCGCATCGATGGGGATCCCTCGACACCGTGTGCCTCGCTCCGCTCGGCGCACGGGCTCGGGATGACAGGATGGTTGGGTGCCGGATGGAACGGCCCGGCAGCGCACAGCGCGTCGCGTCGGGTTCCTCGCGTTCGCTCTGACTGAGGGGGGTGGGAGCCGGGCGAGGCGTCCGGTAGCCTCGGCCCTCGGTGGCCGAGGT